>NZ_LLZH01000296.1:0-71492 GCF_001509495.1 Actinoplanes awajinensis subsp. mycoplanecinus | reverse complement strand
CCCCGGCCCCGGCGCCGCAACCCGACCCCCACCGTGCCGAGCCCCACCAGCAGGCCCCCACCCAGCCCGGGGTCTACCGGCCGGGCCCCGCGCAGGCGTCAGGCCCGGGACATCCCCAGGCCACCCAGCCCGGCCCCGCGCAGACGTCAGGCCCCGGATACCCCCAGGCCTCGACCCCGCCCGGCGTCTACCGGCCGGGTCCGGCGCCGACCTCCGGTTACCCCCAGGCGGCCGCCCAGGCCAGCCGCTACCAGCCGGGCCCCGCTCCGACCTCCGACCCCGCCTACGATCCGGCCGTCGGCTACGACCAGGCCGGCTACGTCAGTCACGCCGGGTATGAGCAGGGCATCTACCACCCGGGCCAGGCCGCCTATCCGCAGGCTGGGCACCAGCAGGCCACCTACCAGCAGGCCGGCTACGAGCAGGCCGGCGGCTACCGGCAGACCGAGGCGGGTGTCTGGCAGCAGGGTGCGGCGCCGGACGGTGCTTTCCCCGCGTACGGAAGGGGGAATGAACCGCAACCCGCCTCGCACCGGAAGCGGGGGATGGCGCTCTTCGCGGTGATCGCCGCGGTCCTGGCCGCGATCGTGGCCGTCGTGGCGATGGTCTTCACCCTGGCGGACCGGACCCAGAAGGATGAGAAGAACGACACTCCGACGCTCGCCGGGGATCCGCCCGCGCAGGTGGCGCTCACCGATCGGCGGACCCGGATCGACATCTCCTGGGCCGACCCGGCGGGCGGCAAGGTCAGCTTCATGATCACGATGGGGCATCCGGGTGAGCAGTTGAAACCGGCGCAGAACGTGAGCCCGGGGGTGACGTCGAAGACGATCGAAGGGCTCAACCCGGAGCTCGACTACTGCTTCGCGGTGGTGGCCGTCTACGCCATCGACACGTTCGCCACGTCCGAGCAGAAATGCACCGACCGCGGGCAGAACTGAGCACATAGGGCGCACACGGCGGGTATCGACGCTCGCCGCAATCACCCTATGATGGCCTGCGTCCTGGACACGTCAAGGTTCGCCAACGGGGGGACAGCCGCAGTGAGCAGCACAGACACCGCGCCGGCCGAGGCACGCCAGCGTCGGTTACCCAGTCGTGGGTATCTCGTCACGATGGGAACGGTGCTGGCGCTCACCGCCGGTCTCGGTCTGACCGTGCTCGGTCTCGGCGCCGCCGACGAGGCGGTGGCCAGCTTCGACGCGGCCTCCTGGGTGTGGAGCCGGGGCAAGGGCGAGGTGTCCCGGGTCAACGGCGTCACCGCGAAGATCGACACCCGGGTGGACGTCGGTCAGGCCCGCGGGCACGGGCTGCAGGTCAGCCAGAGCGACCGGTTCGTGATCCTGCGCGACGTCACCACCGGCGCGATCGCGTCGATGGACCTCACCGACCTGCAGGCGTTCTGGAACCAGCAGTCGTCGCCGGGCATCGGGGTCAGCGTCGCGCTGCACGACAAGTCCGCGTTCGTCGTCGACTCGGTGCAGGGCAAGGTGCAGCAGGTCGACCCGGCCAGCCTGCAGGCGGTCGGCCAGCCGATCAGCTTCCCGCCCGGGATCACCGGCGGCGCGTTCGACGGCAAGGGCCGGCTCTGGATCGTGGCGCCCAGCGAGGGCACCGTGACCGCGGTGACGCCCGCGCCGTCGGCGACCGAGGGGGCCGGCGAGAAGGTGACCGGTGACCCGCAGCGGGTCCGTACCGAGCCGGTCGGCGGCGCCAGCCACGACTTCGAGCTGACCACTCTGGACGACGGCGTCGCGGTGCTGGACCGCACCACGAACGAGCTGACCCGGGTCGGCGACACCGCCACCTCACGGGTCACGCTGCCGCTGACCGGGCCGGGCACGCTGCCGGCGCACACCGACGGCAGCACCGTGGCGGTCACCGTGCCGGACTCGCGCGAGGTCCTCGGGATCGACGCGGCCGGCGGGGTCAAGGCGAAGTTCACCGTGACCGGCGCACCGTCGCAGTTGCAGCCCGCGGTCGCCTGGGAGGACTACTACTACGTCGCCGACACCGACGGCGGCACCGTGCACGTCTTCGACCAGGCCGGCCAGGAGCAGAAGCCGATCACGTTCCAGCGTCCCGGCGGGCCGCTGGAGCTGGACATCCGCGAGGGCTACCTGTTCATCAACGCGCCCGGCTCGTCGACCGCCCGGGTGGTCGACGGTGAGCACGGCGTCCGGGTGGTCGACAAGTACGCCGACGACGTCCTCGGTGGTGATCCGCCGAAGGTGAAGACGCCGCCGGCCACGCCGCCGCCGGAGAAGAAGAAGCCGGTGAAGCCGGTGGTCGCCAAGCCCGGCGCGCCGCGCAACGTGCGGGCCGCGGCCGGCAACGCCGAGGCCCGGGTGACCTGGCAGCCGGCCGCCGACAACGGCGCGTCGATCACGAAGTACGTGGTGACCGGCAACAACCAGACGTTTCAGGTCGGCGCGAGTCAGCGCTCGCTGGTGGTGCCCGGGCTGACGAACGGCGAGACGTACCAGTTCGCGGTGTACGCGGTGAACCGGAAGGGCAACGGCCCGCCGAGGAGCAGCAACCCGGTCAAGCCCACCTCCGAGGTGCCGGACCCGCCGGGCACCCCGGTCGCCGAGGCGAAGCCGGACGGCTCGGTCACGGTGACCTGGCCGGCGGCGAACGGGCAGGGCCTGGCGATCGCCCGGTACACGGTGACCGGTGTCGCCGAGGGCGGTTCCGCCCCGGCCGGTGACGCCAAGGAGCCCACCCTGACCATCCCGGCCGGCCAGCTGGAGTACGGCAAGCAGTACGCGTTCACCGTGGTCTCGGTCAACGAGCGCGGCGCCGGCTCGAAGGCGTCCGCGGTGAGCAACAGCGTCGTGCCGTTCACCAAGCCCGGCAAGCCGGAGAACCTGGCGGCCGCCACGGTCTCCGACAAGGCCGGCACCGTCCAGGTCACCTGGACCGCACCTGCCGACAACGGCCGCGCGATCAGCAAGTACGTGGTGAAGGCCGGCGGCAGGAGCACCGACGTCACCGACGGGACGGCGGCGACGCTGACCGGCTTCGGCGCGGGGGAGACCGTCGCGGTCGAGGTGCTCGCGGTCAACGAGGGCGGCGAGAGCGAGACGGCCACCGCGACGGCGCGCACCGTCGCGCCGCCCGCGATCACCGTGACCGGGACGGACACCGCGTACACCACGGCGACCGTCGGGTTCAGCGTGGACGCCGGCGGTGGCAAGGCGACCTGCGCGCTGACCGTGCCGGACGGCACCGGCTCGGACGGCAGCTGCACCAGCCTCAAGGCCAGCAAGCTCGCGCCGGGCACCGACTACACCTTCACGGTGACGGCGTCGAACGCGGCCGGCAAGGTCACCAAGACCGCCAACGGGACGACGCCGAAGCTCATGGGCACCGCGACCTGCAACAACGGTGACAGCGGGGACCAGAAGACGTACTGCGACGCCGACGTGGACGGCCGCAACGGCAACGAGATCTTCAAGATCACCCAGCAGGTGAACTCCCAGCAGGCCGGCTGGGTGAAGAACGGCACCCGGCTCCAGGCGTACTGCAAGAAGACCGGCGACAAGGTGGACGCGTATGTCTACAACAGCAACAAGGTGAGCACCTGGTGGATCCAGATCGCGTACGAGGGGAAGACCTACATCCCCTGGGCCTGGCTGAACCTCGACGACAACGACGACCTGGCCAACCTGCCCACCTGCTGATGAGGACCGAACTGTGAGCACCGAACCGCTGCCGCCGTCGTACATCACCGGGTTCGCCCAGGTGGCCGGCCAGCTCGCCGACCGGATCGGTTCGGTCGTGCTGGGCAAGCCGGAGGTGGTCCGGCTCGCCCTGACCGCGCTGTTCGCCCAGGGCCACGTGCTGCTCGAGGACGTGCCCGGGGTCGGCAAGACCACCCTGGCCCGGGCCCTGGCGGCGTCGGTGCGCGGGCAGTGGCGGCGGATCCAGTTCACCCCGGACCTGCTGCCCTCGGACGTCTCCGGTGTCACCATCTTCAACCAGGCGAGCCGGGCCTTCGAGTTCCACCCCGGCCCGGTGTTCGCCAACATCGTCATCGCCGACGAGATCAACCGGGCGTCGCCGAAGACCCAGTCGGCGCTGCTCGAGGTGATGGAGGAGCGCCGGGTCACCGTCGACGGCGTGCCGCACCCGGTGCCACAGCCGTTCCTGGTGGTGGCCACGCAGAACCCGGTCGAGATGGACGGCACGTACCGGCTGCCCGAGGCCCAGCTGGACCGGTTCCTGGTGAAGTTGTCGGTCGGCTACCCGGACGAGGAGGTCGAGATCGAGGTGTTGCGCGGCGCCGCCACCCGATCGCCGGACACCCTCGAACCGGTCACCGATACCGCCACGGTCGGCGAGATGGTGAAGATGGCGCTGCAGGTGC
This sequence comes from Actinoplanes awajinensis subsp. mycoplanecinus, assembly GCF_001509495.1. Lineage (NCBI taxonomy): Bacteria > Bacillati > Actinomycetota > Actinomycetes > Micromonosporales > Micromonosporaceae > Actinoplanes > Actinoplanes awajinensis. The sequence goes on along the minus strand of NZ_LLZH01000296.1, from coordinate 67,120 downwards.
ACGTCGCGGATCCGCTGTACACGTACGCTGTCCGGCTCGCGGCCGCGACCCGCAACCACCCGCAGGTGCGCGTCGGTGTCTCCCCGCGCGGTGTGATCGCGCTGACCCGCGCGGCCTGCGCCTACGCGCTGATCAACGGTCGCGGGTACGTCCTGCCGGAGGATCTGAAGACGCTCGTCGAGCCGGTCTTCGCGCACCGCGTGCTGCTCTCCGCCGACGCCCAGCTGCGCGGGGTGACCGCCGGTGACGTGCTCGCCGACGCGATCAGCTCGGTGGCGGTGCCGCTGCCGGCCAGCGCGTGACCGCTCGCGGCATCGGCCTGGTCGTCGCGGCGCTGGCCCTGCTCACCGCCGGTTTCACGTCCGGGTACCCGGACCTCGCCCTGCTCGGCGCGGCCGGACTGGTCGCGGCCGGCTGCGCGCTGGTCTTCGCGTTCTGGCGGCCACGGCTCGGCGTGGACCGGGTCGCCGAACCGGACCGGGTGGCCCGCGGCGAGCCCGCGCGGATGCGGCTGACCGTGCACAACACCAGCCGGCTGCGCGCCGCGAGCCTGGTCGCCACCGACCGCTGCGGCCGCACCACCGTCCCGGTCCCGCTGCTGCGCCTGCGTCCCGGCAACGACACCACGGTGGAGTACCCGGTGCCGACCGACCGCCGGGGCATCGTGCCGATCGGGCCGCTGCGGGTCACCCGGGGCGATCCGCTCGCGCTGGTCCGGCTTTCCCGGACGTACGGTGAGATCGCCACCGTGTGGGTGCACCCGCGGATCCACCTGCTCCGCGCGACACCGGCCGGGATGGCCCGCAGCCTCGACGGCCGGATCGACAAGGTGCCGCACGGCTCGATCACCTTCGACGCGCTGCGCGAATACGTGGTGGGTGACGAGCTGCGCCGGGTGCACTGGCGCAGCTCGGCCAAGGTCGGCGAGCTGATGGTGCGCGAACAGCTGGACACCTCGGAGCCGACGATCGTGGTGCTGCTCGACGACCGGGCCGGGTCGTACCCGGATCCCGAGGCGTTCGAGTCGGCGTGCGAGGCGGCCGCGTCGATCGTGGCCGCGGCCGTACGCGAGGATCTGCCCGTCGGTCTGCACCTGGTCTCGACGGTGGTGACCGGTCCCTACCTCGACGTGCTCACCGAGGCCGCGCTGCAGCCCGGTGACCTGGACGGCACCCTGCGCCGGCTGCGCGCCCAGCGGCTCGGCGACACGCTGGTCTTCCTCACCGGCCCGGGCGGTCGTGCCGACCTGGGCACGGTCAGCTCGCTGCGCGGCACGTACCCGGTGGTGCTCGCCGCGCTGCTCGGTGACCGGGACGGCGCGCCGGTCGCGGCCGGTGACCGGCTGATCGTGATCGAGGCCGACGACGGCGCCGAGTTCGCCGCCGCGTGGGACGGGGTCCGCGGGTGGTGAGGTGGCTCCGCACGACCGTGGTCGTGGTCGCGCTGATCGGCATGCTGTCGCTGGCCGGTCTGGTGCTCGGCCGGATCTACGCCGACGACCTGCTCGTCCAGCTGGTCGCGGGCGCCGCGGCCGGCTCGGTCGGCGCCGGGCTGCTGACCAGGCGGCTGCCGTCCTGGAGTGCCGCGCCGGTCTCCGCGGTGCTGCTCGCCGGGTACACCGCGCTGGCGCTGAAGATTGCCGCCGGGCACGCCGGGCTGGCCACGCCGTTCCCGGCGATGGTCCGCGAGGCGCTGGTCAACGGCATCCCGCGGCTGCTGACCGCGCTGATCCCGGTGGAGTCCACGCCGGACACCGTGGTGGTGCCGGTGATCGCGACCTGGCTCGCCGGGCTGGCCGCGGTGGAGGTCGGGGTGCGGGCGCGGCGGGTGCTGCTCGGGTCGCTGACGCCGGTGTTGCTGTATGCGGGCGCGCTCTACGTGGTCGGGCCGAACGCGGGGGCGGCGGTCGGGCCGACGCTCGGGTTCGCCGCGCTGGTGGTGATCGCGCTCGTGACGCCGCCGGTCGAAGTATCCGGAAAAATCCGGACACAGGCGCTCGGTGGTGCGGCGGCGGGCCTGGTGGTGGTGCTCGGGCTGGGCGCCGTCGTCGGGCCGTGGATCAGCGGCCAGGTCAGTGCGGCACCGGTCGACCCCCGGCAGTACGTCGAACCGCCCCAGGTCGACAGCCTCGACGAGAGCCCGCTCAACCGCATCTCCGGCTGGATGCTCACCCCCAAGCAGCAGCTCTTCACCTACCAGCCGGCCACCCCGCCGACCGGCAAGCCCGGCACCGTCAAGGTGCGGCTCGCGGTGCTCTCCGACTACGACGGCGTGACCTGGAAGGTCGGTGGGACCTACCGCAACGCCGGCCGGGTGCTGCCCGAGCAGCCCGGCCTGCCGGGTGCGGAAACCACCGAGGTACGCCAGCAGATCACCGTCTCCGGGCTGACCGGCCGGCTGCTGCCGGCGATCGCCACCCCGGCCGAGGTCTCCGGTGCGCGGGTCGCCTACGACGCGGTCACCGGCACGCTGATCCGGCCGGAGGGGCTGACCAAGGGCCTGACCTACACGGTCACCTCCCGGGTGCAGTCCCCGGACCTGAACATGCTGCCCACCGCCGGCGCGCCGGACGGTGACGCGGTGGTGCGCTACCTGAAGGTCGGCACCGGGGTGCCGGACACCATCCAGAAGCTCGCCGACCACCTCGCCGACGGCAACGGCGCCGCGTACGACCGGGCCGTGGCGATCCAGGAGTTCCTGGCCCAGCACTACCGGGAGACCCCGGACGCGCCGACCGGGCACGCCTACCCGAACCTCGCGTACTTCCTGTTCGGCCCGCGCGGCCAGGGCGGTCAGGAGGGCACGTCGGAACAGTTCGCGGCGTCGTTCGCCCTGCTCGCCCGGCTGACCCGGCTGCCCAGCCGGGTGGTCGTCGGGTTCACCGCGCCGGCCGCCGGTGGCCAGGTCACCGGCGGGAACGCGGTCGCCTGGCCGGAGGTGCTCTTCGACGGGCTGGGCTGGGTGGCGTTCGACCCGATGCCGGCCACCGACGACCCGACGCCGGTCGAGCAGGACTTCATCCCGAAGCCGAGCACCCCGCCGACCACGCCGCCGGAGACGACCGCGCCGCCGGAGACCGCGGCGCCGTCGCTGTCGGCGGTGGCCGCGCCGGTCGCCGCCGGGGGCGGGACGCCGGCCGGCGTGGTGGCCGGGGGAGTGTCCGGGTCGCTGCTGGTCCTGCTCGGTCTCGCCGCGCTGACCGTGGTCCAGCTGCGCCGGGGGCTGCGGCGCCGGCGGCTCTACGACGGCAGCCCGGACGACCGGATCACCGGGGCGTGGCGGGAGTTCACCGACGCGCTGCGGCTCTCCGGCCAGCCGGTGCCGGATCACCTGTCGGCCACCGAGATGTCCGCGTACGCCGCCGTGCCGCCGCCGCTGCGCACCGGCTTTCTCCGGCGGGCCGCCCCGGCGCCCGCTTCGACGGAGCCGCTGCCCGCGCTGGACGAGTTGGTGGGCGCGCTCAACACGGTCGGGTTCGCGCCCGGCGCCGCCGACTCCGGGCAGGCGGATCGGGCCGGGGCACAAGCTCTTTCGTACGCCGCGACGCTCCGCGAACGGCGCTCCTGGTGGCGCAAGCTCTGGTGGAGCGTGCACCCGGGCCCGCTGCGCTGGCACCGCTGACAGCGCGTGAACGAGCCGGGAGCCCAGTAATTCCGGCAGGTCACCCGCGGGGTGGTAAGGATCGCCCCGGCGGGTGTGTCGAAGATCCAACGTCGGCACCGTCGGGGCTGGACGGTGGATAGTGAACCCCGCCCGGATGCTGATCATGGCGTCCACGGACGGGAGTGGACCACCTATGGAGCGCACCGAATTTCTGCCCGTACGCCCGCGCCGGATCGGAGCCGCGCTCGGCGCCGCCCTGCTGCTGACCGTCGTCGCCGGGTGCACCGGCGATGACGAGGTGCCGTTCGCGGGTGAGCTGCCACCGCCCGGTACGACCTGGGAGACCCTCGACCCGGCGCAGCCGGACGTGGCCGGGGACGGTGCGGCCCCGGCGCCGGACGCCACCGGCCAGGCACCGGCCGGCACCGGCGGTGACTTCGCGGGTGGCACCGGGAGCGGCTCCGGTTCCGGCGGGATCGGTACTGCGGCAGGCGGGTCGGGTTACGGCTCGGGTTCCGGGCAGCCGGGGGCCGGTAGTGGACCGGGTGGTAACCGGTCGCCGGGCCACGGGCTCGGCCCGGGTGGCGGCCTCGGCACAACCGGCGGCGGCGCGGGCGTGGGCAGCGGCGGCGCGAATGGTGGCGCGATCGCGCACGGCGGCGGCCTGGGCGCGCACAGCGGTGGCGCGACCGGCGGTGGCGTGAGGGCGCACGGCGGTGGGCTGGGCCTCGGCGGGATCGCGGTCGGCACTCCCGGGATCGTCACCGGTCCCGGCGCGGTCGGCGGCCCGGGCCTCGGCGGCTCGCCCGGCGGCGCCCCGAAGCCCGGCGGCGCGGCCACCGGCAATTCCGGACACCCGGCCGGCCAGGCGCAGGGAAGCGGCGCAAACACCGGCGGCGCGGTCAACAATCCCGGCTCGGCCCAGAACCCCGCTGGTCAGAACGCCACCAACCAGCACCCCGTCGTGACCGAGCCGATCGTGGTCCACCACGCGCCGGCCGTCGAGCCCCCGGTCCGCGTCGACCCGCCGGCCGCCGTCGAGCCCCCGGCCGCCGGACACCCGGCCGCCGTCCGGCCCGCCGCTGTTCGCCCGGCCGCCGTTCGTCCGGCTGCTGTTCGTCCGGCTGCCGTGCGCCCGGTGAAGCACCGCCCCACCCGGGTGAAGCGCCCCACCCGGGTGAAGCGCCCGGTCCGGGTCGACCGGCCCACCCGGCAGCGCCCCGCCTGGGTCCACGACCTGAGCCGCCCGACCTCGGTCGACCGGGACTGCGACCGCTTCCACGGCGGGATCACCGACGTCACCTTCGACAACAGCTGGCTGGACGGCTCGCAGGTCTGCTTCGACGCCGACCGCGGTGACCTGGACTCACAGATCTACCTGCTCACCCACTCCGGGATGCCGATCTCGCTGCCCCGCGCCGACGACTTCGACCCGGCGAGCTTCGGCGGCGACCTGTTCGACGACCTCGCCCGGGCCGGCGACTTCACCGGAACCGACAGTTTTACCGGAAATGACGGCTTCGCCGGGATCGACGCCTTCAGCGGGGCCGACGGCTTCGCCCGGGTCAACGACGAGCCGGACCCGCTCGAGCCGGACGACTGGACCGTCAGCGACCGCTGGAACACCGGCGACCGGCTGCGCACCGGCGACCGCCTGCACGGCAACGACCGCCGGCACGGCGACCGCCTGGTCGGCGACGATCACCGGCACGGCGGCAACCGCTGGACCGGCGGGGACCGCTGGAACGGCGGCGACCGCTGGAACGGCGGCGACATGGAGACCGACCTGCGCGACCTCGGCCGCAGCGCCACGAAGAGCAGCGCCACGAAGAGCAGCGCCACGAAGACCAGCCCCGCCAAGAGCGCTGGACCGGTCGAGCAGGACGACGACCAGGCCACACCCGCTGCCGCCGAGAGTAAGGCCGGCACCGACGAGGCCGACCCCACGGCGAGTCCCGAAGCCACCAGCGACGACAGCACCGACACGTCCACGGACACCGACGACGAGACCGACTCCGACTCGGAGTAGATCAGCACCGAGAAAGCTGCCGCCCGGACCCCACCCCGGGCGGCAGCGCCGTCTTCAGGCCAGCTTCGCGATCACCAGATCGGCCGCCCGGCTGATCGCGGCCCGCGACTGGTCGGTGTCGTCCTTCACGTCGAAGCTGTGGTGCCCGTCCGGCACGTCGACGATCTCCAGGTTCGCCTTCGCGGCGGCCTCCACGAACGCGGCGACCCCCACCGCCACCGCCGGGTCCTCCCGGCCCACCCGGGTCAGCACGATCGGCAGGTCCCCGGCCTCGGCGACGGCGGCCACCGGGTCGAACCGGGCCTGGAGCGGCCACCCCGGGAACGGCACGAGCACCGGATAGCTCAGCGCCACCACGCGCAGCCAGGACGGCGGCTCGCGCAGCCAGTCGGCCGCCATCAGCCCCGACCCGGAGAAGAACCACAGCGCGAGCCGGTTCTCGTCCACCCGGGGGTCGCTGCGCAGGCTCTCCAGCGCGGCGGCGACGTTCGCGGCGCCCGCACCGTACGCATCGGGGGAATGCAGACGGTGATCAACCACCGCGCCCACCGTGCCCCGGCTCGCCGCCAGGCGGGCGTATCCCTGGAAGACCGGCCAGTCGCGCTGGATCGGGCGGACCTCGGCGGGCAGCGGACCGCCCGGCACGACCAGGATCGCCGGGCGTGGTCCGGCGATGTCGCCGGGCAGGTAGAGGTCGTGGAATTCCTGGCGTTCCGGAGCGCGGTCCTCGACGGGCAGCACGAAGGGCTTCACGAAGTCCATCATCGGATCTTATCGTCACTCATCGATCAAGTGGGGCCGCTCAGCTCAGCGCCGGAACGGACGATGGGAACGGCGTGGAGCAGGAGCGCCTCGCGGCGCTGCACGAGTACCAGCTGCGCGACACGCCCCCGGAGGCGGAGTTGCGGGCAGTGCTGCGGATCGCGGCGACGGTCGCCGGGGTGGCCTCGGCCAGCCTGAACCTGCTCGACGCGACCCGGCAGTACCAGCTGGTCCGGCTCGGTGGCGCGCCGATCGACTGCGCCCGCGAGGACTCGATGTGCGCGGTGCAGTTCGACGCGCGGGTCTTCGCCCACGTCCCGGACGCCCCGCAGGACCCCCGGTACGCCGCCAACCCGTGGGTCAACGGCGCCCTGGGCCGCGTCCGGTTCTACGCCTCGGCGCCGCTGATCACCCCGGAGGGGCACGCGCTCGGCACCCTGTGCGTCTTCGACGAGGCGCCGCACGAGCTGACCGGCGAGCAGATCGCGCACCTCACCGACCTGGCCGGGATCGTCATCGCGTTCTTCGAACGGCGCCGGCAGGCCCGGACGATGGGCGCCCTGGCCATCGCCGCGCGGGCCAAGCAGCAGTGGACCGACGCCCTGCTGGAGACCGTCGACGCCGCGGTGATCGCCTGCGACGTGAACTTCCGGGTGACGCTCTGGAACCGGTCGGCCCGCGAGTGGCACGGGCGCAGCGGCGAGGGTGATCCGCTGCCGGTCGACATCGCCGCCCGGTTCGGCCTGTTCGAGCCGGACGGGCGCACCCCGGTCCCCGACGACGAGCTGCCGCTGCAGGTGGCGCTGCGCGACGGCGTGGTGCTCACCGGCCGGGAGATGGTGATCCGCCGGCCGATCGGCGATCCGGTGCGCGTCCGGGTCAATGCCAGCCCGTTGCGCGGCCCGGAGAACGAGATCGTCGGCGCGGTGCTGGCCCAGGTCGACGTGACCGCCGAGCACACCCGCCGCAGCCTGATCGAGGAGGCCCGCGAGCACCTGGCCGCGGCGAACACCGAGCTGGAACGCTCGAACGCGGACCTGACCAACTTCGCGGCGGCGGTCAGTCACGACCTGATCGCCCCGCTCGCCGCGGTCGGCGGCTTCCTGGAACTGCTCGCCTTCGAGGGCTACGAGCAGGCCGCCGGCGGGTCGGCCGAGGTGGTCCGGATGCGCGATGTGATCGACGGGCTGCTCGCCGACGCGCTGACGGCACGTTCGTCAGGATCGGCTTCGGGCCGCCGATAGGGGCTACGTGGATCTCGTCGCGCGGGTGGAGGAGCGGGAGCAGTGGCGGCTGGCCGCGCTGCACGAGTACCGCCTGCTCGACTCACCGGCCGGGGACGAGCTGGAGGCCGTGGTGCGGGTCGCGGCGACGGTCGCCGGGGTGCCGACCGCGACGCTGAACCTGATCGACGAGCACCGGCAGTGCCAGCTGACCACCGTCGGGTTCGAGGGCGGCGACTCGGCCCGCTCCGACTCGATGTGCGCGATCCGGTTCGAGACCGGGAAGTTCACCTACGTCCGGGATGCCAGCGTCGACCCCACCTACCGGGCCAACCCGTGGGTCACCGGTGTTCTCGCCGACGTCCGGTTCTACGCCTCGGCGCCGCTGATCACCCCGGACGGGCACGCGCTCGGCTCGCTCTGCGTCTTCCACAACGAGCCGCACGAGCTGACCGTCGAGCAGATCGCCCGGCTCGAGGACCTGGCCCAGGTGATCCTGGCGCTGTTCGAGCGGCGCCGCCAGGCCCGGCTCAACGCGGAGCTCGTGGAGATCACCGAGGCCCGGCAGCGGTGGACCGAGACGTTGCTGGAGACGATCGACGTGGCCGTGGTCGCCTGTGACCAGGCCGCCCGGCTCACCCTGTTCAACCGGACCGCCCGGGAGTGGCACGGCCTGGACGCCGACCCGACCGTCGACCCGAGCGACTTCTCCGGCCGCTACGCGCTGTTCGACACCGACGGCGTGACCCCGTTGCCGGCCGACCGGATCCCGCTGATGCGGGCGCTGCACGAGGGCACGGTCAGCAACGCCGAGATCATCATCCGGCGCCGCTCCGGAGGCCCGATGCACCTGATCAGCAACGGTCGCGCGCTCATCGCGCCGGACGGTACCCCGCTGGGCGCCGTCGTCGCCATGAACGACGTCACCACCGACCGGGCCCAGCAGCGGGTGATCGAGCAGGCCCGCCGGGAGCTGTCCGCCGCGAACGAGGAGCTGCGCCGGTCGAACGCCGACCTGAACAACTTCGCCGGCGCGGTCAGCCACGACCTGGTGGCGCCGCTCGGCGCGGTCGGCGGCTATCTGGAGCTGCTCGAGGACGTGGTGTCCGGGCAGGAACGCGCCTGGGTGGACGCGGCGTCCCGGGCGGTGACCCGGATGCGCGACCTGATCGGCTCGCTGCTCGGCTACGCGAAGGCCGGCAGCGCGCCGGTGCAGCGGGTGATCGCCGACCTCGGCGAGGTGTTCGACAGCGTGGTCGCCGACCTGCGCGCCGAGATCGTCTCCTCGGACGCCGTGGTGGTCGCGCCCTGGCCGCTGCCGCCGATCTCGTGCGACCCGGTGCTGGCCCGGCAGCTGCTGCAGAACCTGATCGCCAACGCGATCAAATACCGCCACCCGGACCGGCTGCCCCGGGTCGAGGTGAGCGCGGCGCGGGAGGGTTCCGCCTGGGCGGTCACGGTCGCCGACAACGGCATGGGCATCCCGGCGGAGCAGCGCAGCCGGGTCTTCGACATGTTCACCCGGCTGGAGGGCACGTCCGCCGCCGGGCACGGCATCGGCCTGTCCAGCTGCCTGCGGATCGTCGACCGGCACGGTGGCGTGATCCGGCTCGAGGAGAACGCCGGCGGCGGCACCCGGGTGATCTTCACACTTCCGGACCAACCCGGGTGAACCCTTCGGCTCCGATCGGGTCGGTCACCCGGTCAGGTTCTGCCGAGGACCCTCTGACCAGGTCTTTCGCTGCCACCAAAGATCAGTAGGCTCCCGACCCGCAGAGTGGTCGAGTTAGTCGGGAGCGGATTTTGGCAGTCGCGGACCTCACCTGGATTCCCGCGCAACGGTCGCCGGAGCACGACGTGCCGGCGCGGGCCGCCCCGGCCGGGGACTTCCCGGCGCCGCGCCGCCGGGTCGGCCTGCGGGTCGCCTGGCCGGCGATCGCCGGCTACGCCGCGCTGCGGGCGATCGGCCTGCTCGCCCTCGCGTTCTTCGGCACCGACCCGCACCGCGACCTGTGGGCGATCCTCGGCCGCTACGACGCCGGCTGGTACGCGGGCATCGCCACCCGCGGCTACGACCTGGCCATCCCGCTGCACCCGGACGGCTCCCTGGCCACCACCAACCTGGCGTTCTTCCCGCTCTACCCGGGCCTGATCGCGCTGCTCCACCCGGTCCTGCCGGGCGACGCGGCGGCGGCCGGCATCACGCTCGCCTGGCTCGCCGGGCTGGTCGCGGCGTGGGGCCTGTTCGCGATCGGGACGCATCTGCACAGCCGCCGGGCCGGTGTGCTGCTGGCCGCGCTGTGGGCGGTCGTCCCGCACGCGATGGTCGAGTCGATGGGCTACACCGAGACGCTGTTCACCGCGCTCTGCGCGTGGTCGCTGTTCGCGGTGCTGCGCCGGCACTGGCTGACCGCCGGTCTGCTCTGCGCCCTCGCGGGCCTGACCCGGCCGACCGGCGCCGCGCTGATCGCCGCGGTCGGGCTGGCCGCGCTGGCCGCCGGGCTCACCCGCCGGGACGGCTGGCGCCCCTGGGCGGCCGGCCTGATCGCCCCGATCGGCTTGTTCGGGTACGTCGTCTGGGTAGGACACCGGCTGGGCCGCGCCGACGGCTATTTCCACGTCCAGAAGGACGCCTGGAAGATGTCCTATGACGACGGCGGCTACACGCTCGGCACGGCCCGGACGCTGCTCACCGGGCGGGTCGATCTGGCCTATCTGATGTGCACGCTGGTGCTGCTCGCCGCGATCGTGCTGGCCGTGGTGCTCTCGGCGAACCGGCGCGCCTGGCCGCTCGCGGTGTTCTCGCTGGTCATCGTCGCGATGGTGTTCTTCGGCGACGGCTACTTCCACGCCAAGGGCCGGCTGCTGATCCCGGCCTTCCCGCTGCTGCTCCCGATCGCCACGGGACTGGCCGGCGCCCATCGACGTACGATGATCTCGGTCTTGACGGTCCTTGCGGTGATCTCCGCCATTTATGGCGTTTATCTTGCCCGGTTTTGGACGCATTCGCCGTGATTGTGAGTAGTCCTCAGGTACCACCGGCGTAATGGACGTCCAGTAAGCTCCCGGCACCGCCAAGCAGTCGCACCGGGGAGCTCAGATTGACGGCCGAAGATGTCGAGACTATCACCGGGTCACCCCGGATTCCCGCACAGCGGTCTCCCGGGAGTGAAACGCCGGTCGAGCCGGTCACCACAGTGGACGAGGCCGTCGCGGCCCCGGTCGCGGCGCCGCCCGTGCTCGGGCGGATCGGGTTCCTGGCAGCCTGGCCGGCCCTGGCCCTCTACGCCGTCCTCCGCGCGTCCGGACTGATCGCGTTCTGGCTCACCGCCGACAACCTGCACCGCGACTTCTGGCAGCAGCTGACCCGGTGGGACGGCGGCTGGTACCTCGCGGTCATCAGCCGCGGCTACGACGCGGCCTTCGCGCTCCGCCCGGACGGCACGCCGCTCCCCAGCAACCTGGCGTTCTTCCCGCTCTACCCCGGTCTGATCTGGACGTTCGACCACGTCCTCCCCGGTGACGCCACGGTCGCCGCGATCACGATCGCCTGGGCGGCCGGCCTGGCCGCCGCGTGGGGCCTGTTCGCGATCGGGACGCACCTGCACAACCGCCGCACCGGCGTGCTGCTGGCCGGCGTCTGGGCGGTCATCCCGCACGGCATCGTCGAGTCGATGGGCTACACCGAGACGCTGTTCACCGCGCTCTGCGCCTGGTCGCTGTTCGCGGTGCTGCGCCGGCACTGGCTGATCGCCGGTCTGCTCTGCAGCCTCGCGGGCCTGACCCGCCCGACCGGCGCCGCCCTGGTCGCCGCGGTCGGCCTGGCCGCGCTGGTCGCGGTGATCCGCCGTCAGGACAGCTGGCGCCCGTGGCTCGGCGGCGTGATCGCCCCGCTCGGCTTCCTCGCCTACGTCGGCTGGGTCGGCGACCGGCTCGGCACCCTGAACGGCTATTTCAGTGTCCAGAAGGACACCTGGAACATGTACTACGACAACGGCTACTACACGCTGTCGACCGCCCGCACCGTGCTCCTCGGCAAGAGCGACCTGGCCATCGTGATGTGCACCGTGGTCCTGGTGGCCGCGATCGCCCTGTTCTTCGCGCTCTCCGGCGACGCCCGCGCCTGGCCCCTCGCGGTCTTCTCCCTGGTTATCATCGCGATGGTCATCTTCGGTCACGGCTACTACCACGCCAAGGGCCGCCTGCTGGTACCGGCGTTCCCGCTGCTGCTGCCGATCGCCATCGCGCTGGCCGCCGCCCGCATCCGCACCGTGATCGCGGTCCTGGTCACCCTCGCGGTCGTCTCGGCGAGCTACGGCGCCTACGTCCTGCTGTTCTGGACCCATTCCCCGTAGCCGCCGGACCGCTTCCGGTCCATCATCCTTTTTCGGTACGACCTGTGCACAGTCCCGCCGAGCAGCGCGACGTCGTCCCGGCTCCCGATCGCTGAGCGGGCATCCGGGGCGGGGCGGCCGCTCCGGACCGCCGCCCCCACCCTGGCCCCGAACCCTGGCCGCCACTCCGCCACTCCGGCCCGCCGGTCCGGCCCCGGCCCGCCGCCGTCGACGCGGCGGGCCGCCGTGTCAGGACGTCACCTGTGCCGATCAGTCAGGCCGATCATCTTGTCGTGCTCGGGGTCGGGCATCAGCTCGCGGACCTCCTGCGCGCACCGGCACCCGGCCGCGATCCGGGCAGCCCAGGCGAGGGCCTCCTCGCGGGTGTCCACCTCGATGACCGAGAACCCGCCGATGACCTCCTTGGTCTCCGGGTAGGGCCCGTCGGTGACCAGCCCGTCGGTGCCCACGACGCTGGCCCGCTGCCGCTGCAGCCCGCCGCCGTAGACCCACACCCCGGCCTCCCAGGCCTCCCGCACCACCGCCTTGGAGGACGTGGCCAGGTCCTCCCACTCGTCGTCCTTGATGTGGTCCATCGCACCGTCGTTGAACGAGACCAGGTACCGCGTCATCGGATCACTCCTCACTCCCGGCGGCCCGATCCGGCCACCCCTCAACCCATCCCACGAACGCCCACCGCCGAATCCGACACCACGCCGGAAATTTCTCCCGGATCCACCTCGCCCACGACCGGCAACGCCGTGGTCCCGGCCGCGAGGTGCTGACCCGCGCCGCCACCGCGATCTCCGTGCGGCTCGCCGGTCATCACGGTGCCCACCGCGCGCGCAGGACACCGTCGGGGTCCGGCAGCACCGCGGTCATCAGCGGATGCCGCTCGTCGGCATAGAGCGACAGGACGGCAGCGGCCCGAGCGCCGGCGAGCAGCGCCGGGCAGCTGTCCTCCTCGGCGTACCGGCTGGTGATCGTCCCGGACCGGTCCTCCCGGACGACTTCGACGGTGCTGTCGTCCGCCGGCAGAGCGGCCAGCACCGACGCGATGTCGGTGGACAGGTCCGGCCAGAGCAGCAGCCGGGACCGCGGCGTCAGCCCGGCGCGGACGGGGCCGAGCCGCTCGGCGGTGAGCCGGTGCCAGCGCGAGGCGTTCCCGACGAAACCCTCCTCCAGCAGCACCGGGCCCTGTGCGGCGACGAGGCCGGCGACGTCCGTCCAGAACGCGTCGTCGGCGGCTCGCACCGGAGACTCGGGCGGCTCCGGAAGGTAGGGCGACTCCGGGATCGGCTCGGCGAACAACCCGAGCCGGTGCGTGGCCGCGACGGCGCCGGCACAGGCCGAGGTGCTGCTGACGTAGACGTACTGGTCCCAGCCGACGTGCACCGAGAAACGCCCGTCGACCTCGAGGCGGCACCACGCGCCGTTGTCCCGGAGCATCGCCCGCACCAGTTCCAGGCCGACGGACAGCGGGATCTCGGCGCCGTCGTGATAGCCCGCGAGGTCCGCCGGGAACAGCCCGGCCAGCCCGTGCCCGTCGACGGCCGCCTCGACCCCGAAGTTGACCAGACCGGCCACGGAGGGCTCCCGGACCGACAGCGTCGTCACCCCGCTGTCCGCGCGAACGCACCGACCGCGGCCAGGTAGGCCGCCTCGACCACCCCGTGATCACTCACGACGTCCTCGCCGCCGACGTAGGACCCCCGCTCGTCCCGATCCGCCGGGTCGTACTTGGTCACCCGATAACAGAAGGCCGGCGCCCCGCCCTCACTCACAACCCCAGCCACACCCCGATCGTATGACCCCCACCACCGCCCAAGCCCACCAACGACCTTCGCGTCCAGCCCGGAGAGCCCCCATCGTCGGGTCACGGCCCGTTCAGCAACCACTGGCGCTCGCCGGCCACCGCCGGCGCTGAGCCGGGCCGGGTGGTCAGGCCCCCGGCTGGTCCTCGTGGCCGTTATCCGGGCTCTATAAGGGCGCTGCTGCCCAGCCCGGCGAGCCGGGCTGGGCCTGGTGGCCGTTAAGGCCCGCCCGATAGGGCCGTGAGGACCAGCCGGGGGTGGTGACGCGCGCTGCCCGCCGTTCCGGAACGCGAGCATCGCGTGCGCTGGATCGCGCACCGGCGTCGCCCCGGACGGTCTAGCGTCGAGGGGTGACAGTGGACTTGTTCGATGCCTTGGCCATGTATGACGACGACTATCTGCACTTCTTCGCGGGCGGAGCGGCGGCGGGAGGGGCTGGGGTGACGCACGGCCCGGCGGTGCCCATCGCGGTGGGCGGGACCGCGGTGGCTGATCTCGTCGGGGGGCTGCTCGAGCTGGAGCCGGGGATGGCCGTGCTGGACCTGGCCTGCGGGCACGGGTCGCTGGCGATCGCGCTGGCCGGGCGCGGGTGCGAGGTGACCGGGCTGGACTTCTCCGAGGTGTTCCTGGACCGGGCCCGGTCGGACGCGGCCGCTCGGGGTGCGGAGGTGGACTTCGTGGCCGGGGACATGCGGGCGCTGCCGGCCGGGTGGACCGGGCGGTTCGACCGGGTGGTGAACTGGTCGACGGCGTTCGGGTATTTCGACGACGCCTCGAACCGGGCGGTGCTCGACGAGATCGTGCGGGTGCTGCGCCCCGGCGGCCGGCTCGCGATGGACCTCGACAACCTGGCGCGGTTCCTGACGTCCTGGACGCCGTCGCGGATCACGGCGGCCCTGGACAACGGGGACATGCTCGTCGACCGGCACCACTTCGATCCGCTGACCGCCCGGTTCGAGGTGGAACGCACGGTGATCCGGGACGGCGCGGCGCGCAAGCTGACGTTCCTGAAGCGGCTGTTCGGCTTCCCGGAGATCCGGGACTGGTACGCCGCGGCCGGCTTCACCACGGTCGCCGGGCACGGCGAGGACGGCCACCCGCTGACCGCCGCTCACCACCGCATGATCGTGACCGCCACCCGCCCGGCGTAGACCCCGAGCCGGCATCCCGGTTCCCGGCATGCCGGGAACCGTGGCAACCCGGCACCGCGGGTGCGTCACGGTGGCGGGCTGGCTCTCCGGGGTGCCTCGCCGACGGCGAGACACCCCGGAGAGCCAGCCACTGAGCGGAAGGCGCGTGGCGGTCCGGGGCGGAGCGGTCTCGCGTGGGCCTCACGGGCGGGACTCGGCTTGTAGCCTGCGGGCGGGACTCCCCGTTCGTACCGTGAAAAAAGCGGAACGGCGCCGGGAAAACCCGGCGCCGAACCAGCGGTTCTGTCCTTTGAAGATCAGAACAGTCGGGTGCGGCCCGGTGGCCTGCCCGTTCCACGAACGGCCGCCTCGCAACCTCGGGCCGTCCCCACCTCCCGGTTGCTGCCCGATCGGCGGGTGGCGGGCCGGGGCGGGTGGCGGGCGGCGGAGCTACCGGGCGGACGGGTTCCGGCACCGGTTCTGCAACCGAGGCGTGGCACCATCGCAGCGTGATCGTTGCCCGTACCTCCGTATCCGGCCTGCGCAGAGCCGGTCTCACCCTGGCCGCCGCGGTGCTCGGCGTGGGACTCGCGCCGATGCCGGCCCGGGCCGACGGGCCGGGCTACGGAGGAGACGCCGACGCTTTGACTGTCGCGTGGCGGTCCGCCGGATCGGGCCGTGGGCTGGTGGTGTCCGCCGTCGGCTTCCGGAGCGGCTCGGCGGTGCGCGTGCGAGTCGGCTCGGAGGCCGAGCGTTCCGTCACCGCGGACCCGGCCGGTGCGGTGGACATGCTCCTCACCTCGGCCAGCACCGCAGTGACGGCCGCCGCGGCCGCCGGTACGAGTGTGCTGCTCACCGGCCACACCCCGGCGGGTGACCTGCGTACGCTGATCGGCGCGGTGCCGCCGGGAGCGGCCGGGATCGGCGTCGCGGACCTGGTCCCCTGGGCCGGTGCGCTGGCGCTGTCCGGTATCGCCGGCCTGTGGCTCCGGCGCCGTTTCGCGCCGGCCGCCGGCGGCCAGCTGCGGCGTTACCGTCATCCCGGCCGTCACCGCGTCTGACCGGTTTCGGCCAGGTGCCCCGGGCCGGTCATCGCGCCTGATCGGTGGCGGTCCGGTGCCCCGAGCCGGCCACGCCGCCTGCCGGCTGACCGGGCTCGGGCACGTCACGGCCCGGGAGTCCGGTCTCCGGGTGGTCAGCCCGCGTGGAGGTAGACGGTCATCGCGATCTCGGCCGCTGCCGCTGCCCGGTCGACCTCGGCCACCGCGGCGGCCAGGACACCGGCGTCGACGGCTGCGGCGGCCAGCCGTTCGACCCGGGCGCAGGCATCGGCCAGCGGCCCGGCGCCGAGCAGCGCACTGGAGGACTTGAGAGTGTGCGCGATCGCGCCCAGCCGGTTGTGCTCGCCGGTGCCGAGCGCGTCCGTCATGCCCTGCCGGCGCCCACTGAGCTCGGCCAGGAAGGTGCTGACGGTCATGGCCACCAGTTCGCGGTCCTCCAGCTGGGCCTCGAGCTCGTGCAACTGCACCAGTGAGAGGGCGCTGCCCTCCGGCGGGCCCGGCTGCGCCGCCGGAGTGGCGTTTTCCACCGGGCCCGCGGCGACGACCGGGCCTGGGGCGACGACTGGGCCTGCGGCGACGGGCGGGTCCGTGGCGACGGGCGGGTCCGTGGGGACGACCGGGCCTGAGGGGACGGGCGGCGTGGTCGCCGGTGCCGGGGTCGTCAGATACGGCAGCAACGCCCGGCGCAGTTCGGCCAAGGTGATCGGCTTCGAGAGGTAGCCGTCCATCCCGGCGGCCAGGCACTGCTCCCGGTCCTCGGGCAGCGCCGTCGCGGTCAGGGCGACGACCGGCACCCGGCACCCGGCCGCGCGGATCTGCCGGGTGGCCTCCAGCCCGTCCAACCCGGGCATCTGCATGTCCATCAGCGCCAGGTCGTAGCGGGTCTCGCCGAGCAACGCCGCCACCGCCGCGACCCCGTCCACGACGGTGTCGCAGTCGACTCCCATCAGCCCGATCATGCGACGCAGCACGGTGCGGTTGATCTCGTTGTCCTCGGCGAGCAGGACCCGTCCCGGTGGGAGCGGCACCACCGGCAACGGCGCGCCCCGCACCCCGGTGCGCTGCTGGTGGAGAGCGGCGGTGAGCCGGTCGACGGTCACCGGGGCGCTCAGCACACCGGTCCGCCGCACCACCCCGGTGCGCGGATCGGTGGCACTGACCATCAAGGCCCGGCCGGAATCGCCGACCGCGGCGAGGATCGCCTCGGCTCGTTCCGCGGCGGTGGGGTCGTGGGCGTCGTCGCACCACACCACGACGCTGGTGCCGCTCCGCCCGGCGATCACGTCGTCGAGGCTCACCCGGACGGCGTCGGCGCCCGCGGCGGTGACCATCCAGGCCAGCGCCTCCTCGGAACGGAGGGTGGGCGCGGCGACGGCGACCCGGGTCCGGATCGGCGTCCGGACCCCGGGCCCGGCCGGTCCCGGCAGCGGGCGCAGCGGCAGCCGGATGGTGAACCAGGATCCGTGGCCGGGCTCCGAGCGTACGGTCAAGGTTCCGTCCAGGCATCGGGTGAGCCGCCGGGCCAGCGCCAGGCCCAGGCCGGCGCCCTCGTGCCGCCGAGCGGCCGAGAACCCGGCCTGCACGAAAGGCTCGAAGATCCGCTCCTGATCCTCCCCGGCGATACCCGGCCCGGTGTCGGAGACCTCGATCAGGTAGGCGTCGCCGCCGTCCGCCCGCGCCGTGACGACCACCTCGCCCCGGTCGGTGTACCGGACCGCGTTGCCGACGACGGCCGCGAGCACCTGGCGCAGCCGGTCGGCGTCGCCCTCGACCACCGGGGGCAGGCTCGGCTCGCGCGCGGCGAGCAGCAGGATGCCCTTCTCCCGCGTCTGTTGCTGAAGCGGCTCGGCGACGCTCTCCAGGAGGTCCCGGACCGTCACCGGTCCGGGCCGGGTGAGGAGCGTTCCGGTCTCCAGCCGGGCCAGGTCCAGCAGGTCGTCGGTGAGCAGCCGCAGCCCGTGCACTGCCCGATGCATGCTGTCGACGGTCTCCCGGACGTCGGACGGCAGGGTCTGGGCCCGCAGCAGTTCGATCGCGGCGACGACAGTGGTGACCGGAGTCCGCACCTCGTGCCCGAGCAGGGCGAGGAACTGCTGCCGGGACGCATCGGAGGTGGCCGCCTCGGCGACGATCAGGCGGCGCTGCGCACCGCAGGTGCTCTCCAGGCCGCTGACCCTGATCGTCGTCGCCGGGACCGGGCCGCACCGGCAGGTCAGCACGGCGTCCGCCGGTGGCCGGATGTCCCGGATCAGGTCCGGCAGCCGGTTGTGCGCCGGGCAATCCTGGTCGGTCCTGGTCAGCACGTCACCCTCGGCCGGACCGGACTGCCGCCACCGTGCGTTCGCGACCAGGATCCGGCCGTGCTCGTCGGTGATCGCGGCCGGGCCGGCCAGGGCCTCGACCAGGGTGCGCGCTGCGAAACTCATGTGTAACCCCTTACCGGAGTGCGGCCACCGTCAGTGCGGTCTCCTCCGGGAGGGCCCGGGGAACACGGCGGGTCCAGGCGCGTCCCTCGGTCACCGCGACCACCAGCAGAGTGGGCAGCAGCGCCGCGGCCGAGCAGGCGGCTATCTGCGCGGCCGAGCTGTGCCACCGCTGGATGAGGACGACCTCGAGCACGGCACCGGCCCACGGGATCAGTGTCGTCCATGATCGGCGGGCCAGCGCGGCGTTCGTCAGGACGGTCACCACGGAGGTGATCCCGGCGACGGTGGCGAGGATCTGGACCAGCGTGGTGTCCCCGGCGTACCCGTCGCCCCACAGGATGCGCAGCACCAGTGCCGGCGCCGCGGCCAGGACCGCCGCGCCGAGCAGGGCGGGACCGGCGACGGCGGCCAGCACGCTGAGCAGCAGCCGGCCGCGACCGGGCCGGAGGTACGCCGCGACCAGGCGGGGGAAGACCGCCGCCATGATCCCGGCCGGCAGCGCGAGTGCCGTCTTGGCCACCGTCGCCGCGGCGACGTAGGAGCCGGAGGCGGTGCCCGCGAGGTGGTGGCGGGCGAGCAGCAGGTCGACCGTGGAGAACAGGAACAGGCCGGTCACCGCAACGGCCGCGCTGCCCACCGCGCTCAACCGCAGCCGGACGCCGGGTGTCCGGTCCGGATCACGCCACAGGACACGGACCGCGGCGGCCAAAGCGGCCACCTCACCCAGCAGGGTCGCGGCCAGCGCGCCGGCGACGCCGAAGGGCACGGCGAGCCCGAGGCCGAGCACCAGGCGTACCCCGGTGGCCACCAGGTAGGTGGAGGCCACCGCGGAGATCTGCCCGGTGCCGAGCAGCAGCCCGCGCGCGGTGGCGAGCACCGCGGCCACGATCAGGTAGGGCGCGAGTTGCGTCGCCTCGGACAGTCCGTCGAGATGGAAGTACGCACTGATCAGCGGCGCGCAGGCCAGCGTGGCCACACCGGGCAGCAGGCCGTACAGCGCCACCGAGCGCAGCGACCGCCGGGTGGTGTCCCGCCCCGCGCCGTGGGTCGCCGCGTGTGCCGAGGCGGCGGTCTGCAGGGCGCCGAGCGGAATGCCCAGCATCACCATGGCGGCCAGGACCGTGCCCAGCGCTCCGTACGCCGCGGGGTCGAGGAGCCGGCCGACCAGCGCGTGGAAGGCCAGGTTCCCGGCGCTCTGCACGGCGACGGCCACCGCGATCGGACCGGCGGCTCGTAGCAGGGCACTACCGGCGCGTCCGAGATCGATCTGCACGTCACCCGTATCGGCCGGTCACCGGGGAAGCTGCCGGTTCCGGCCGTCGCCGTTCTTCCGGAATCAGCTCGCGCCGCGTCGCCGGGAACGATACTCAGGACGATGTCCGAGAAGTTGCTCCTCCCGTCGCCGAGCCGGGCCGAGGTGCGGGACACCGTCGCCGCGGTCCTCGCCGAGTCCGGTTTGCCGTGGGCCTGGCAGGGCGCCACCGGCGCGCCGGACCGCTGGGTGGCCGACACCGGGCCGGCCGACCTCGACGTCTGGTGCGCCGCGTCCGGCCCGATCGCCGCCCTCGCCCGCCGGCACACCTGTGCGGTGATCGCCGAGGCCGCGGATCCACGGCGGCTGCGGCACACCAGCGTCGCGGTGCAGACCGGCGGCGGGCTGGCCGTCGTGGACCTCACGTACGGTGACCTGCGCGTCGGGCCGATCCTGCTGGTCCCGGCCGCGGAGGTCACCGCTGACCCGGTCACGCATCGGCTGACCGGTGCCGCTGCCGTTGCCGACCTGCTGGTACGCCCGGTGCTGCGCGGACGGATACCGGCCCCCGAGCGCCTCGCCGAGGCGGTCGCGGCGTGGGCGGCGGCGGGGCGCGAGGCCCGGTCCGGGCTGGCGCGGCGACTCACCGGACAGCTCGGCGCGGGCGTCGCCGCGGATCTGCTCCGGGCTGCGGGCGGGGCCCGGGCCGCGGCCGGCCTTCCCCGGCGGGCCCGGTGGCGCCTGGCCGCCCGCAGTCTCGCGCCCGGTGTGGTGGGCGCGACGTGGGCGCAGCGACGCGGCGTTCTGCCCGCCGGGCCGGCTGCCGGCCCGCTGGGTCTGCGGGTCCGCGGGGTCGTGGTCGCCCTGGTGGGCACGGACGGCGCCGGCAAGTCCACGGTCGCCGCCGCTCTGGACGAGAGCCTGCGCCGCAGTGGGTTCGTGACCGCGTCCGCGTACTTCGGCATGGCACGCGGCAACCTGCCCGGGGTCGCGTTCGCCCGTCGCGTGCTCGGCGTCGGCTCGACCGCGCCCACGCCCGGGACGACCGGGCGCGGAGCAGGCGGGCCCGAGGCGGACGAACCGCCGGCGGATCACGTCTGGCTGCGCCGCGCCGCGGCCTGGTTCTACGCCGGCGAGTACAGCTGGCGCTATCTGCGCACCGTGACGCCGGCCCTGGCCCGCCGGCGCGTGGTCATCGCCGACCGTTGGGTCTTCGACCTGCGGGAGTCGCCGTGGCCGGGCTCCCGGGCGGCTCGCCTGGTGGAATTCCTGGTGCCCGCGCCGGACCTGCTGGTGCTGCCCGATGCGCCGGCCGAGGTGATCCATCGCCGCAAACCGGAGCGCAGCCTGGCCGGCCAGCGAGCTCAGCAGGACCGGTTCCGCCGGCTGCTCGCCGAGCGGCCGGCCCGCTGCGCCGAGCTGCTGGTGGACACCACCGGATCGCCGGGCGACGCGGTGGCGCCGCTGGTCGCGGCCGTGGTGCAGGCGGCGCACACCTCCCGGTGGCGCCGCGGTCGCCGCTAGGCAGGCGTCAGGGCTCGAACCGGTAGCCGACGCCGCGCAGCGTACGGATGTGGTGCGGCGCCGAGGCCGACTCACCCAGCTTGCGCCGCAGATTGCCGACGTGCACGTCGATGATGTGGTCATCGCCGTAGAAATTGTCGCCCCAGACGTCCTCCAGCAGCTGGCGCCGGGTGAAGGTGCGGCGAGGCGCGGAGGAGAGCAGGTCGAGCAGATCAAACTCGATCTTGGTGAGTTCGAGCACCACACCGGCCTGGGACACCTCGCGGACCTCGAGGTCGATGCGCAGGTCGCCGTACTCGCGGACGGCTTCGCGCTGGGCCTGGGCGGAGGCGCGCGGCCGGCGCCGCATCGCCTGAATGCGCGCCGAGAGCTCCCGCGGCGAGAACGGTTTGGTGACGTAGTCGTCGGCGCCGACGGAGAGGCCGACCACCTTGTCGAGCTCGTCGGTACGGCCGGTGACCATGATGATGTACGCATCGGTGAACTGCCGGATCTGCCGGCACACCTCGATGCCGTCGACGTCCGGCAGGCCGAGGTCCAGGATCGCGATGTCCGGCCGTTGCTTCTTGGCCCGGGCCACGGCCTCCTGGCCGTCGCCGGCGGCGAAGACCTCGAAGCCCTCCTTCTCCAGCAGATGACGGCAGATCATCATGAACTCGGGGGAGTCCTCGACAACGAGTGCGCGTGGCCTGGGCACGGCTCCTCCGGGGGGCGATGGCGGGATCGGACAGAACTCTGATCGGTCACCCGGCCGGATATTCAAGGCGATCCGTCGGTCCGGCGCGTGATGTCACCCTCAGGTCTCAGGCGGCGGCGCGCTCGCGCGCCTGGTGGAGCAGTTCGATGACACCGTAGGCGTCGATCTCCGCACCCTCGGCGACGTCCAGGAAACCGATCCACCGGCCGGTGCCGGTCTCGGCGTCGGAGACGGCGGCCACCATCTCGAAGCTGATGCACTGGGCGTAGAGCGCCTCGCACATCCGCTCGACGACGTAGCTCAGGGCGGAGGGGGAGCCGTGCCGGGGCAGGACGAGGGTCAGGTCGACGGCTGCCTCGCCGGGACCCCGGACGAAGGTGGCGGTGGTGGTGGCGGTGGCGGTGAGCTGCGAGATCGTCATGGGTAGAGCATGGCGGCCCAACCTCAAGTGGATCTCATGCCACCGTCAAGCCGTGGGCAAGTCCGGCCGGGCGCCGAGCACCGACCGGTACGCCGCGCCTGCCCGCGCCGTCGCCTGGGCCCAGCCCATGTGGTCACGGGCCGACTCCTTACCGGCACGGGCGTACCGATGCCAAGCGGCCTCGTCGGTGAGCAGGGTGACCAGGGCGCGGGCCAGGGCCGGCGGGTCGGCCGGCGGCACGGACAGGCCGTTCACCCCGTCCTCGAGGACCGCCCGGACGCAGGAGACGTCCGTGCCCACCACCGGCAGGCCCACCGCCATCGCTTCGACCAGCGCCATCGCCGGGGGCGAGGTGGTGTAGTCGAACTTGAACGGCCAGGTGCCCACCTGAGCCGCGGCGAACTCGCCGAGCAGGTCCGGCACCGGCTCCGTGAGCACGTCGATCGCGTCGCCCGCGGCGCCGGCCCGGGCCAGGATGGCGGGCAGTTCGGGCCGGGGGATGAGCAACAGGCGCAGCCGGACGCCCGGCACGCGGGCTCGCACGGCACGGAACGCGTCGAGCAGGGTGTCGAGCCCGCGGACCGTCTCGGCGCGGCCGGCGAAGACGATGACCGGGTGGTCCCGGTCGAAGTGGGCGCGGCGGTCGTCGTCCGGGGCGCCGCAGGCGTATCGGACGACCTGGGGGCCGCCCGACCGGCCGAGGCGTTCGGCCACGCGCGGGTCGGGGGTGAGGACGGTGGTCACCCCGGCCCGGCGCAGCGCCGCGACGGCCAGTGGCACCGGCATCACCGTGGTGGCCGCCACCCGCGGCCGCAGCACGTTGGAGGACCACATCTCGGCCAGGGTGCTCCGGCGCCAGGCTCGCGGACCGGGCAGCGTCGGCCAGGCGTAGACGGTCAGCACCTTCGGGTACGGCCGCAGCGCCGGGTGCAGCGCCATCAGCGGTCCGAGCGCCCCGGCGTGCAGGTGGATCAGGTCGGGGCGGATCCCGGCCAGTGCCCCGGCCAGTGGTGCCGCGCGACCCAGCGGGAACGTCTCCAGGGCGCCGCCGAGCTCGGTCACTCCCGAGAACGCCCCGGCGCCGTCGACGACGTGCGTGGTGATCAGGTGATGCTCGCCGGGCACCCTCGTCGCGGTCTCGGTGACGGTGCGTCCCATCGCCTCCCGCGCCGAGAACTCGGCGATGACGTGCGCGACCCGGGTCATGCGCGTACCGCCCGCCCGGCGGCTGCCCGGCCGCGCAGGTGCCCGATCGCGCCGAAGCCGAACTCGCCGATCTTCATGAACCACATCCCGCCGTACAGCAGGGGGTGGGTCCGCAGGTAGCCGACGTGGCGCAGGTAGAGCCGGAAGCGGTGCAGGATGTTGACCTGCCAGCGGAACGCCTCGGGATGCTCGCGCGCGAACACGTCGGCCGTGGTCACGTACCCGAGCTTCTTCTTCAGGGTGCGCGACAGCCGCAGCTCGCCCTCGTTGTGGAACAGGACGTTGCGGGTCCGGCCGATCCGGTACCCGGCGGCGCGGACCCGCAGGTCGAGGTCCTTGTCCTCGGAGAAGACCATGCGCTCGTCGTGGCCGCCGAGCTTCTCGTAGACGTCACGGCGCAGGCAGCGCAGCGATTCGATCTGCTCGACGCCGTCGTAGCACTTCTTCTCCAGCCACTTGCACCGCGCCCAGAACGTGGTGCCGAACGACTCCTCCGGGATCACCAGGGCGTCGTACGGCCCGGACAGCAGTGCGGCGCATTCGGCGAGCAGGCCCGGGGTGACCGTCATGTCGGTGTCGAGATGCAGCAGAACGTCGCCGGTCGCCTCGGCCGCGCCGCGCCGGCGTCCCTGCGCCATCGACCGGTTCTCCTGGAGGTACCGGACCCGCAGGCCACGTTCCCGGTAGGCGTCCAGGAGCTGGGCCGTCCCGTCCGACGACCGGACGTCGTCGTTCACGACGATCTCGAAGTCCCGGTACGTCGAGGCGAGGCACGACGTCAGGAACTCCCGCAGGAGGACGGCGCTGTTGTAGGCCGGCACGACGATCGACAGCGCGGGCGTTCGGGTCATAGACCAATTATGAGCATATTTATGGTTTTTTTAGGTAGATAATGCCGACGGTGGGCCGGAGCTCGACGAGCCCCGGCCCACCGTCGGCGGGTGATCAGGTGTGGATCAGCTGTACAGCGGCATCATCACCGCCCAGTAGACGAGCTCGGTCGCGTTGGCAATCGTCACGTCGGGCTTCGCACCGGCGGCCAGGCCGATGATCCGTCCGGTGTACGCCGACCAGCGGTGCGCGGCCAGATCGGCGTCCAACTGGCGGAGGGTGACAGCCGAGGCGCCGGTGAGGTACCGGTGGGTCAGCGCGCTGAGCCACTCGACGGTCGGCTGGACGGTGTACTTCAGCTGCACCGTGGTGGCCGTGTTGCCCGCCTTGTCCGTGGCGCCGGCACAGGTCACCGTGTGTTTGCCGAAATTCTCCAGGTCGGTGCGTGCGGCCGGGGTGGCGACCCCGGACACCGCGTCGGTGGTGAGGCAGGTGACGACCGGCGCCGCGTCCGGGCCGTAGACCGCGCCGTCGACGGCGCCGGCGACGGTGACGACCGGCGGGTTCCGGTCGACGTTGAGCGTGGTGCCGCTGCTCGCGGTGTTGCCGGCCTTGTCGGTGACGGTGCCGGTGATCTTCTGCCCGGCGCCGTCGGTGATCACCGCGTCGGCGGGGCAGAGCGCCACGCCGGAGCGGTCGTCCGTGCAGGTGTACTTGACCGTCGGTGCCGTCGTGTACCAGCCGGCCTTGTTCTTCGTGCCGACCACGGTGGAGGTGATGCCGGGCGCGGTCCGGTCGAGATTGACGGTGGTGGTGGTGCTCGCGGTGTTGCCGGCCTTGTCGGTGACGGTGCCGGTGGCCTTCTGCCCGGCCCCGTCGGTGGTGACCGTGCTGCCGGTGCTGCAGAAGGCGACCCCGGAGCGGTCGTCGGTGCAGGTGAACCCGATGGTCGGGGCGGTATTGTACCAGCCGTTGGCGTTCGGGGTGGCGCCGGTGACGGTGGTGCCGATGGTGGGCGTGACCTGGTCGAGGCTGACGGTGGTGGTGATGGTGGTGCTGTTGCCGGCCTTGTCGGTGACGGTGCCGGTGATCTTCTGGGCGGTGCCGTCGGTGACCGGGGTGTCGGTGGGGCAGAGTGCCACGCCGGATCCGGTGTCGATGCAGGTGTAGTGGATGGTCGGGGTGGTGCGGTACCAGCCGGCGGTGTTGGTGGTGGCGCCGAGCACGGTGGCGGTGATGACCGGTACGGTCCGGTCGATGTCGACGGTGACCGAGGTGGTGGTGCTGTTGCCGGCCTTGTCGGTGACGGTGCCGCTGACCACCTGACCCGCGCCGTCGGTGGTGACGGGGGTGTCGGCGGGGCAGAGCGCCACACCGGATCCGGCGTCGGTGCAGGTGAAGTGGACGACCGGCGCGACGCTGTACCAGCCGTCGGCGTTCGCGGTGCCCCCGGTGAGGGTGGCGGTGATGACAGGGGCGGTCTGGTCGACGTTCACGGTGACCGAGGTGGTGGTGCTGTTGCCGGCCTTGTCGGTGGCGGTTCCGGTGACGACCTGGCCGGCGCCGTCGGCGGCGACCCTGGTGTCGGCCGGGCACGTGGCGATGCCCGAGGTGCCGTCGAGGCAGGCGAAGTGGACCGTGGGGGCGGTGCGGTACCAGCCGTCGCTGGTGGGCGTGCCGCCCACGATGGTCCTGATGCCGGGAGCGGTCCGGTCGACGTTCACGGTGACCGAGGTGGTGGTGCTGTTGCCGGCCTTGTCGGTGGCGACGCCGGTGACCGTCTGATCCGTGCCGTCGAGGCCCACCGGCGTGTCGGCCGGGCAGGAGGCGATCCCGGATCCGGTGTCGGTGCAGGTGAAGTGGACGGCCGGCGCGGTGGTGTACCAGCCGTCGGCGCCGGTGTCGCCGGCGACCGAGGCGGTGATCCGTGGCGCGGTCAGGTCGAGGTTGAGCACCACGGTGGCGGCGGCGGTGTTGCCGGCCTTGTCGAACGCGATGCCGCTGATCTTCTGGCCCGCGCCGGCGGCGGTCACCACGGTGTCCGCCGGGCAACTGGAGATCGTCGAGGTCTCGTCGCCGCAGGTGTAGTGGATCGTGGGCGGCGAGGTGTACCAGCCGTCGGCGTTCTTCGTGCCGCGCACCGTCGCGGTGATCTGCGGTGCCGTCTGGTCGATCTTCAAGATCAGCGTGGTGGTGGTGGTGTTACCGGCCGCGTCCTTGGCGGTGCCGGAGAAACGACGGGCCGCCCCGTCGGTGTCGGCGAGGACCGGCGCGGGGCAGACCGCGACCGTGCCGGTGCCGTCAGCACAGGTGAACCGGATGGTGACCGGGGTACGGAACCAGCCGTTCACCGGCTTCTGGGACAGCGTCGTGGTGATCGTCGGAGGGGCCCGGTCGGGACCGCTGTCCACGATCGTCGAGGTGTTCGTGGGAACGGCGGGGTCGTCCGGCACCGGGTTCTCGGTGGACTGCGGTGTCGGCGCCGGCGTGGTGACGGCGGGTTCCCAGACCGGGACCGAGCCGGTCAGCGCGCTGCTGCCGCCGTTCTCGTTGTACGCCTTGACCTCCACCATCCAGACCTTGTCGGTGGCCAGGGCGAGCGTCGTGGCGGTGGCCGGAGCGAGCACCTGCAGAGTCTTGGTGACCTTGTCGGTGCCGTACCCGATCTGGTAGTACGCCGGAGCCGGTCCGGTGGCGGGCGCTTTCCAGACCACCGAGACGGTGCCCGGCGCGTTCGCGGTCCGCTCCACGACGAGGTCGGTGGGGTCGGCCGGCCGGAACCGGTCCAGCAGGGACTTGGCCGTCACACACGCCCCGTACTCGTTGACCGTGGTCACGGCCAGCGTGTACGCCCGCGACGGGTCGATGCCCGAGTACTGGAACGACAGGTCCGTGCTCGTCCGGTCGGCGAGCACGATGCCGTCGGAGAGCCGGGTGAAGACCGAGCGGTACCCGGTCAGCGGCGTGTAGCCGGTCCACGCCGGCGCACGCCAGGTGGCGGTGGCCGTGGAGCCGGCGTCGGTACGGGTGGGAGCCATACCCATCACCGCGCTCGGCGTCAGCGCCCGCAGCGAGTAGTAGCCGGTGTTGGTGACCGTGCCGTCCGCGTCCACCGCGCCGACGCGGATCCTGTACGCCGTGCACGGGTTCGGCGCGTCGACGGTGTGAGCGGTCGCGGTGACCGGCAGGTCGAACACCGTCTCCACGTCACCCGCGAGGATGTCGAGCGTGTAGTGATCGGCGTCCGGGACCGTTTTCCAGCCCACCTGGATCCGGTTCACGTCGTCGGTGGCCCGGGCCACCGTCAGATTCTTGGGCGCGGCCAGGGCGGCGAGGGCGATCGTCGGCGAGGCGACCAGCGTCGTCGCGGCCCCGATTGTCGCTACGCCGACCGCGCAGAGCAGTCGCCTCAATGGCATGTGGACCTCCTTGTCTGTCGTTCGTTGCCGGTGAACGGATCGGCCGGCGACCTCAAGCCGGTGTCCGGCTCAGGTCAAGGTTGTGTGTGGAGGCGGGGTCGGCGGGCTGCTCGGCGGACACCGGTGCCAGCGGGAGGGTGAACCAGATCCGGGTGCCACCGCGGAACTGCGGGTCGGCGCCGATGGTGCCGTTCAGCCGCTGCACGATGCGGCGGCAGATGGGTAGTCCGAGACCGGTGCCCGGGTACGCGTCCGGATGGATCCGGTGCAGCTCGTCGAAGATCGCCTCGTGCTGCCCGTCCGGGATGCCGATGCCGTGATCGCTCACCTCGATCCGTACCAGACGGTCGTCGAGCACCCGGCCGGCGACGTGCACCCGAGCGGTCTCGCCGGCCGGCACGTACTTGAACGCGTTGCCGAGCAGGTTCTCCAGCACCCGGCGCACCATGCCGTGGTCGCCCTGGACGGCAGGCAGCGGTTCCCGGGTGACCTGCGGCGCCGGGTAGAGCAGTTCCGTCGCGTCCGCGGTCAGGTCGTCGACGAGCGCGTTCAGGTCGATCGTCGCGATCCGCAGCCGGGCGTCCCGGGTGGTCGAGTACGCCAGCACATCGTCGATCAGCCGCCGCATCCGGTCGGTGCACCGGTTGATCTCGGCGACGAACTCGTCGTACTCGACGGGCCGCGGGAAGCCGACGTCAAGGTGCTCCAGCAGTTGCGCGTACCCGCAGATGCCGGCGAGCGGGGCCTTCAGGTCGTGGCTGACGTCCCGGGCGTACTCCTGCAACTCGTTCACCGAGCGGGTCAGCCCCTCGACGGTGCGTTCGAGCTCGGCGTTGCGGTGGCGCTCGCGGTCCAGTTGGGCGTAGAGGTCCGCGAGCTCGTTGTCGATGGTCGCGGCGTTGTCAGACACGGTGGGCCTTTCCCGGTGGAGTGTCATCGGGCCATCGCCGGGGAGGCGTCGCCGTCGGTACGGAGCTGGGTGATCAGATGGTCGACGTCCGAGGGCGGCACGGCGGGACTCAGGTACGGCTTCAACGCCGAGCGCAGCTCGACCAGCGTGATCGGTTTGCTCAGGCGCCCGTCCATCCCGGCCGCCACGCACCTGTCCCGGTCGGCCGACTCGGTCGCGGTCAGGGCCAGGATCGGGGTACGTGACCCGGCCGCGCGGATCCGCCGGCTCGCCTCCAGCCCGTCGGTGCGAGGCATCTGGACATCCATCAGCACCACGTCGTACCGGGTCCCGCTGAGCACCGCCTCGACCGCGGCCGCGCCGTCGGGTACCGCGTCGCAGGTCACTCCCATGAGCTGGATCATGCGGCGGAAGACCGTGCGGTTGACGTCGTTGTCCTCGGCGAGAAGCACCCGGCCGCCGGGCAGCGGCGGCACCGTGACCGGTGCCCCGCGCACGCCGGTCCGTTCCTGGTTCAGCGCCGCGACCAGGCGGCCCAGCACCAGCGGCGCGGTCAGCACACCCGGCCGCCGGACGATGCCGGTACGCGGGTCGGTGGTGCTGATCATGAGCGCCATGCCGTCCGGGCCGAGGGCCTGGATGACCAGGTCGGCGCGGCGCACCGCCTCGGGGTCGTGCGCGTCGTCGCACCACAGGACGGTGTCCACGTCCGGCATCGGCCGGCTCACCACGGACAGGTCGGCCGGCACCGGTTCGGCGCCGGCGCTGGTCAGCAGCCAGGACAGGGCCCGTACCGAACGGGGCGAGGTGGCCACCACCGCGACCCGGCGACGTGCCAGGGGCCGTGGCTCGCCGGCGTCGCCGACGGCCGTGGGAGCGGCGTGCAACGGCAGCCGGATCCGGAACAGCGCACCCGCCCCCGGCTCGGAGTCCACCTCGATCGTTCCGCCCATCCGATCCACCAGCCGGGAGGCGAGCGCGAGCCCGAGCCCGGCGCCCTCGTGCCGGCGGGCCGCCGACGAGTCGGCCTGCGTGAACGGCTGGAAGATCCGGACCCGCTGCGGCTCGGCGATGCCCGGGCCGGTGTCCGACACGGTCAGCACGTACGACCCGTCACCGGGTGCCTCGGCCAGCACCACGACCTCGCCGGCCGCGGTGAACTTGACGGCGTTGCCGACCACCGCGGCGAGCACCTGGCGCAGCCGGCCCGGGTCACCGAGGACCTCGGCCGGCAGGTCCGGCGCCGGCGCGGCCAGCAGCAGGATGCTCTTGCTGCGGGCCTGGAGCTGCAACGGCTGCACCACACCCTCCAGCAGCGCCCGCACCGCCACCGGCTCGTGCGTCAGGTGCAGCCGGCCGGTCGCCAGGCGTCCCAGGTCGAGCAGGTTCTCGGTGAGTTCCCCCAGGGCGGTGGCCGAGTAGTGCACGCTGTCGACGATCTCCCGGACCTCCTGGTCCAGCGACTGTGCCCGGAGCAGTTCGACGGCCGCCACCACGGTGGTCACCGGGGTACGCACCTCGTGGCTCAGCAGCGCGAGGAACTCGGCCTTGGCGACATCGGCGTTCACCTGCGTGGTGACCGTGATCAGGCACTGCTGCTCGTCGCCGTCGGCGAGGCGGGCCACCCGCAGGGTGCGGTCGGCGTTCCGGTCGCACCGGCATTCCAGGAGGGCGGGCGCGGACCCGGGGGCGATGCGCCACACCGCCTCCAGCACGCCCCGGTGCGCGCCGCACGGCCCGGGCGAGGCGGTGAGGAAGGTGCCCTCGGGCGGGTACAACTCACCGTCGGTCCCGGGCGCGGACCAGTCCTCGTTGGCGGCCAGGACGAGGCCGTCGGTGTTCAGGACCGCCGCCGGGACGGGAATCGCCCCGACCAGAGCACGCGCCGCGTATCCCATACAAGACCTTTCGCGGGGGTGCGAGCCAGGATCCAGGCCCGTGCACCCAGGCTGCCGGGCCTCGAGAGCGGAACGGGTGGCGTCCGGGTGCGACTGCGTTTCAGGCGACGTGGCAACCGCGGTAGCCGCGCGGTGCCTCGCCGTTGCCGCCGGTGCTCCGGCGCCACACGACCACTGCCAGGCCGGCGAGCGCGACGGTGCCGAAGACCCACGGGAGCAGGTCGACCGGGCCACGTCCCGCCGCCTGCGGGGGGACCGCCGAGATCATCACCCGGGCCGCGCCCGAGACCGAGCGCCCGGTCAGGACGATGCTGGCCCCGGAAGCGCCGGTCGCCACCAGCGGCCGCGGCACGCTGACCTCGATCCGGCCGTTCTCGTCGCCGCGGGTCTGCTGGATCGGGCTGCTGCCGAGGCGGACCTCGACGAGGTCGCGGGCCCGGTAACCGAAGCCGGTGACCCGCAGGTCGCCGCCGTCGGTCCAGGTGAGCACGAGCGTGTCGGCGCTCGACGGCACGGCCGCGGCGGCCGGTGCGGCCATCGCCAGCACCGCTCCGAAGATCCCGGCCACGACCAGCAGGACGGCGGTGCGGCTGCGGCGGAGAACGGCGGTGAGCTTCGGCATGTCACCGAGCGTGCGGTACGGCGGGCCGCAGGGGAACGGTCCCGAGGGAAGCTTGCCCGCCTCCTGAGCCTGCCTTGAGCCAGGTGGCCGCTCAGCCGGGCGGCGGTACCGGCCGATGGGGAAGTTGTCCGCTGATGTCCGGAGGTGTGCCGTGTCGTTCGACGACGCCGGAACCGGTGCCCGGCCGCGGGCCCGGCACCGGCGCCCCCACCGGAGCCTGACCGAGCTGGCCGGCAGCCTGTGGCGACGCGCCCTGGGCCTGGCGGTCGTCCTCTTCGCCGCCTGCGGCCCCGCTCACGCGTTCGGGCAGACCGACCTGGTCTTCCACACCACCCTGCTCGGGCTTGCGCTCGCCGGCCTGGCCGTGCCGCTCGGCCTGGCCGGGCTCCGCCACGAGGACCGCGCCGATTGATGCGGGCCCTGCTCACCCGGGCGGCTCTGGTCGCCGCGCGGCCGTACCTGATCGTGCTGGCGCTCGACGTGTTCATCGTCAGCCGCTGGTTCCGGACCGGGACGTTCATCGCCGGTGGCGACATGGGCGCGTTCATCCGGCGCGGCTG
Source organism: Actinoplanes awajinensis subsp. mycoplanecinus (assembly GCF_001509495.1). NCBI lineage: Bacteria > Bacillati > Actinomycetota > Actinomycetes > Micromonosporales > Micromonosporaceae > Actinoplanes > Actinoplanes awajinensis. The sequence goes on along the minus strand of NZ_LLZH01000296.1, from coordinate 35,398 downwards.
GGCACCGGAGATGACCTGGTCCTGGAACCACCAGCAGACCGGCGCCGGGTCCGCCGGCTACACCATGGCCCGGGCGTTCGAGTTCATCCTCATCTGGCTGTGCCGGCTGGCCGGGTTGACCGAGTACTCCGCGCAATGGCTCTATTACACGTGCATCTACGGCCTGGTGGGCTTCGGGGTGGCGTACCTGGCCGGCGCGTTCGTCCGCAGCCACGCCGCCATCGTGGTGGCCGGCACCTTCGGCATGGCCAACGGGTTCTTCCTGACCCGGCTGCCGAACCCGCTCAACGTCATCTCGGTGGGCTCGGTCGCGTTCATCACCGGGGTCGCGATGCGGGCCGCGATGGGCCGGCGGATGCCGAGCCCGATCGCCGGGTTCGCCCTGATGCCCACATCGTTTCTCAGCTTCAACCCGCCGATGCTGGTGGTCGCGTACGCCTGGGCCGTCGCCGGCACGCCGGTGCTGGCCCTCCTGCTGCTGGGCCGTACGGCGGCCGGCCGCCTGCTGAAGTGGTTCGTCGCGGCGGTGCCCTGGGCGATCGGGCTGAACGCGTGGTGGCTGGTGCCGCTGGCGCAGAGCTTCGTCGGCGGCGGCGGGGCCACCGCGAACGCCACCTTCGCCGATCCCACCAACTGGTCCTGGTCACAGGTGAACAACCTGCCACCGAACATCCTCACCATGGTGGCGAACTGGGCCTGGTTCCTGCCGCAGTATCTGCCGTTCGCCGCCGGACTGGACCGCCCCTGGTGGATCTGGATCCGCTACCTGCTGCCCGCGATGGTCTTCGTGGCCCCGTTGCTGGCGTCTCGCCGGCTGCGCCGGGTCGCCCTCGGCATGCTCGCCGTGATCCTGGTGTTCGTGTTCCTGGCCAAGGGCCTGCGGCCACCGCTGAGCGGGCTCAACCTGTTCCTCTACCTGCACGCTCCCGGGTTCTGGCTGTTCCGCGAGCCGATGAGCAAACTCGGTCAGCTGCTCGTCTCGTTCTTCGGCGTGATGCTGGCCGTCACCGTCGAGGGAATGCTGTCCCGGGTGCGCCGGGCAGCCCACCGTCTGCGCCCGTTCACGTACGCCGCGGCGGCGACCCCGGTCCTGCTGGTGCTGGCCTACCCGTATCCGATCTGGACCGGCGGGGTGATGCCGGACGAACGGCCCACCCAGCCCTCGATGCACGTGCGGGTGGCGCCGGAGTGGTGGGACGTCGCCGCGCGCATCGACGCTGACCCGCGGCCCGGCAAGGTCTTCGTCCTCCCCCTGGACGACTACTACCAGATGCCGACGACCTGGGGATTCTTCGGCGCGGACAGCATCGCCAACCTGTTGATCCAGCACCCGGTGGTGCAACCCAAGCCGGACGGGTACTTCGGTGACGTGCCCGGGTTCGCTGCCGACCTGCGGCTGATCGAGAGCGCGTTGCTGGCCGGTGACCTCACCGCGGTGCCCAAGCTGCTGGGTGCGATCGGTGCCAGCCGGGTGATCGTCCGGCACGATCTGGTCCGGGGCCTGCCGAACCGGTATTTCGCGGACGACCGGGTGCTGGCGGCCGCGATGGCCCGGGTTCCCGGCGTGACCCTGGAGACCGACGGCCTGCTGCAGGTGTGGCGGCTCGGCAGCGGGTCCAGCCCGACCGTACGCACCTACGACCGGGTGCTCGACGCCCCGGCCCGGGCCGACGCGGGCGCGGCGGTGCTCGGCACGGTCGGCAGCCGGACGGCGATCGCCGCGCGCCCGGACACCTCGGTGGCCGCGACCAGTCCCCAGGTGGACGACAGCGCCGCCGTCACCCCGGACGTCGTGCACTGGCCGGTGCCGGCGGTGGACTCCGGTGCTCCGGCCACGACGGTGCAGGTGGCGGCCGGCCGTTACACGCTGGCTCAGCGGGCCCGGGCCGCGCCGGCGCTGTTCCCCCGGGTCGACGGCGGCAACCTGCTGCTGGAGGACCCGACCGTGGTGACGGTGGACGGCAAGGCGGTCTCCCGGCGGCCCGTGTTGCGGGTGCCGCTGCCGGCCGGCCGGCGGGTCCTCGCGATCCAGGCCGGCACCCGCCGCACGGTGTCCCTGGACGTGGCGAAGCCGGCGTCCGTGCCGGTCGGCTCGGCCACCGGACTGACTCTCCTGGCCGCCGCCCGCACGCCGGCCCGGGTCAGCGGGTTCAGTCCGGTCTTCGACTGCAACAACTACGAGCCACGGCCGTGGGCCGAGCTCGGCCTCACCGCTCGGATGACCGGGACGGCGCAGGAGCGCACGGTCCGGCTGAGCGCTGCCGACCATGCGGCCTGCACCCGGGTCGTGGTCCGGGACGCCGCGCCCGGGCAGATCTACCGGGTGCGCCTGCAGTACCGCCACCTGGCGGGCCCGCGGCCGCAGATCTGCCTGTGGCAGACCGGTGCGGCCGGGTGCGAGCTGGCCGCCCGGCTCGCGCTCAGCAACCGATGGACCTCGTACGAGGGTGTGGTGACCATGGACGCCGGTGGTGAGTTGCAGATAATCCTGCACGCCGACGTCGGCCTGCGGCTGGCGCCCAAGGCGGTGACCGAGTACCGGGCGGTACAGGTGCAGGCACTGGAGGAGGTGGGCAGCCGTGAGGTGTGGCCGCCGGTCGTGCCGGAGACCAGCGTCGACCTCACCGCCGGGCGGCACGTGCTGCGCGTCGAGGGTGGCCCGGCCGGTTCGGTGCTGGCGCCGTTCGAGTCGCTGGAGGACTGCTACCGCTACGACGACCAGAGCGCCGAGCAGGCCGGTCTGGCCGCCGATGCGCAGGTCGGTGTGGACGGGGAGACCACGTACACGCTCAAGGCGGTGAGTCATCTGGCGTGCATCGGGTCGACCGCCGGGGACGTCGGCGCCGCCTCGCTCTACGAGCTGTCCATGCAGGCGCGCAGTGTCGCGCTGCGCAACCCGAAGTTCTGCCTCTACCTGCGTGGCCCGGACCTGTGCCGCAAGCTGCCGTCGGTGGCGGTGTACCGGGGCTGGACGCGGTACGAGACGCTCATCCCGCCGGACCCGAACACCGTGGAGACCCGGTTGTACCTGTACGGCCTGCGCGATCTCGCCGGTAAGCAGCAGTCCGAGGTCGAGTACCGGGGCGTACGCCTGCGCCCGGTGGCGTCGTCCTCGTCGGTCGTCCTGGTGCGGCAGGCCCCCGCCGCCCCGGCGGTGCCGGCCCCGTCGGTGACCTGGACACGGTCGAACCCGGCGCAGTTCTCCGGCACGGTCACCGCCGCCGGCGCCACCACGCTGGCTCTGACCGAGAGCGCGGCGCCGGGCTGGCAGCTGAGCGGGATCGAGGGTGCGGCGAAGGTGACCCTGCAGGGCTGGATGAGCGGGTGGTCGCTGCCCGGCGGCGGCACCTTCGCGGTCCGGTACGGCCCGGCCCGGGTGGCCCGCTACGCCTTCTACCTGCTCCCGGTCACGGTCACGGTCGCCGCGGGCTTCATGTACGCCGTCCGGCTGCCGCCCGGCCGGCCCGGGGTCTGGGACGTCCGCCATCGGCGCCGCCGGGTGCGGTGGCGGCCGCGATGGCCTTCCTGGGCCCGGCGGGCCCGATGACCGGCATCCTCCGGCGGCTGCTCGGCGAGCGGTCCCGGCAACGGATGCGCTGGGCCCGGGGCCACCCCGCCATGTGGATCGCCGCCGCCGCCGTGGTCGCGCTGGTGGTGATCCTGGGGTGGCCGGCCAGTCGCCACCGGCTGGAAATCATCATCGGGCCGGACACCGTCACCGTGGTGGCGGCCGGGGACATGGCCTGCGACCCCGACGACCCGGACCTGCAACGGGCCACCAAGGCGCAGGGCGACCGGTGCCGTCAGCAGTCGGTGTCGGACATCGCGGTCGCCCTGGACCCGGATTACCTGCTGGCCCTCGGCGATCTCCAGTACGAGATGCCGACCGCCGCCGCGTACCGCACCGTCTACGGTCCCTCGTTCGGCCGGCTGCGGGCCCGCACCGTGCCGGTGTACGGCAACCAGGAGTACAAGGTGCAGGACGCGGCGTCGTTCACCGCCTACTTCGGCGATCGGATCCAGGACACCCGCGGGTACTGGTCGCAGGAGATCGGCCGGTGGCACCTGGTGGTGCTGAACTCCAACTGCTCCGCGGTCACCGGTGGCTGCGGAGCCGGCTCACCCCAGCAGAGCTGGCTCGACGCCGACCTGGCCGCGGCCGGCAGCCGGTGCGTCATCGCCGCCTGGCATCATCCGCGCTGGTCAACCGGTATCGCCGGCCCGGACCGCCGGACCGAGGAGCTGTTCGGCACCCTGCACCGGCATCGGGTTGACCTGCTGCTGTCCGGGCACGAAGCCGACTACCAGCGGTTCGGCCCGTTGAACGGGAACGGCGCCGCCGACCGGACCGGGGTCCGGCAGTTCGTGGTGGGCACCGGTGGCCAGGCGCACTATCGCCCCGAGGGCACGGCCGCCACCGGTGCCCCCGCCGGCGAGTTCGCCGACTACGACCACCACGGGGTGCTCGCGCTGACCCTCCGGCCGGAGTCGTACACCTGGGCCTTCCATCCGCTGGAGGCGGCGCAGGACGTCGAGGACGAGGGGGAGGCGCGCTGCCACTGAGGCCGGGTCAGGCCGCCACCCGCATCGGACCGCGCGGGACGCGGGCGTGTTTCTCGGCGGCGGTCAGCAGGGTGGCGGCGACCTCGTCCCAGGAGTGGGCGCCACCGTGCGGCAGTGGTTCCGGCGACTGCCGGCGCCAGCCGGGCAGCGACGTGGCCAGCTGGTCGGCCATGGCCTCCGGCCGCGGCGGCACGACGATCCCGCCCGCCGCCCGTGTCGAGTCCCGCAGCCCCGGCACGTCGTAGGCGATCGTCGGGGTACCGAGGGCGGCCGCCTCGGTCACCACCAGGCCCCAGCCCTCCCGGACGCTGGCCGCCAGGTGCACGTGGGCCCGGGCCATCAGATCGTGTTTGTCCGCCTCGGAGACGCGGCCGAGGAACTCGACGCCGCGCGGTGCGGCCTCGGTCAGTGACTCCAGCAGCGGACCGCCGCCGAGCATCCAGAGCCGGAGGTCCGGAATCCGGCCGCGGGCCAGCTCGACCGCCCGGATCACGTCCGAGGGCCTCTTGTAGTTCACCATCCGGCCGCAGAACACGGCGGTGGGCCGGTGTTCCTTGGCGGGCCGGGGTAGCGGGACGGGCGGCTCGTAGCCCTCCGGCACCACCGTCACGTCGTGCGCGCCGAAGCGGGCCAGCGCCTGGCGGGTCGACTCGGAGACGGCCAGGACCGGGCCGCGGCCCAGCCGCCGCAACCAGTTCGGCTCCAGCCGGTGCCGGCCGAGGTGGGCCAGCCCCGGCGGCGCGTTGATGTGCCAGATCTCCTCGCACGTCTGGTGGACCAGGGCGATGGTCCGGGCGCCGTCGTTCACCCACTCGTGCGCGTGGAACGGCACGGTGTTGGTCTCGTCGACAACCAGGTCGAAGCGACCGCGGCCGTGCCGCCGCCACCATCGTTGTGCCTCGCGGTAGACGGTGAACCGGCTGCCCGCCCGGATGATCCGGTAACCGTCGCGGACCTCGTCGGCCGGGTGGCCGGTGACGGCCGCCGCGAACAGGGTGACCTGGTGCCCGGCTGCCGCCCAGCGGCGCAGCACCTGTTCGGTGTAGACCTCGGCGCCACCGGACGCCGGGTGGCTCAGGTCCCGCCAGTTCAGAACAAGGATGCGCATCGGCCCTCCGCGGTCGCCGCCGCCGTCGGGGCGGTGACCGGGAAGATCGGCGGCCGGTGGCCGGGGTTGAGAACGTTGCGGATATCGCCGCGCAGCGCGGTGGTGTCCCCGATACTGGAATAAGTGATCTATTTTCGGCCAAACCGGACAGTATCGGCCCGGCCGCCCGCCGCGCGGCACCGGCGACCGGCCGCGGTCACCACCGCCCGGCTCACGGCGGAGTCCGCGCTCCTCGGGCTGCTGGCCGGCGCGCTGGTGGTCGCGCCGTGGACCCGGCCGGGGTACCTGCTGCTGCTGGACTGGGTGTCCGGGCCGCACCAGGCGCTCACCCCGGGTCTGTACGGGCTCGACCCGGCCGCGCTCGACGCGCTGCCGTACCGGCTGACCACGCACGTGTTGCGGACGCTGGTCGGCGCGGGCGCCACCAGCTGGCTGATGATCCTGGCATACTTCCCGATCGCCGCGGGCGGCGTCTCCGCGATCGCCGGCGGGAGCCGGTGGCGGCGGTACCCGGCGGCGCTGTTCGCCTGCGTCAACCCGTTCGTGGTGGAGCGGATCCAGGCCGGGCACGTGCCGTTCCTGCTCGCGGTGGCGCTGCTCGGCCCGATGGCGGCCTCCGCGCTGCACGCGCGGCGGCGCGGCCGGTGGTTCGCCGCCCGCCCGGCCGGTTGGTACGCCCTCGCCATCTCGGTCGGCGCGCACGCCGCGTGGCTCGGCCTGACCGTGCTGGTCGCGGTGGCGCTGCTGCCCCGGCCCCGGTGGCGGGACCTGACGCGCACGCTGATCGTGATCGCCTCCGCCGGGTGCGTCTACGCGTACGCGGCAGCCGTCGTGGCCGGCGCGATCCTCACCGTCCGGGTCGGCGAGGAGGACCTGGACGTGTACGCCACGCATCCGGGCGCGGCCGGGCTGGCGGCGACGGTCGCCACGCTGCGGGGTTTCTGGCGGGGCGCCGCGGACAGCAGCCCCGAGGTCACCCTGGGTCTGCTGCCCGCTCTGGTGCTGGTGGCCGCCGCGGCCGCCGGCTTGACCCGGATGTTCCGGCGTGACGTGACCACCGGCGCGCCGCTGGCCGCGGTCACCGTGGCCGGGTTGCTGCTCGGCGCCGGCATCGCGGGTCCGCTCGGGCCGCTCTACCGGGTCGCCTTCGACGTCCTGCCGCTCTTCCACGCCATGCGGGAGCAGCAGAAGTGGATGGCGCTGGCGATGCTCGGCTACGCGGTGGGTGTGGGAGCCGCGGCCGAGTCGCTGGCCGTGCGCTGCCGGCCGGGGCGTGACCCGCGGGTGCGGGCGGTGGCGGCCATGGCGGCGCTGTCGCTGGCCGGCATGTACGCGACGGTCGGAACGTCACTGGTCTGGGGGCTCGGGGGCAGTGTGCGGGTGAGCCACTATCCGCGAGCCTGGTACACCGCCGACCAGATCATGGGAGCGGGTGACGAAGCGGTGTTGTTCCTGCCGTGGCATCAGTACCAGCCCTTCACGTTCACCGGCGGGCGCAGCGTGGCGACGCCGGCCGCGGCCTTCTTCCGCCGGCCGGTGCTCAGCAGCGACGCGGCGGAGCTGGGATCGGTGCGGACCAACTCGGCCTCGTTGCGGATGGCGTACCTGGACCGCCTGGTGGCGGCCGGCGGCGGCGGACGGTTCGGACGTCTGATCGCGCCGCTGGGCATCCGGTACGTCGCTCTGGCCCGTGACCGGGAGAGCGACACCTATGCCTGGCTCGGCCGGCAGCAGGACCTGCGGCCGGTGTTGCGGACCGTGGAGCTCGACCTCTACCGGGTGACGGTCACCGGGACCGGTCGAGTGGTGAGCGCGCGCGACGGGGATGTTGCCGCGGCGCTGGCCTGGGCCGCCGGTGGGCGGCTCGGTACGGAGGCGGTGCTGCCCGGTGCGAGTGGCGGGACGGTCCCGTCCGGCGCGTCCGGTGGCCTGCTGCGTGAGGGTTCGACGCGCTGGCGAGTGACGGCGGGTGCGCCCGGCTGGGTGGTGCTGCCCGAGGAGTGGTCGGCGAGCTGGACGGCGGGTGACCAGGTCACCCGGCCTACCGTCGCGGGGACGGTGGCGGTCCGCGCCGGTTCCGGGGCCTTCACGGTGCGGTACGCCCCGTGGAAGTGGTTACGGCTGGGTCTGGCTGCTTCGGTGCTGTCGCTGGGGGTGTTGCTGGTCGCCGGCCTGGTCGAGCATCGGCGTGAGCTGTACTCGGGGCTCAGGCGGCGGCTTCGCGGTAGTGACCGGCGAGGTGGCGGCGGTGGATCGTGATGGTGTCCCGCAGGGTGCGGACGATCGAGTTGGTGCTGACGGTGCTGCCGGTCGCACCGGTGTTCAGCGCCACCGGCGCCGGGTGCAGGTTGCCGATGCCGGCGGCCTTGGCGGCGACGAAGAACTCCAGGTCGAAGGCGAACCGCTGCTCCCGCAGGTGCGGCAGGAGCTGGGCGAGGGCGTCCCGGCGGATGATCTTGCAACCGGTCTGGGTGTCCCGGACCTGGAGCAGGAAGAGCAGCGTGACCAGGGTGGAGAAGACGATCGAGATCAGCTTGCGGAGCCGGGAGGCGGTGCTGACCGAGTCGGCGTGACGCTTGTCGGCGTAGACGGCGGCGTGGTCGCCGAAACGGGCCAGCTTCAGGTAGGTGACCAGGTGGTGCGGGTCGATGTCGCCGTCGGCGTCGATGAACCCGACCCAGGCGCCCTGTGCGGCGGCGAAACCCTGGTGCAGGGCGTGGCCCTTGCCCGAGTTGGTGCGGTTGTCGATGAGCCGGACGTTGTGGATGCCGTGCAGGTGGTACTGCGAGCCGTCGGTGCTGCCGTCGTTGACCGCGATGATCTCGTGACCGATACCGGCGGCGGAGAGGGTGGCCGTGATGTTCCGGACCGTGTGGGCCACCGCCGGGCCCGAGTTGAAGAAGGGGACGACCACGGTCAGCTCGATGCCGGGGGTGGCCGGGTCCCACAGGCTCGGCGGGGCGGCCGGAACGGTCGTGACCTGGGCGATCGTGGCCGGGGCGAAGGGCTGGAGAGTTGCGGTGGCGTTCATGCTCACCACAGTCGGGCCGCTGTCTCAAGCTCAGCTCTGCCGGGATTCAGGGCTTCGGCAAGCTTCCCGGAGAGCGGTGAGCAGCGGCGCCGGCGTGAGCTGTCACCCCGCGCTGCCGAAAACATGAAGCGGGATTGCGCCCGGCTTGAGGGTCGGCTCCGACCATGAGGGCATGACAGCCATGACGCGGACCGGCCAGGTCACCCTCGACATCCTGCACGGGGTACTGCGGTCCCGGGCGATCCAGCCCACGTTCCAGCCGGTCCTGCGGCTCGCCGACGAGACGGTGGTCGCCTACGAGGCCCTGGCCCGCTTCCACAAGGACGACTTCTCCTCACCGGACCACGCGTTCACCGCCGCCGCCGAGGCAGGCCTCGGTATCGAGCTGGAGTTCCTGGCCATGCAGCGGGCGCTCGCCTCTCTCGACGGCGTGCCGGCCGGGACGTACCTGAGCACCAACCTGTCGGTCGAAGCCCTCCTCGACGCTCAGGTGCAGCAGACCCTGCTGGCGAACGCACACCGGATGATCGCGGTCGAGCTGACCGAGCACACCCAGGTCCACGACTACCCGCAGCTGGTCGCCGTCACGGAGCGGCTCCGGGAGGCGGGCATCCTGATCGCGGTCGACGACGCCGGCGCCGGGTTCGCCAGCCTCAGCCACATCCTTCAGCTGCGTCCGGACATCATCAAGCTGGACATCACGCTCACCAGCGGCATCGACCGGGACCCGGTGCGCATGGCGCTGGCCCGGTGCCTGGTCGGGTTCGCCTCGGACATCGGCGCCATGCTGATCGCCGAAGGCATCGAGACCGCGGCTGAGCACGACAAGCTGCTGGAACTCGGTCTCCAACTCGGTCAGGGCTACCTGCTCGGCCGGCCGGCCCCGCTACCGAAGGCTGCCCTGCACCTGAGCCGGGGTTGAGTTCACCTTGATGTTCACACCGCATTCTCGACTCATGACGAACTCATCGCTTGCCACGCCCGCACCGGCCTCCCGTGCCGCCGGGTCCGTCCGCGAGGCGTGGGAACCGCTTCTCCGGCTCTTCGCCGCCGAGCCCAAGCAGGGGCCGGCGCGCCGGCCGGCCGGCGGACCGCGCTGATCCACCGGCCGGACCCTGCTCAGAACAGCTGGGTGCGTCCCTTGTAGCCGGTGGCGATCCGGACGCCGGTGGACAGGCCCTTGCCGGTGCCGCGGTAGAGGTACACGTAGCCGGTGCTGGCCTGGACGGCGGCCAGGTCGGGATAGCCGTCGCGGTCGAAGTCGCCGACGCCGGCCAGGTCGCGCAGGCTCTTGCCGGTGCCGATCTTCAGGCCGGTCTGGAAGCCGCCGGACTTTCCGCGGTACAGGTAGAGGTCGCCGGTCGTGGTCTGCTTGACGACCAGGTCCTGGAAACCGTCCCGGTTGAAGTCGCCGACGCCGGCGAACTCGCTGCGGTTGTTCCAGTTGCCGTAGGCGAGGACCTTGCGGGTGCCGAACTTGCCGCCCTTGACGCCCGGGTAGAGGTACAGGTTGCCGTTGTTGATCTGCTGGGCCAGCAGGTCGGGGTAGCCGTCCTTGGTGACGTCGCCGATCGCGGTGAACTCGCGCAGTTTGCGCTGGTCCTTATAGATCTGCTTGCGGTTGCCGAGCCGGCCGGTGCTGAGGCCGGGGTAGACGTAGACCGCGCCGGTGGACTTCTTGCGGGCGACGACGTCCTGGTAGCCGTCCCGGTTGAGGTCCATCCGGACCAGCTGGTCCATGCCGGCGAAACCACCTGTCACGTACGTCCGCTTGCCCTCGGACAGGTAGTAGCCGTTGCCCGGGTACTGGTACACGTTGCCGGTGCTCTTGGTCAGCGCCAGCAGGTCGGACCAGCCGTTGCGGGTCCAGTCGGCCTGCTTCGTCGCGGGGAGCAGCCGGAAGTCCAGGTAGTCGTTGTCGATGTTGATCGACACGCCGCCGTACGTCTCGACGTGACCGCCCTGGTACTGCTTCATCCGCCGGTTCGGCGCCCAGTAGCCGGTCGGGATCAGCGTGTCGGTGACGGTGACCTTGGCGTCCCAGCGGGCGAAGTCGACGTAGTCCGGGCGGACGTACCCGGCCTTGGTGTAGACCGCGACCTGGTCGGCGATGCCGGAGGAGATGCTGCTGTAGTAGCCGGAGAAGTAGCCGAGGTCGTGCAGCCGGGTGCTCCACGCGTTCATGAAGTTCAGCACGCCGGTCCTGCAGGCGACGTTAGTGCTGTCGTACGCCTCCATGTCGTAGATCAGCACGCTCTCCGGCGACAGCCCGAGCGCCCGGGCCTGCACGACCGCGTCGCTGGCGGCGGCGGTGCCCTGCGCGCCGGCGGTGGCGTCCGCGATCAGGTTCTTCTTCGTCGCCTTGGTGCAGCTGGCCTGCGGGCCGACGTAGATCGGGATCAGCCGCCAGCCGCGGGTGACCTGCTCGCGCACCCAGTCCGCGGTCAGGTTGGGCTGGGCGCAGCCCCGGCTGACGCCGCCGATGTAGATGCCGGCCGCCCGGTACGGCGACGACTTCAGCCAGGTGGCCATGGTGTCGCTGGACGGCGCGGTGCAGGCGTCGAACCCGGATCCGGTGAAGTTGCCCGGCTGGGGCGCCAGCGCGGTCGCCGCGCCCGCGGTGTTCATGAAGGCCAGCGGGGTCAGCGAGAGAGTGAGCACCAGCGCGCCGATCAGGCGTTTGCGGTGCCTCCGCAGCCACGGGGAACTCATCCGGTGACGCCCGGTCGTGGGCGCATCGCTCATGGGGTACCTAACGTTGGCGGCAGGGAGTAAACCTAAAGATCCAACCAGGTCGATACCGGGCGGCCAAGACCTGTTCGGCTGATGGGTGACTGACCGAACGGCCAGGGTGATGGATGCCGCTAAAAACCACTAAAGGATGAATCATCCGTCATAGCGTCGCGGGGTGACCGTCGGACGCTACTCGGCTCTGCTCGCCGTGCTCGCCGTGCTGCTCACCCTGACCGTCGTCAACCTGCCCCAGGAGCAACAACCGGCCCGTGCCGCGGCGACCACCTGCGGGGCCCCGGTCCTGCTCACCAACGGTGACTTCGAGGCGCCGGCCCTGACGGTCAGCAACCCGGCCTCGGGCGCGATCAGCATCACCTCGCAGACGAACGTGCCCGGCTGGCTGACCACCGCCACCGACAAGATGATCGAGATCTGGCACCAGCCGTTCCAGGGTGTCTACGCCGCGTCCGGCACCCAGCACGCCGAGCTGAACGCCAACAAGGTCTCCACCCTCTATCAGGACTTGGCCACCACACCCGGCCAGGTGCTGCGCTGGCAGCTCAGCCACCGGGGCCGGACCGGCACCGACACGATGGACCTGATGATCGGGGCGCCCGGCGCCACCGTGAAGCAGGGCAGCAGCTTCGTCGACGGCAAGACCGCCTGGGGTACGTACTCGGGCCTCTACACCGTCCCGGCCGGGCAGACCACGACCCAGTTCGCGTTCAAGTCGGTCTCCTCGGCCAGCGCCGACCCGAGCATCGGCAACTTCCTCGACGGCATCATCTTCGGTACGGCCGCCTGCCTGACCGCCACCACCACGGCCAGCGCCGCCACCGCGAACGTCGGCGACGTGCTCACCTACACGGTCGCCGCGACGAACAACGGCGGCAACCCGGCCCAGCTCACCACGCTCGCCGACGACCTGCCGGCCGGGACGGTGTTCGTGCCCGGCTCGATCAGGTCGGTGACCGGTTCGACCACCACCGCGGTCAGCGACACCGCGGACGGCGACACCGGCGAGTACGACGCGGCGACCCGCACCGTACGGGTCCGGACCGGTGTCGGCGCCGGCGCGTCCACCGGCGGCTCGATCCCGGTCACCGAGTCGCGGTCGTTCAGCTACCAGGTCCGGGTGGCCGGCGCCGCGGCCGGCACGGTGCTCACCGACGACGCGACAGCGGCGTACACCGACCCGCTCGCCGCCGCCCCGCGCACCGCGGTGTCGACCGGCGCCACCACCACCGTGGCACCGGCCGCCGACCTGGGGATCACCGCGGCGCTCGCGGCCGGCTCCGTGGTGGCCGGCCGGGTCGCCACCACCAACCTGACCGTCACCAACCCCGGCCCGAGCAGCGCGAGCGGGGTGCAGGTCAGCGCGGTGGTACCGGCCGGCATCGTGAACGTCACGGCCACCATGTCCGGCGCGACCTGCACGGTCACCGGCCAGAACGCGCGCTGTGACCTGCCGTCGCTGGCGGCCGGCGGCACCGGGCTGATGGTGGTGAGCGGCGACGTGCTGCCCGCGGCCACCCCGGGCGCGCAGGCGACGCTGACCGGGTCGGTGACGAGCACGACGTACGAGCTGAACCAGGCCGACAACGCGACCTCGGTGAGCGCGGCGGTGGCCACCCTGGCCGACGTGGGCGTGACCATGACCAACACGCCGGGTGTGGCGGGTGCCCCGATCACGTACACGATCACGGTCAGCAACGCCGGGCCGTCGGTGGCGCGGGGCCTGGTGCTCACCGACGTGATCCCGTCGACCGCCACGTACACCAGCGCCGGCGGCGGCACCTGCGCACGGACCGCGATCGGCACCCTGGAGTGCCAGCTGGCCGACATGGCGCCGGGCGCCACCACCACGGTGACCCTGGACATGACGTTGAAGCCGAGCGGCGGCGGCGCGGTCAACAACGCGGTCTCGGTCACCGGCAGCACCCCGGACCCGAGCGCGGCGAACAACAACTACTCGGTGCAGAGCTCCGGCAGCGCGGTCGCCGACGTCGGCGTGAAGCTGTCGCTCAGCCAGGCCAGCGCGTACGCCGGTGACACCGTCAACTACACCCTGGTGGTGACGAACTACGGCCCGTCGGACGCCACCAACGTCACGTTCAACACGATCGTGCCGCCGGGGGTGACGATCGCGCGCAACAGCCCGTACTGCACACCGAACGCGTGCACCGTCGGCACCCTGCCGGCCGGGGCGAGCGTGCCGCTGACCGGCACCGCCACGCTGGACGCGACGGCGGCCGCCGGGCCGGGTTTCGCCACCACCACGGTGATCTCACCGACCTATGACGACAGGTCGTCGAACGACACCGACACGGTCAACTTCACCGTGCTGCTGCGCACCGACCTGGCCGTGACGCAGACCCTGGTCAACCCGTCCGACCCGGCGACGCTGGTGGCCGGCAACGACGTCCGGGGCCGGGTCACGGTGGTCAACAACGGTCAGACCCGGGCCGAGGGTGTGGTGCTGCGCCAGGCGGTGGCGGCCGGCCAGCCGGTGCCGGCGTACACGCTGACCGGCGGGGGCGGCTGCGCCTTCCAGGGCACGGTCACCGCCGGGTACACGCCGGACGGCGGCGCGTACGTCTGCACCCTGGCGACCATGCTCAAGAACACCACGTGGGAGGTCGCCTTCGACCCGGTGCCGATCAGTGCCGGGTACGCGGCGGCGAGCTACGCCCGTACCGTGGAGATCTCCGCGACCACCGGCGACCCGGACCCGTCGAACAACACGGTGACCACCACGAAGCCGGTGGTGAAACGCTCCGACCTGCAGGTCACGCAGACCGCCTCGACCCCGTCGGCGGTGGTCAGCGCGGAGGTCGGGTACCGGATCCGGGTCACCAACCTGGGCCCCTCCGACGCGGCCGGCGTGGTGCTCCAGGAGAGCGCGCCGTCCGGGCTGCAGATCTCCGCGAGCACCGAGACCGCCGGCACCACCTTCGACCTCGGGCAGCTGTCCTGGCGGGTCCCGGTGCTGCTCGCCCCGGACATCGGCGACCCGGCCGCCAACGTCGCCACCGTCGACCTGGTCGCCGCCGCGCAGGTGAGCGGCGGCCTGACGGTGACCGCGAGCATCACCACCTCGGGCAGCACCGACCCGGTGAGCGGCAACAACAGCGACAGCGCCACGATCACGGTGGCCGCCGCCCAGCCGTCGCTGAGCGTGCAGAACACCGCGACGGTCGCCCCGGGCGGTCGGCAGAACGGCGTCCAGGCGGCTGACTCGATCGCCTACCGGTACGACATCACCAACACCGGCAACCTGACGATGACCGCGCTGAGCGTCACCACCACCCGGGGCGCGCCGGTCAGCTGCGGCGGCGTCACCGACCTGGCCCCGGGCGCGACGGTGGTCTGCACCGGGGCGACGTACACGGTGACCGGGGGCGACGTGTTCGCCGGGCTGCCGCTGGTCGACACGGTCAGCGTCGAGGCGGTCACCACGCTCGCCGCGGACCCGGTGCTCTACGGCCGGGTGGCCTCGTCGATCCCGATCGCGCTGGCGCACGCGTCGCTCGCCGTGGTGGTGGTCCCGGCGGTCACCCCGGTGGGGCACCAGAACGCGGCCGAGGCCGGGGACACCGTCGGGTACACGTACACGGTCACCAACAACGGTGACCGGACCATGGACCTGATCACTCTGACCGACAGCCTCGGCGCCACGATCACCTGCCCGCAGGCCACCCTGGCCGTCGCCGCGTCGATGACCTGTACGGCCGCCACCCTCTACACGGTCACCCAGGCCCGGGTCGACGCCGGCACCGCGATCAGCGGCGGAGCCACCGTGACCGCCACCCCGGCCGCCGGGTCGCCGACGTCGTTCGGCCCGTTCACCACGCCGGTCTCCGTCGCGCTGGCGGCCCCGGCGATCACCTTCACGGTGACCCCGGCGCCGGCCACCCCGGTGCGGGCCGGTGACACCGTCGGTTACACCTACCGGGTCCGCAACACCGGCAACGTCACCCTGCACGCGCTGGCCGTCACCGACACCCTGATCAGCAGCGTCACCTGCCCGGGCGGCACGCTCGCGGTCGGCGCCCAGGTGGACTGCACGTCGGACGCGCCGTACCCGGTGCTGCAGGCCGACGTGGACGCCGGGCTGCCGGTGCACGACGACGCGGTCGCCGCCCTGCTCACCCCGGCGAACGTCACGGTCACCGCGTCCGGGTCCGGGCCGGTCCCGGTGGTCAGCCCGTCCGCCGGGCTCGGCGTGGTCAGCACCGCGACGATCGCTCCGGCCGGGCACAGCGGCGCGGTCCGGGCCGGCGACACGATCACCTTCCAGTACGTGGTGACGAACACCGGCAACGTCACCATGCTCGACATCCGGGTGATCGACACCCTGACCGGCACGGCCGTCTGCCCGGGCGGCCCGCTGGCCGTGCACGCGACGGTGACCTGCACGTCGGCGGCGTACCCGGTGACACAGGCCGACGTCGACGCCGGCCTCGCCCTGGTCGCCACCGCCCGGGCCGGTGGCCGCGCGCCGGCCGCGGCGACGGTCACCGACTACGGCTCGGACGCCGTCACCCTGCCGGTGATCAGCGCTGACCTGCGGCTGCGGATCACCTCCGACGCCGGGGTGACACCGGGCGCACACCGGTACGCGGCGACCGCGGGCGACGTGGTGATGTTCCAGTTCGACGTGGTCAACGACGGCACCGTGACGATGCGCGGGATCACGGTCACCGACGAGCTGACCGGCACGGCCGTCTGCCCGTCCGCCACGCTCGCCGTCGGGGTGCTGATGACCTGCATCTCCGGGAGCGCCTACACGGTCACCCAGGCCGACGTGGACGCCGGGAAACCGCTCGGGCCGGCCTCCTACGTGTCCGCGACCGGGCCGGGGTCGGCGGTCACCGTGCGGTTCGGGCCGGCGTACACGTACGTGCCGGTGGCCGTCGGCGCGCCCGCCCTGACCGGCATGGTGACCGCGGCCGTCGACCCGCCCGGGCGGCAGGGCGCGGCCGAGCCGGGGGATCACATCGGCTGGTCGTACCTGATCACCAACAACGGCAACGTGACGATGACCGGGGTCGCGGTGACCGATCCGGCCGCCGGGACGGTCACCTGCCCGCGGGCCGTGCTCGCCGTGCGCGACGTGATGACCTGCACGGCGAACATCCCCTACCCGGTCACCCAGGCCGACGTCGACGACGGCGGGCCGATCACCGACGAGGCGTGGGTGTCCGGCTCGGGCGCCCGGTTCGGGCCGTTCTCGGCGAGCGTCGCGCTGGTCACCGCGGCACCGGCGCTCACGCTCACGATGACCCCGCAGGTCGCTCCGGCCGGGCACGCGGCGGGCGTCACCGCCGGCGACACGATCATTTTCCGGTACGCGGTGAGCAACACCGGCAACACCACCGTGGAGCGGATCGCGCTCGCCGACACCCGTACCGGTGCCGCCACCTGCGCGACCACCGCCCTGGCCCGCGGTGAGCAGATGACCTGCGTCTCGAACCGGCCGTCCGCGGTCACCCAGCCGGAGGTGGACGCCGGCCGGGCGCTGACCGCGTCGGCCACCCTGACCGGCGCCCGCCCCGGCGCCACGACGACCAGCACGTTCGCCACCGCGAGCGCCGGCGTCCGGGTGGTGACCGCCGCGCCGAAGCTGGTCGCGAAGCAGACCGCGGCGTGGACCGACCGGGACGGCGACGGCCGGCTGAGCCTCGCCGACGACGTGGTGTCCACGATCGTGGTGACCAACACCGGCAACGTCACGGTGACCGGCCTGACCGTGACCGGGCTGCCGGCCGGGGTGACCTGCGCGCCGACCACCCTGGCGCCGGGGGAGTCGGCGATCTGCGTGTCCGCGGCCTACCACCTGACCCGCACGGACCTCGAGAGCGGCAAGAAGACGTACGAGGCGCACGCCGACGGCTCGGTGCTGGGCAGCGCCGGCAAGGGGGTGCAGGCGGTCGCGCCGTCGACCGTGGTGGTCCCGTCGGTGCCCCGGTCGCCGTCGCCGTCACCCAGCCGGTCGCAGCCGGGCGCCGGGGTGGACCCGATCGCGGCCCCGATCACCGGCCCGTCCACCCTGCCGATCATGGTGATGGGCTGGGCGATGATCGTCGGTGGTGGCGCCGCGCTGCTGCTGACCCGGCCCCGCCGCCGGCCCGGCGCGCACCGGGCGCACCGTGCGCACTGACCCGGCCGGGACCGGCATTCAGAGCGTGCTCATGCTCAGTTCGCTTGCTGTTAACCGTCCGCGGCCTACCATCCGGCCATGACGGCCCCCAGCCTGCTGCGCGAACCCCGTTTCGCGCGCACCCTCGTGCTTCCCGCGCTCGCCCCGGCCGGCCCGCTGACCAGCGCGGCCCGGCTGCTGGCCGAGGCGCTGCTGGGTGACATGGGCAACCGCTGGCGGCACACCCAGGGTGTCGCCGAGCGCGCCGCCGGGCTGGCCGGCCCGCTCGGGGTGGACGCCGACCTGCTCACCGCCGCCGCCTGGCTGCACGACATCGGGTACGCCGCACCCACCGTGGTCACCGGCTTCCACCCGCTCGACGGCGCCGACCACCTGACCCGGTACGGCTGGCCGATCCGGGTCGCCGGGCTGGTGGCGTACCACTCCGGTGCCCGCTTCGTGGCCGCGGCCAAGGGCCTGAGCGAGCTGCTCGCCGTCTACCCGGACGAGCGCACCGTGCTCGCCGACGCGCTGACCTACGCCGACCAGACCGTCGGCCCCACCGGCGACCGGGTCGACCCGGACACCCGGTACGCCGAGGTGCTCCACCGGCACGGCCCGTGCTCGCTGAACGCGCTCGTCGACCCGGACCGCGGTCCGTACCTGCGGGGGATCGCCCGTCGCGTCGAGCACCTGCTGGCCGCGACCGTCTGACCATTTCCCGGCGGGCGTTGCCTCCGTGCCGGGCGGGTTACCGTGGAAGCCTCGGGTGTCCGCGGCCCCGGATCGCCCCGAGGGGCCCGCCCGAGCCTGCCGGCCCCGGGCCTGCGGGCGGAGGGGGATGGCGATGCTCGTGACGTGGAGCATGCCCGGGCAGATCCAGGTCTCCGGTCCGGTGCGGGGCACGGTGACGGTGACCCTGGCCGGCAGTTTCGACCTGGCCAACGCCCCGCAGATCGCGACCACCCTGCGCCGGGTGCTCACCGGTCCCGCGCCGGCCCGGCTGGTGCTGGACGCGGCGGAGGTGGACTTCTGCGACTGCTCGGTGCTGCGGGAGCTGCTTCTGGCCCGCGCCGAGGGGGAGTCGCTCGGCTGCCCGGTGGTGCTGGCCCAGGCGTCGCCGGTGCTGGTGTGGCTGCTCGACCTGTTCGACCTGGGCCGGCTCTTCGGCTACCCCTCGACGGTGCCGGGCGCGGGCAGCACCGGCGAGTCGAGCGGATAACCCAGCAGCAGACGGGTCCCGGACACACCGGTCTGGATGTCGACGACGGCGCACACCTTGTCGATCAGGGCCAGCCCCCGGCCGCCCTCGGAGCCGGGGTCCGGCATCACGATGACGCGCTTGTCGTCGGGGATGCCGCCGCCCTGATCGCTGATCTCGGCCCACAGCGCGCCGGCCGCGAGCCACACCAGGACCTGGCCGCCACCGCCGCCGTGCCGCACGGTGTTCACCGCGGCCTCGTGCACGGCCAGGACGAACTGGTCGGTCTGGGACGCGGACAGGCCGTGCCGGACCGCGGCCCGGCCGGTCGCCGCGCGGAGCCCGGCGAGGGCGTGGACGTCGACGAGCTGGAGGAGCAGCACCCGGGGCCGGTCGTCCGGGCTCCGGGGCGGCGGGCCGTGGTCGCCGGCGGTGACGGCGGTGGCGAGGTCGCTGAGCCGCAGCCCGGACCGCGCGGCGAAGCGGCGCAGCTCGGCGAACGCGGCCGGCATGTCCAGCCCGAGGTGCTCGGCCACGACGCCCTTGGCCTGCTCGATGCTGACCCGGCTGTTCATGGCGTGCTGTACCTCCTCGGCCAGGACCTGCCGATACTCGATGGCCCGGTGTTGCAACAGACCGAGGGCGGCAGTATTGGCCAGAGCCCGAGCGCTGTCCAACACTGCCGGCTCCAGGCCGCCCGATCGGGCGGAGAACAGGTTGAGCACCCCGACCACGTCGTCGCGCAACCGCATCGGGATCGCGTGCACCGCGTGGAAGCCGGCCTCGCGGGCCCGGGCCGCGAACCGGGCCCAGCGGGGGTCGGGCGCGCCGAGGTCCGGGTCGGCCACGGCCGTGCCGCTGACGAAGCAGTCCACGCACGGCCCCTGGTCGGCCTCCACCTCGAACAGCTCCAGCAGCCGGGCCTGCTCCGAGGACGAGGCCATCACCCGCAGGTTGCCGGGATTGTCGCCGATCATGATGCCCGCGGCCTGCACACCGGGCAGCTCGGCGCAGTGCTCGGACAGCAGGTGCAGGAACTCGATGATGTCGAAGTCCGCGACCAGCGTGTCGGAGAGGTCGACGAAGATCTGTGCCAGAGTCTGTTCCTGAGACGTGCTCACGGCCGCCTCCCGGTCCCGGTCGTCGTGGTCAGTGGGTCGAGGTGTCATCGTCCGCCTCGGTGAAACGCAGCCGGCGGCCCACCACGTCGTTCGCGACGTCGTCGAGGCTCCGGTCGGAGGAGTAGGCGTACGCGCGCAGCCGCAGGAACGCGTCCGGGATCGGCACACCGAGCTGGGCGCTGATCATGCCGGTGGCCTGGTGCACCACCGCGCGATGGGCGTACATCGCCTGGGTGCCGGGCAGCTGGCCGCCGGGCATCTGCTCGGCGAGCAGCAGCTCGGAGGCGGCGCCGGCGAACGCGAGCGCCTCGGCCAGGTCGGCGCCGGCCAGCGCGCCCGGCCGGGGCCGGTACAGGTCGATCACGCCGAGGCAGGTCGAGCCGACCTCGAGCGGCAGCGCGAACAACGCCCGCGCGCCGGCGCTGATCGCGGCCGGGGTGAACATCGGCCACCGCCGGGTCCACTGGACGTCGTCCAGGTCGGTGACCAGCACCGGCCGGCGGTCGGCGTACGCCTCCTTGCACGGGCCCTCGCCGAGCGTGACCTGCAGATCCTCGACCCGGGCGCTGACCGCGTCGCTGGCGTACCGGACCTGCTGGGCCGGCAGTGAGGTGATCACGGCGAGGCCGGCGCCGGCGATGTCGGGCAGCTCGGCCACGCACGCGTCGCACAACCGGCCCACGTCCGGGCCGTGCGCCGCCACCAGCTGAGCCACCCGGGTCCGATGCCGGGCATCAGACACGACCGGCACGACCGGCCCTCGTGGTGGGTGGTGCGGTCTTGTTTCGCCAGGCGTGCGCCACGGTCTTCTCCGGTTCCTGCTCGGATCGAGAGCCAGAGCTGATGCGATCCGGCACCGGGCGCCGGCCCCGCACGGGAGCGGGGCGTTCGCGCACCACGGTTGAGGCCCAGCCTACGCGCTCTGAGGCCCCGTTCACGGAGCCGCTCACCACGGGGGTAATCGGTACCCCCGGCAGAACCAGGAACAGCCCCGAGGGTGATCGACGCGACCGCGGTCGGCACTGCGCCCGGCCGGTCTGCCGCGCTGGTCGCCACCCGGCGCGCCGGCCGTTGTCGGGGTGGGCGGCCGGGCCGGTTCCGCTAATCGGCGTACGAAACAGGGGTTGATTTGAGGAATTGAAGTATGGCGTCGTGGTAGGGCTGCAGTGAGCTGAGGTCGATGTATTCCGCGGGGCCGTGCTGGTCGTCGCCGGTGGGACCGAAAATGACCGCGTCGATGCCGAGTCCGAAGTAGAAGCGGCCGTCGGCCGCGCCGTGCTTGCGCAGCAGCGATCCGGGGTGGCCGACGGTCCGGATCGCCTCCTGCAGCGCGCGGACCTGGACGCTGCCGGGGTCGGCCCGGTGCGGCGCGCCGACGCTGTCCACCTCCACGGTCACCTCCGGCCCGGTGATCGAGCGCAGATGCTCGGCGATCGAGGCCGCGTCCCGGCCGGTCAGGTCGGTGTCCTCGGGCGGGTGGCGGATGTCGAGCCAGGCGGTCGCGTCCGCCGGCACCTGGTTGACCGCCTCGTTGCCGGTCGCGATCCGGGCCAGGTTGACCGTGGTGACCCAGGCCTCCTCGGCCGGTGTCAGGTAGCGCTCCATCAGCCGCTGCGTCGCGGTGATCAGGGTGAGCAGCGCGTTGGAGCCCAGCCACGGGTACGCCGCGTGGGCCGTGCGTCCGGAAGCGATCAGCCGGGCCCGGACCAGCCCCTTCGACTCGGTGACCACCCGCAGCCCGCTCTGCTCGCCGATGATCACGAAGTCCCCGCGCACCCCGTGGCCGAGCTGGTGGCCGGTGCCGTCGAAGCCGCCGATCTCCTCGTCGGTGACCAGTTGCAGGGCGATCGGGTACGGCAGGTCGCCGGCCGTCTCGCGGAACACCGTGGCGAGGGTGAGCGCGGCCGCCTTCATGTCGTGCGCGCCGCGGCCGTAGAGCCGGTCACCCTCCCGGCGTGCCCGGAACTGATCCGGCGTGCCGGGCACCACGTCGAGGTGCGCGTTCAGGATCACCCGGGGCCGGCCGGGCCGGTCCGGATGGGTCACCAGCGCGCTGGGCCTGCCCCGGGACTCGAATCGGCGGATCTCGAAGCCCGGTCCGACCAGGTCGAGCGCCAGGCCGAGGGCCCGGTGCAGCTCACCGGGCCGGTCGGCGGTCGAGCGGATTCCGATCAGCGCCTCGAGGGGCGCGAGCAGCTGCTCCATCCCCGGAAGTTACCGCGGAAGCTGTTCGCCCGCCTCGACGGCGATCGGGAGTTTGTTCCCGGCCGGCGGCAGCGGGCAGGTGGCGAACTCGGTGTACGCGCACGGCAGGTTCGTCGCCCGGTTGAAGTCCAGCACCACGCCACGGTCCGCGTCCGGCGCCGCGACGGCCAGGCTGCGGTTAGCCGCGTACGTGGTGACCCCCGACGTGGCGTCGGTGAACAGCACGAAGAGTGACCCCGGCGCGCTCCCGTTGAACGCGGTGAGCGACAGGTCCTGCCCGCCGACGCTGAACTCGATACGCCCCGGCGACTCGTAGACGTGCTCGAGACCCTCGGCCACCGAACCCACCGTGATCGGCTGCGGCTCGTCGAACGGCACGAACGTCCCCGGCACGGCCCACTTCTCGTCCGGCGTGTACGCCGGCGTGCCGAGGTACTTCACCAGGGTCTCGTGGCCGGGGTGCCGCGGGCGGAGCACGTCGGACCCGCCCCGCCGGGCGATCTCCAGGATCGCGTCGCCATAACCCACCGTGATGTCGCCGCGTTCTTCGATGGGGTCGAACCGGTGCTCGCCGGCGCCGATGCCGGCCAGTTCCTCGCCGTCACTCAGGGTCACCAGTACGCCGTCCGGGCCGGTGCTCCACTCGCCCGGCGCGTCCGGGAACCGCTGCGGGGTCCCGGTCAGCCAGTGCAGTCCGGTGATCGCGAGGAAGCCGTGCGGGTCGGCCCGCCGCTTCTCGTGCCCGTCGTGCCACTGCGTCCACTGCTGCTCGAAGGTGGTCATCCATCGACCCTAATCCCTACTCTGAGTATGGGATATGGCGCGTGCCTGTGACGTCTGCTAACTTCGTTGCCAGGTCATGAGTGTCAGCGACAAGCCCCGGCTCGCTGACCGGCAACCCTTGCGTTCGCGATGGGGTGCCCCGGGTGAGGACCGGGCCGGCGTCGATCGACGACGGCAAGCGCGGACCCTCGGCGGTCCATGACCTCAGCGGAGGCATGCCATGTCGGCTCTCGGCATCATCGGTGACGACCTGAAGACCGAGCTCCCCAGCGGCGAGACGGTGCGGTTCACCCACCTCGACTACGCCGCGTCCGCCCCGTGCGTGGAGGCCGCCGCGACCGCGGTGGCCGAGCTGCTGCCCCGCTACGGCAGCGTGCACCGCGGCACCGGGGTGCGCTCGCAGACCTCGACCGTGGCGTACGAGGTGGCCCGGGACGTGGTGGCCGAGTTCGCCGGCGCCCGCCCCGGCGACCAGGTGATCTTCACGCGGAACACCACCGACGCGCTCAACCTGCTGGCCCGCGCCCTGCCGGCCGGCACCACCACGATCGTGTTCGACGGCGAACACCATGCGAACCTGCTGCCCTGGCCGAACCCGCTCCGCCTCCCGACACCCGCGTCGCCCGCCGAGGCTCGTCGACTGCTGGAAGACGCACTCCAGGCGCCCGGCGAGAAAGTCCTCACCGTGACCGGCGCGAGCAACGTCACCGGCGAGCTCTGGCCGGTCCGGGAACTCGCCGACCTCGCGCACGCCCACGGCGTACGGGTGATCGTCGACGCCGCCCAGCTCGCCCCGCACCAGCCGGTCTCGATGAGCGACCTCGGCGCCGACTACCTGGCCTTCTCCGGTCACAAGCTGTACGCCCCGTTCGGCGCCGGCGTCCTGGTCGGCCGGGCCGACTGGCTGGACGCCGCCGAGCCCTACCTGGCCGGCGGCGGCGCCAGTGCCCTGGTCGGCGACCGGCCCGGCGAGCTGACCTGGTCGCAGGGCCCGGCCCGGCACGAGGGCGGCACCCCCAACCTGCTCGGCGCGGTGTCGCTCGCCGCGGTCTGCGCGGCCCTGCTGACCGCCGACCGGGACGCTCTGCATGGGCACGAGCAGGAGCTGCTGACCCGGCTC
This sequence comes from Actinoplanes awajinensis subsp. mycoplanecinus, assembly GCF_001509495.1. Taxonomy (NCBI): domain Bacteria; kingdom Bacillati; phylum Actinomycetota; class Actinomycetes; order Micromonosporales; family Micromonosporaceae; genus Actinoplanes; species Actinoplanes awajinensis. The sequence goes on along the minus strand of NZ_LLZH01000296.1, from coordinate 11,391 downwards.
CGGGACGGTCTGCGCGACATCCCGGAGGCCCGGGAGGTGAGCGTCTTCGGCCCGGACCACCCGCGGGTCGGCATCGTCTCCCTCGACCTGCCCGGCCGGGACCCGGCCGAGGTGGCGCGGCGGCTGGCCCGCGAGCACGGCATCGGCGTCCGGGCGGGTCAGTTCTGCGCCCATCCGCTGGTCCGCTCTTTGTTAAAAACCGACAAATCCGGCAGCTGTCACACCGCCGTGACCGGTCTGCTCCGGGCCAGCTTCGGCCTCGGCAGCACCACCGGCGACGTCGACCGCTTCGTCGCCGGGCTCGCCGCGGTGCTTCGCTCCTGAGTAGCTACCGGCCTCACCCTATGACCGTGTGCGGTTCAGGCCGATCTAGCAGTCGTGGGTACCTGGCTGACGTGGCTGCGTGACCGGCTTCCGGCCGGTGGCGGCCTCCGTGATGAGGACTGGGCGGCGCGGCATCGTCTGCTGACGCTGCTGCTCGCCGTCGTCGTGGTCGGCGTGACCGTGTTCGGGGCGCTGCGCCCGGATCAGGGCTCGACCCTGCTCTGGACCGACCTGCTGGTGCTGCCGTGCGTGGTGGCCGGCACCCTGGTGCGCCACCGGCGGCTGCAGTCGGTCTGCGTGGCGATCGGCTTCACGGTCGCCTGCGGCGGGTTCGTCTCGCTCAGCAACGGCCTGACCGAGGCGCACTTCTCGTTCTTCATCGCGGTCGCCGCGCTCGCGCTGTACCGGGACTGGGCGCCGTTCGGCGCGTTCCTGGTCGCCACCACCCTGCACCACGCGGTGTTCGGGGTGCTGGTGAGCTCGCACACCTACGACCACCACCAGGCGATGTCGCACCCGCTGGTCTGGGCGGTGCTGCACGGCGTCGCGGTGCTGCTCGCGGCCGGTTTCCAGGTGGTCGCCTGGGGCCTCACCGAGTCCGAGGAGCGGCGGGCCCAGGACAACCTCGAGGAGAGTCAGGCCCAGCTCAGCGTCGCCTTCGACGAGACACCCGTACCGATGGTGATGTTCGCCCCGGACGGCCGGGTGCTGCGGACCAACGCCGCCTACCGGCACTGGCTGCGGCTGCCGGACCAGCTTCCGGCCGACTTCTCGGTCCGCGACGTGCCGCTCGTCGCGGTGAACGACGAGATGAAGGCGTTCGACCGGGCGGTCGCGTCCCGGGACCCGATCACCATGACCCGCCAGTACCGGCGCACCGACGACGGCACACTGATCTGGGTCGAGCTGCACAGCACCCCGCTCTACGACAAGCAGGGCAAGCTGCGGTTCATCTTCGCGCACTGCATGGACATCACCAGCGCGCGCAACCACCAGGAAGAGCTGCGCCGGCAGGTCCGCCACGACACGCTGACCGGGCTGCTGTCCCGCAAGGCGTTCGAGAACGACCTGGCCGGGATGCTGGCCCGCAAGGAGCCGGTCAGCGTGATCTACCTGGACGTGGACCGGTTCAAGTCGGTGAACGACGGCTCCGGGCACGCGGCCGGCGACGACGTGCTGCGCGCGCTCTCCGCCCGGCTGGCCCGTACCGTGCCGTCCGGCGCGCTGCTGGCCCGGCTCGGCGGCGACGAGTTCGTGGTGGCCCTGGCCGGCCCGCCGGCCGACGGGCTGCGCACCGGGCAGGAGATCCTGGCGTCGATGGGTCAGCCGCTCGACGTGAGCGGCAACCAGCTGCCGATCACGGTAAGTATCGGCGTGGCGTCCGTGTACGGCGCCGAGCACACCGACGACGTGGTGCTGGCCGCGGACACCGCGATGTACGCGGCCAAGCGGGCCGGCGGCAACCGGCTCGAGGTGTTCGCCGAGGGCATGCGGGCGTCGGTGCACGAGCGGATCGCCGCCGAGGCCCGGCTGCGCCAGGCGCTGGCCGGGAACCTGCCGTGGACGCTGCCGCTCTGGTTCCAGCCGGTGGTCTCCACGGTCACCGGCCAGATCGTCGGCGCCGAGGCGCTGTGCCGGATGCGGACCCCGGACGGGCGGATCCTCAGCCCGTACCACTTCATCGGCGCGGCCGAGGAGACCGGCATGATCGTGCCGCTCGGCGAGCACGTGCTGCGCTCCGCGGTCGACCACCTGCTCTACTGGTCCGGGCACCTGGGCTACGTGTCGGTGAACGTCAGCCCGCGGCAGCTGGCCGAGCCGGACTTCGTGCCGAAACTGGCCGACCTGCTCGCCTCGCACCCCGGGCTGGACCCGGCCCGGCTGGTCCTGGAGATCACCGAGACCGCGCTGCTGGCCTCGACGGTCGACGTCAGCGAGCGGCTGGCCACCATCAAGCGGCTCGGCGTACGGATCGCGCTCGACGACTTCGGCACCGGATACAGCTCGCTGACCTGGCTCAAGTCGGTTCCGGCCGACATCGTGAAGCTGGACCGCTCGTTCGTGGCCGGCCTGGCCGAGGACCAGCGCAAGGCGTCGATCATCTCGGCGGTGCTCTGGCTGGCCCGGTCGCTGGGCATGTCCACGATCGCCGAGGGGGTCGAGGAGACCGCCGACTGGGAGGCGCTGAAGGCGGCCGGCTGCCCGGCCGTACAGGGATTCTTCTTCAGCCCGCCGAAGCCCCCGGAAGAGTTCCAGGAGATGTTGTTGAGCGGGGCATGTGTCACTCCTATGGAGCAGTTCACCTGATTGAAACCACAGGAGGGTTCGCGGCCGGTTAGAGTCCCGAAATCCTCGACAACGTTGATCCATTCATCGGCACCGCGGCGACCGACCTGCCCAGGGCACACGGTCTGGCCGCCACTTGGTGGTGGCCCAAGCCGCAGGTGGGTAACACCCACCCCGGCGCGACCTCGCCTTTCGGCATGGTCTCCGCCTGCGCCTACTCCGGCGCCTACCCGACCGGTTACGGCCGGTACGCGAAGAACACCGAGGGCGTGCCCGAGGAGATGTTCGAGCGGACCCAGGCCTCCGGCTTCACCCACTTCCAGCAGTCCGGCACCGGCGCGATCCGCAAGTACTACAACTACGTGCGGGTCACCCCGATGGTCCAGCCGCTGGACGATCTCGGCCAGTCCTGGGCGCTGCACGACGAGCGCGCCGAGCCCGGCTACTACGCCGCGAACCTCGACACCGGGGTGCGCAGCGAGATCACCGTGGGCGAGAAGGTCGCCGTGCACCGGTACACGTTCCCCGACCACCACAGCGCCCGGGTCGTCCTCGACCTGTCCTGCGGCGGCCTGGCGATCGACCTGGGGCGCACGGTTCCGCTGCGCGCCCAGGTGGAGAGCATGGGCCACGGCTGCGCGCAGGGCACCGTGGTCATGGAGGGCGTGCCGCTCTCGGTCTACATCGAGGCGGACACCCCCGGCTGGCGCCAGATGCTCTGGTACGACCGGCGCCTGATCCCGGGCGGCACCCGGCTCGACTTCGACAGCATCCGGCACACCACGCTGCGCCCGTTCGGCCTGCTCTTCATGGGCTCGGCCCGGGCCGGGCAGACCATCGAGGTGCGGATGGGGTTCTCGCTGCGCGGCTGCGAGCAGGCCAAGGAGAACCTGCGGCGCGAGTGCGGCACCGCCGAGCCGGCGTTCGAGAAGGTCCGGTCGGGCACCAGGGCCCGCTGGGGTGACCACATCGGCCGGGTCAAGGTCGAGGGCGGCACCCCGGCCCGGCGCACGGTGATGGCGACCGCGCTCTACCACTCGCTGATCAAGCCGTGCGTCGCCGACGACGAGAGCCCGTTCTGGCCGAACTCCGGGCCGTACGCGTTCGACATCTGCACCATGTGGGACATCTACAAGACGCAGATCCCGCTGCTGCAGGCGATCGCGCCGGACCGGGCCATGGACCTGCTCGAGTCGCTCATCCGGGTCTGCGAGGAGGAGGGCAACTTCCCGATCGGGTACCGGATGGCCCGGGGCGCCGACCGGTTCTTCCGGCAGGCGTCCGCGCTCGCGCACACCGCGATCGCCGACGCGCACGCCCTGGGCCGCAACGGCATCGACTGGGGCTGGGCGCTCGTGCACATGGCCGACGACCTGCGCCGGATGTACGGCGAGGACTTCTTCGAGCACGGCCTGGTGCACCCGATCACCCATACCCTCGACCTGGCCTACGCCCACCACTGCACCGCCAAGCTGGCCCGCGCGCTCAACGACCGGCGCCTCGCCGACGACCTGGAGCGCCGCAGCCACCAGTGGGTGAACGCGTTCGAGCCGACCACCGGCCTGCTGCGCGACTCGGAGTTCTACGAGGGCGGCAAGTGGAACTACTCGTTCCGGCTGCTGCACGACATGGCCGCCCGGATCGAGCTGTCCGGTGGCGACAAGGGTTTCATCGACCAGCTGGACCGGTTCTTCGGCTACGGCGCCGAGCCGGTCAAGCAGCCCGGCGTCGGCCCGCAACCGGCCGAGATGGCGCTCGGCTACGCGCTGAACCGGTTCGAGGGGCTGAACAACGAGCCGGACATGGAAGCGCCCTGGGCGTACCACTACGCCGGCCGACCAGATCGCACCGCCGAGATCGTGCACTCCACGCTGACCTGGCAGTTCGGCACCGGCCCCGGTGGCCTGCCGGGCAACGACGACTCCGGCGGTCTGAGCTCCTGGTACGTCTGGGCCTCCCTGGGCCTGTTCCCGGTCGCCGGGCAGAACCTCTTCCTGGTGAACGCCCCCGCTTTCGAGCGGGCCACGATGCGCGTGGGCGACGAGGAGTTCATCATCGAGACGAGCGGGCACCGCGAGACGCCGATCGGCGTCGACGGTCTCGACCACGACCCGCCGGCCCAGTACGTCCAGTCCGCCACCCTCAACGGCAAACCGCTGCACGCGGGTCACCTGGCCGCCACCGACGTGCACCGCGGCGGCCGGCTGCACCTGAAGCTCGGCCCCGAGCCCTCGACCTGGGCGCACGGGATCCGCCCGCCGTCCCATTCCTTCACCCTCTCCAAACCCCCTGCGAACACCTAAGGAATGACCATGAGCCGTCCTACCCGGAGACTCGTGATCGCGGTCCGCGCCGACCCGGTGATCTGCGGACACTCGGGTGAGGCGCGCAACCTCGCCGAAGTGGCCCTGACCCGGGGCTTCGACGACGTCCGCCTGCTCACCTGGCCGATCCCGACGCTGCAGGCCGCCGGTCTGCCGCTGAAGCCGCTCGACCGCCTGCTCCCGTACAGCGAGGGCATCACCGTCGAACGCCCGGAAGCGGTCGGCGACTACCGCGTCCCGGACGGCCGCCATCTGGCCGGCCTCACCGGGCGTCTGGTCGAGTTGCTCAGCGACGGCGTGCCCACGGTGTGCCTGTCGATGTACCTGGTCCCGCACACCCAGGTGATCAACGACGCGGTGACCGCGGCCCGGGCAGCCGGCTTCAACCCGCAGGTGCACACGATCGCGAAGGCGGTCGGCTCGGACGTCACCAACGTGATCCGCTCCTGCCTGCGCGAGGGCCGCTTCGGCGCCGCCACCGTCCTGCTCACCACGTTCCTGGCCAGCGACGAGGTGGTCGCGGTCTCGGAGTACACCAAGGACGAGATCATCGCCTCGGCCGAGGAGGTCGACGCGCACTGCGGCACGTCCTTCGCCCAGGCGTGCCAGGACCGGGTCACGGTCAGCTACCCGCCGATCGACTCGTCCGCGTTCCTCGGCCTGGAGCAGGACGCGGTCGACGAGGCGCTGAAGAAGCGCGGCCTGGAACGCGGCAAGTACATCCTGTTCCTGTCCCGCGTCGCCCGGGCCAAGGGCATCTACGACCTGGTCATCGCGTACGGCCAGATGGCCGCCCGGGACGAGTATCCGCTGGTCATCGCGGGCAACGGCCCGGCCCTGGACCACGTCCGCGCGATGACCAAGGAAGACGACCGGATCATCTTCCTCAACGACGTCGACGACGACGAGAAGCCGCTGCTGATGGCCGGGTGCGCCGCCTACGCGCTGCCCACCAAGCCGGAACCGGACTTCGTCGAGACGTTCGGCATCGCCCTGGCCGAGAAGATGCTGGCCGGCGGCGGCCCGATCGTCACCACCCTGACCGGCGGCACCGGCGAGGCGGTCGGCGACACCGCCATCATCATCGAGGCCGGCGACATCAACGCCCTCGGCGACGCCCTGGACCGTGTCGTCCTCGACATGCCGGAATCCGAGAAACACGCCATGGAGACCCGGGCCCGCGACTTCGCCATGCAGTTCGACCGGGTAGCCGTCTTCGACGACCTCTTCCCCACCCCATAACGCTTCGTCCGGAAAGGAGGCGGCCGCTCCAGGCCGTCTCCTTTCCTGGTACGACCTGTGCACAGCCCCCACCGGTCAGACGCGACGCCGCCCACCCCCAGACCACCCCGCGCCTCCCGGGCGGCGCCTGTGGTCACCGCCCGCAGCCCCCGTCGGACCGGGCCGCCAGCGCTAGCTGCACGGTCCCGGCTGGTCGTGGGGGCCGTTATGGGGGTCGGATAGGGGCCGTGGGGGCCAGCTGGGTGGTCTCGGCTGGTCGTGGCGGCCCTTAACCTGATCGATCGCGGGGTCAGCGGTGCTTGGCCAGCTCGGTCGCTACCGCCAGGACCGTCTCCCGGGGCAGCCGGAGGACGTCGTTCGCGGTGAACCGCAGGATCGTCCAGCCCTGCCGCTGTATCGCCTGTGCCCGGCTGATGTCGCGCCGGAACTGTTCGCGTTCCCGGTGATGATCACCCTCGTACTCGACCGCCACCCGCGCCGCCGGCCAGCCGAGGTCCACCCGCGCGATCAGGCGTCCGAGGCTGTCCCGGATCTCGTACTGCGGCTGGGGCGCCGGCAACCCGCCGTCGTGCAGCAGCAGCCGCAGGCGGGATTCCATCGGCGATTCGGCTCGCCCGTCGGCGAGGCTCAGCACCGTCTTGAGCAGTGGGATGCCCGGCCACCGGCCGCGCAGCCGGGCCAGCTCCATCACGGCGCCGGCGTCGAGCGTCCCCTGCTGGAGCAGCGCGTCGAACAGCACGACGGCGTGGACGCGGGGCAGCCGTCGCCCGACATCGAAGGCGGTGCGTTCCGGCGTCGTCACCGGTGTCCCGTCGAGCTCGGTGAGGTCGTCGAGACCGAGCACGGTGTGATGGACCGCGACCCGGGGAAATCTGTTCATCCACCGGTCGCGGGGCGCCACCACGGACACCGGCGGATCGGGGTGCACCAGGGGCGCGCCCCAGAGATGGGCGGCGCTGGCGCCACCGATCGCGGTCCCGGCCGGCATGACGAGTCCCACGGCTGTGCACCGGAGCCGATGGTCGACGGGCAGGTCCCGGTGCGCATACACGTCGGGTAGCAGCCGCTGCCATGCCCGGCTGCGCAGCATCTTGCGGCTGAGCGTGCCGTCGCGGATCGCGGCCGACCCCCGGAACGGGGCCTTGGTCAGTGATGTGGGTACCTGGGCGACGCGTGACATCAGGACAGGGTCCCGAAATCCCGCGCCGCCCGCTCGGCCCTGTGGACAACCGGTCTACAGGGCGCCCTTGGTCAGGAGGGTGTCCAGTTTGGTGTAGCCCTCGTTCACGCCGGTCTCCATGCCGCTCTGCAGCCAGGCGTCCCGGCCGGCGATGCTGTCCACCAGGGACTGGGCGTGCAGGCGGGTCCGGCCGTCGCCGAGGTCCTCGAAGGTCAGCGTCTCCAGGGACACCCCCTCGGGCATGCCCTCGAACGTGAACGTCTGGACGATCCGCTCCGGGCCGACCTCGTGGAACGAGCCGTGGAACCCGTACTCCTCGGTGCCCTGCACCGCGACGTAGCGCCAGGCGCCGCCGGTCGTGGCGTCCCAGCGGTCGATCCGGGTGACTGTCGAGTCCGGGCCGCACCACTGGGCGAACAGCTCCGGGTCGGTGTGCGCCCGGAAGAGCTGCTCCGGGGTGGCCGCGAAGTCCCTGGTGATCCGGATGATCGGCAGGTCCTTGTCGGCTTCGATACGTGCCTCGCTCATCGTCCTTCTCCCTCTCGCTCGTTCGGGTCCTGGGCAGGCAGGGCGCGCAGCACGGCGTCCAGGCGCTGGTAACGCGCCTCGGCCCGGCGCCGGTACTGCTCGATCCAGCCACCGACCTCGTCGAAGACGTCCCGCTCCAGCCGCACCGACCGGGGTTGCGGCCCCGGCGGCCGGCTGACCAGCCCGGCCTCCTCGAGCACCTTGAGGTGCTTGTAGACCGCCTGCAGCGACATCGGGTAAGGCTCGGCGATCTGGTTCACCGTCGCGTCACCGGCCGACAGCCGCGCCACCATGTCGCGCCGCGTCGGATCGGCCAGCGCGGCGAAGACCCGGTTCAGCTCATCCGCCGCCATGCCGTCCCTCGTTTCAACTTATCGGTTGAAAGGCAACCTAGCACACTCAACCGATGAGTTGAAAGACCAGTTCCCGGTACGCGTTCTTCATCGGCAGCTCCCGTTCGACGCAGATCCGCCGGCGTTTCGTCAGGGCGTCGATCCACCACAGCCCGACACCCCGCCGCTGCCAGGCCGGCACCTCGTTGAAGTTGATCCCGTGCCGGAACAGCAGCTCGTTCTTCTCGGCCGTGCTCGCGCCGTCGATGGCCCGGGACGCCTCCGACCGGGACGCGCCGCCGTTGCGCAACGTCCAGTAGCACCACCCGTTCAGCGCGCTCCGCGCCACGTCACCCTGCCGCCAGGAGAAGTAGTCGGCCACGTCCCCGGCCGCCGTGCCGAGCCACACCCGCGAGTCGAAGTGCCCGGCCACCCCGGCCGCCTGCGTGAAGGTGGCGCTGGCGATCCCGGCCGAGATCGACACGAGCTTCTCCACGCCGCGGCCGAACAGATCGAACCGGGGGTCGAACAGCAGCGAGATCTCGTCGCTCGCGGTGTACGCGTACCGCGCCCCCAGCTCGGTCAGCAGGGTCTGCGCGGTGACCGTCATGTGCCCGGCGAATCGCTCGTCGAACGGCTTGGTGAAGTGCTGCTCGGTGAGGCGGGAGAAGCCCCGCCCGTCCAGCCGCAGCACGGTCCAGGCGCCGGGCAGCACGGTGAGCGAGTGGAAGTACTCCCGCGCGCGCTGCCCGGCCTCGAAGGCATCGGCATCCATCGGCCAAGGATCACAGCCGGCCCTACGGGCGCAGAACGATTTTCCCGCGGTTGTGCCCGGTCGCGCTCTGGTCCTGGGCCCGCCCAGCCTCCGGCAGTGGGAACGTCGCCGCCACCGTGACCCGCAACGTCCCGGCCGCCGCGAGCCGGGCGTGCTCGGCGAGCAGGTCGGCACGGTTCCGCCCGCCGCCGGAGAACACCACGCCGAGCTCCCGGGCGGCCGGATCGGCGATCGTGACGACCCGCTCGGCGGTGCCGCCGCGCAGCTCGATCGAGTCCGGCAGCACGCCGTACCCGGCCGCGTCGAACACCGCGTCCACGCCCTGCGGCGCCAGCGCGCGGACCCGGTCCACCAGCCCCGCCCCGTACGCCACGGGTGTCACCCCCAGCGACCGCAAGTGATCGTGGTTGGCCGGTGACGAGGTTCCGATGACGGTCACGCCGGCGGCGACCGCGAGCTGGACGGCGATCCCGCCGACCGCGCCGGCCGCGCCGTGCACCAGCAGGGTCTCGCCCTCCTTCACGGCGAGCAGGTCCAGCACCCGCTGCGCGGTCTCCCCGGCGACCGGCAGCGCCACCGCCTCGTCCCAGCCCAGGCCGGCCGGCTTGCGGGCGACCACGGTGGCCAGGGCGTATTCCGCGTACGACCCGGTGTCGGTGAACGCGATCACCTCGTCGGCGACGGCCAGGCCGGTGACGTCCGGGCCGAGCTCGTCGATCACCCCCGCCGCCTCCACGCCCGGGACGGCCGGGAACGTGGTCGGGAACACCTGCTGCATGACCCCACTACGGATCTTGAAGTCGAGCTGGTTCAGGCCGGCCGCCCGTACCCTGATCCGCACCTGACCCGGGGCGGGCCGCGGGAGGGACACCTCCCGTACCGAAAGAACCTCCGGACCACCGAACTGCTCGAACATGATCGCCTTCATGGCGCACCCGCCTCTCTCGAAGTCGTCCGCCAGGCTGCCGCCCGCGGACGGCGTTGAGGAGCGGACGGCTCTGGCTAGGATCAGCAGTCCTTGGCTGCTCGCCGGCGATTGCGCCACGATGAGGGCATGGACCGACCCGGGCTCGCCGACTTCATCCGCCGCTGCCGGCACCGCCTGCGGCCGCAGGACGTCGGGATGACGGCCGGCCCGCGCCGGCGCACCCCGGGCATGCGCCGCGAGGAGGTGGCCCTGCTGGCCGGGATGTCCGCGGACTATCTGATGCGTCTGGAACAGGCCAGAAGTCCGCAGCCGTCCACTCAGATGCTCCGCGCTCTGGCGCACGCGCTGCGGCTCGACGAGGACGAGCGCGATCACCTGTACCTGCTGGCCGGGCACCGTCCGCCGGCTGGGCGACTGGCCGGCAGCCACGTCCGCCCGGGCCTGCTGACCCTGCTCGACCAGCTGACCGCGTCCCCGGCCCAGATCGTCAGTGACCTCGGCGACCTCCTCGCTCAGAACGCGCTGGCCGAGACCCTGTTCGGCGACATCTGCGCGACCGGCCCGCACGACCACGAGCAGGACCACAACATCGTCTGGCGCTGGTTCCACGATGACCGGATGCGATCAGCGGTCCCGGTCGAGGACCACGACGACGCCAGCCGCTTCCACGTCGCCGACCTGCGCGCCGCGGTCACCCGCCGGGGCAACGACGCGGTGTCCGCCGCCCTGGTACAGCGGCTGCGTGACGGCAGCGCCGAGTTCGCCGAGATCTGGGACCGGCACGAGGTCGCGGTGCGCCGCACCAGCCGGCTGCGGCTGCAGCACGCGACCGTGGGCCTGCTCGAACTCGACTTCGAAATGCTGCTGACGCCCAGCGAGGACCAGCGCCTGATCCTGCTGACCGCGCCGCCGGGCACGCCGTCCGCGGAACATCTGGCGCTGCTGCGGGTCGTCGGCCAGGAGTCGTTCACCGGCGCCTGACCGCAAAAGATCAAAATCAAGATGTCGTGCGTCCGCTGTGGTGCAGATCGTCGCTCCCGCCGGGGCCCCTGCGGGCTCCGCTGGCCGCTGACGCGCCCAGAACGCGAAGCCCTCCGGGGCGACGCCCGTGGGTGGTCGCGGAAAACCCCTGGTAGCGCCGATCCCGCCACCGCCAGCCGTTCCACAGTCAGCACCCATCCACAAGCCACCCCCACCCCCACCCCCCTCCCCACCACACTGTCCAAGGGGGAGCCCCCAGGGAGGGCGGGCTCTGCGCGAAAGTGTGCAGAAATGGTGCACTACACACAAGCCGCCCTACAGCAGGGCTCGCCATCTTGTGTGTCGAGCTGTGGCGCACTCCACGCCAAAAGTCCCCACGCAGCGCCTGTCGCGGTCTTGTGTGTGGAGTTTTGGTGCGGAGCGCGCCGAAAGTCCCCACGTAGCGGCTGTTGTGGTCTTGTGTGTGGAGTTTTGGTGCGGAGCGCGCCGAA
>NZ_LLZH01000295.1:0-36369 GCF_001509495.1 Actinoplanes awajinensis subsp. mycoplanecinus | reverse complement strand
GGCTGTTGTGGTCTTGTGTGTGGAGTTTTGGTGCGGAGCGCGCCGAAAGTCCCCACGTAGCGGCTGTTGTGGTCTTGTGTGTGGAGTTTTGGTGCGGAGTGCGCCGAAAGTCCCCACGTAGCGGCTGGTGCGGTCTTGTGTGTGGAGTTTTGGTGCGGAGCGCGCCCAAACTTCACACGCGTAGTGGTTTTGCGCCCGTTCGGGAGCATTGCTGGTCTCGCTGGGAGTGCGTTTACCTGTGGAAACATCGCGAGTTGGCCGTGAGCTCGGTCGCTGCGGCTGAACCCTGCGGTGACGTTCGCCTGCGGCCCGTCCCGGATGGTGACGGCGCCTCGACGGGCATCGAGGGCGGTAGGAACGGATAAGCGATGGCTGGTCAAGTGCGTGTGGCCGGTCGGGGCGGGCGGTGGGCATCCGCGATGTGGGAACGCGTGCAGTTGCCGCCCCCATGAGGGCGGTGGCCGCACGCGATCTGGCATTGCGTGCTGCTGCCGCCTCGAACTCGACCGATCGCGTGTTCCTACCGCCCTGTCAGCGCCGAGCGCGTGCTCCTGCCGCCCTTCCAGCGTCGAGCGCGTGCTTCTACCGCCCTCCGACCGCCGAGTTGCATGCTCCTACCGCCGCGCCGCGCCGCGCCGCGCCGCGCCGCGCCGCGCCGAGCCCCGGCCGCGCCCCGCGGGGCCAGTGCCCCGCCCTGCGGCGCTGAGCCCCGCCGCGCCGAGCCCGGCCGCGCCGCGCCCCGGGCCGGGGCACTGGCCTCGCGGTGACCGCGCCACCACACCGGACCGGCTCGGCGGGGTTCAAGTAGGACCGGATTGTTAGGGTGATGGCAGGTCATGAGCGCCAGCATTGAGCCCCGGCTTGCTGGCCGGCAACCCTCCGTTCGTGGGTGGGGTGCCCCGGGTGATGACCGGGCCCGGCGCGCGGTGCGCTGGGCAAGCCGCGAAAGGAGCCGTGCTGTGCTGCTCAACAACCTGCTCAAGAACCTCGACGCACCGACCCTCGAGGGACGTCTGGTCCGCCTCGAGCCCCTCGCCGAGCGGCACGCCGCCGACCTGGCCGTCGCCGCCGAGGAGGATCGCGGGTCGTACCGGTACACCTGGGTGCCGGCCGCCGAGGAGATCGACGGATATCTCGATGCGCAGCTCGCGCGGGCCGAGGCGGGTGTGTTGAAGCCGTACGCGCAGGTCGAGACGGCCACCGGCCGGGCCGTCGGCGTGACCGGGCTCTGGGACCCGCGGCCCTGGCCGGACCGGGACGAGCTGTGCGCCGTCGAGATCGGTTTCACCTGGCTGGCCGCGTCGGCGCAGGGGTCCGGTATCAACACCGAGGCCAAGTACCTGCTGTTTCAGCACGCCTTCGAACAGTGGAACGCCGCCCGGGTCGACCTGAAGACCGATGCCCGCAACCTCCGCTCCCGCGCCGCGATCGAGCGGGTCGGCGCCCATTTCGAAGGCGTCCTCCGCTCCTGGTCGAAGTCCTGGGCTCCCGGCGAGGAGGGCCGCCTGCGCGACTCCGCGATGTACTCGCTCCTGGCCTCCGAATGGCCCCACTGCCGGGCCCGCCTGAAAGCCCGCCTCACCACCCCCTGACCCCGACGCACCCCAGCCCCCGCTGGCGGCAGACCCCAGCCTCGCGCTACAGCGGCTTCGTGTAGAGCCGGTAGTCCGCCGGGCCGGCCAGCAGCGGCGCCAACTGCGGATAGTGCTCCTCCAGCTGACCGACCCGCTCGACCCGATACCCGAGCCGTGAATACCACGAGTGCAGGAACTCCTTGGACTCCAGCACCCACTCCCGCGGCACCAGCAACTCCAAGCGCATCGTGGTGTCGCCCCGGGACCGGCAGTACGACTCGGCCCACCGGATCAGCCCACCCCCGATGCCGTTCCCCCGCAGCGACGGAGAAGCCGCCAGCATCCCGAACTCGCCCACCCCGCCGCCCGTCCGGCGTACCCGGACCACCCCCGCGAGCTGCCCGTCCCGCTCGTCCCAGGCCAACTCCCCGGCCTTGGCCAACGCGGTCACCTCGGCCAGGCTGGTCCGCTCGGCGCCGTCCACCCACAACCCCTTCTCCGACTCCCGGTAGACGAGGTTGACCAGGTCGGTGGCGGCCGCCAGGAGCGCCGGTTCGGTGACGGTGAGCTGCGAGATCACACCCTGGACGGTACGGGGTGACCTCGACCCGACGCACCACCCCGGCGGTCGCGCAGCGATCTCGAGCGGGATCACCTCGCGGTGTCCGGCGGGGGCTGTGCCCAGGTCGTACCAGATAGGTTTTGGGTTATGCGAATCTCGATCTGGCCGGGCGCCGGGCAACCTTGGGCCGACATCCTCGCCGCGGCCCGTCACGCGGAGCAGACCGGCTGGGACGGCGTGTGGATCGCCGATCACTTCATGCCCAACGACGGCCCCGGCCGTGATCCGCATCAGCCGACCCTGGAGGCCGGCTCGCTTGTCGCGGCGCTCGGCGCGGTGACCGAGCGGGTGCGGATCGGGACGCTGGTGTACGGCAACACCTACCGGCACCCGGCCGTGCTGGCCAACATGGCGGCCACCGTCGACCGGATCACCGGCGGCCGGTTCACGCTCGGTGTCGGCGCCGGCTGGCAGATCAACGAGCACGAGCAGTACGGCATCGAGCTGCCCGCCGTGAAGCAGCGGCTGGACCGGTTCGTCGAGGCGCTGCGGGTGCTGCACGGACTGCTCCGGCAGCCCACGACCACTCTGGACGGCGAGTACTACCGGCTCACCGACGCGATCAGCGAGCCGAAGCCGGTGCAGGACCCGCTGCCCATCATGATCGGCGGCGGTGGTGAGAAGCGGATGCTCGGTGTCGTCGCCGAGTACGCCGACCTGTGGAACACCTGGGGCCTGCCCGAGCTGATCGCGCACAAGTCCGCGGTCCTGGACCGGTTCTGCGCCGAGCGCGGCCGCGACCCGAAGTCGATCGCCCGCACCGCGCAGGCGCTCACCGTGGTGGACGGCCCGCTGCCGGAGGGCCTGCCGGTGCCGGTCATCGGCGGCAGTCCGGAGAAGCTGGCCGACGCGTTCGCGGAGTACCGCTCGGTGGGCCTGGACGAGCTGATCATCCCGGACGGGTTCCTCGGTGCCGGCGCGGAGAAGCTCAAGGCCATGGACACGATCCTGGAGCTGGTCAACAGATGACGGCCTGACTTCTTATGTCGCCTCGGCCGCCGCCGACTAATCAGGGCGCGACCCGCACGGTGCGGGCCGAGGCGACACGAAAGGCCGGACACTGATGGAGCTGCCCGAGATCGGAACCCCGATTTTCCTGTCCCTCGGGGAGGGCGTGAACTTCCGCTCCCGGTTGGAGTCGGTCGACGAGAACACCTTCAGCGTGGCCGCTCCGCTGGAGACCAGCGGGCCGGAGGGTTTCCTGCCCGGCTACGAGTTCGAGGTGTTCTGGGTGCCGCCGCGCACCCGGGTGGTGATGCCGGTCCTGTTGAAGAGTGTCACCGACTCCGCGCCGTACCGCTGGAACCTGTTCTCCACCGCGGAACCGGAGATCAGCAACCGCCGTGAGTACGCCCGGGGTGGTGGCGGCGCGCCGCTGCGCCTGTTCGGCGAGTGGGGCCCGCAGTACCTGCAGGGCCGGATGCTGGACATCAGCGAGGGCGGCCTGCGGTTCTGGGTCGCCGAGAACAAGCAGATCAAGGAGGGCGACACGATGCGCGCCCTGGTCTGGCTCGGCAACGGCGAGACCGAGGTCTCCGGCAAGGTGTACGCGGTCCGTCCGTCCGAGGACGGCGCCGGCCTGGACGTGGTGCTGATCTTCAAGACCGTCGACCCGCTCGCCCAGATGATCCGGCAGTACGTGATGGCCTGGGAGATCGGCGAGCGCCGCCGGGCGAGCATGGAAGCGTGACCGCGGCGGGGGCGGGACCGTTCACAACTGTCTGACCACCCCGGCCTGGACCGACGCGAGTTTGTCCGGGTTGGCGGTGTTGAGGATCGCGGTGACCCGCCCCTGAGCGTCCAGGTCCAGCGTGATGGTGCCGAGCACCCGCCCGGCGCCGCTGATCACCAGGCCGGGGCTGCCGTTCAGCTCGGCCACGACGGCCGACATCTGGTCGATTTGCACCCCCTCGTAGGGCCGGCCGCCGACCCCGGCCAGCCACGCCGCGACCCGTGCGGCGCCGGTCACCGGGCGCATCGCCTGGCGGACCTTGCCGCCGCCGTCGGTCCACAGCGCCACGTCCGGCGCGAGCAGCTCCATCAGCGTGTTGATGTCCCCGCCCGCCGCGGCGGCGAAGAAGCGTTCGGTCACCGCCCGCTGCCGGTCACGGTCCGCCGGGAAACGAGGGCGGTTCTCCCGTACGTGCTCGCGCGCCCGGTGCGCGGCCTGCCGCACGGCCTCCGGTGTCCGGTCCATGGCGTCCGCGATCTCCTGATAGGTGAACGCGAACGCCTCCTTCAGCACGAAGACCGCCCGCTCCAGCGGTGTCAGGTTCTCCAGCACGAGCAGCAGCGCGGGCGCCACGTCCGGCGTCTCGCCGGTGGTCAGCACGGGTTCGGGCAGCCACGGCCCGACGTACGTTTCGTGCCGCGCCGACCGGAGCCGGTCCATCGCCAGGTTCGACACGATCCGCACCAGGTACGCCTTCGGGTCGGCGACCTGGGACCGGTCCGCCGCCGACCAGCGCAGCCAGGTGTCCTGCACCGCGTCCTCGGCGTCGGCGGCGCTGCCGAGCAGCCGGTACGCGACCGAGAACAGCAGGCTCCGGTACTCGTCGAAAACGGTCACCGGCGCCATCCCAGCATGGTGTGGCGGGGGAACCGCAGGGTGCGGCGGAACGTCGGCCACGGCGCGGAGCTCACCGTCTCCTTGTACCAGACCGCGGCCCGCCCGGTCAGCCGCGCCCGCGCCGGGGACTCGTCGCCGTGCACGAACTGGATCACCGCGTCGTGCCGGCCCAGGCTGATCGGCACGTGCAGGTAGCCGAAGCGGAAGCGCCTGACCGGTTTCCCGTCCAGCTGCCGGACGATCTGCTGGGCGGTGTGCGCGCCGGTGGGCATCCCGCTCTGACAGGTGCCGTGCATGAGGCCGTACTTCTGGCGGATCGCGGCGGCGTCGCCCACCGCGTACACCTCAGGGTGTGACACCGACCGCAGCGCACCGTCGGTGACGATGCGGCCGTGACCGTCGGTGGTCAATCCGGCGGCGGCGGCCAGCGGTGACACCCGCACCCCGCTGGTCCAGAGCACGGCATCGGCCGGCGCGGTCCCGCCGCCGGCCAGGTCGACACCGTCGGCGCGCACCTTGACGATCTCGCCGAGCCGGACGGTCACCCCGAGCCGGCGCAGGGCGGCGTCCAGGTAGGCCCTGGCCTGCGGGCCGAGCATGGCGCCGGGTCGCTCGCGGCCGAGCAGGGTGACCGCGAGGTGCGGGAAGCGTTCGGCGATCTCGGTGGCGGCCTCGATGCCGGTCAGGCCGCTGCCGCAGATCACCACGTTGCCGCGGCTCATCTCGGCCAGGCGGCGCGCGAACGACTCCGCGTCGTCCAGGCTGTACGCGTTCTCCGCTGCGCCCGGCACCGCCCCGGTGTCCGCGCTCGCTCCCAGCGCGTAGACCAGCGTGTCGTACCCGATCTCCCGCTCGTCGTCGATCCGGACCGTCCGCCCGACCGGATCGATGCCGGTCACCCAGCCCTGCTGGAACTCGGCCTTCGAGCCGGCCAGCAACTCCCGCAGATTCAGCTCGGCGAGTTGCTGACCGGTGGCGACCTGGTGCAGCCGGAGCCGCTCGGTGAACCGCTCGCCGGCGTTCACGACGGTGATCGACACGTCGTCCCGGCGGCGGGCCCGCCCGGCCAGCGCGGTCACCGTCAGCATGCCGGCGTAACCGGCACCGAGCACCACGATCCTCTTGGCTTCCTTGGTCATCGTCCTGTCCCTCTCCTCGGTGTTTACCGGGGGACGGACAGGACGACGCCGGCGTGAGCCGCAGTGACCTAGATCACTTGATCATGGAGCCGGTCCACTTGCCACCCTCGGGGGCGACGGCGATGCAGGTGACGCTGCGGTCCACGGCCCAGGACCGGTCGGACGGGTAGACGTAGTAGATCTCGGCGTCGGCGAACTTCCCGATCGCGTACGGCTCGATCGACCGGTCGCAGCGCTTCTCCGCCTCGGCCTCGACCTTCGCCTCACCCGGGAAGCTGCCGTCCGCCATCGTGAAGACGGTGTAGACCTCACCCTCGTGCGACTGGGTGCAGGCCACCACCGGCAGGTCGTAGACCGTCTCGGAGTCGGTGAGCGTGGCGATGCAGTCGCCGGGCGCGAGCTTGTCGGTCCGTACGTCGGCCGGCTCGGTCGTCACGGCGGTCGGCCGGGTCGCGGTCGTCGTCGAGGTGTCCTTGCCGTTGTCGACGGCGTTGCCGACCGCGACGATGCCGACGATCAGCACGATCCAGGCGATCGACAGGCTCAGCCCGGCGATCGCCAGGCCCTTGCCGCGGTCGCCGCGCTTCGGGATCTGGCCCAGGGCGATCAGGCCGAAGACGATGCCGAGCAGGCCACCGAGGATGCCGAAGATCAGCGACGCGATGGCGAACCCGTTGGTCCGGCCGGAGTCGGGCTGCTGCCCGTACATCGGGTAGGGCTGGCCGGGGTAGCCGGGCTGCGGATACGCCTGGCCGGGGTAGGGCTGCTGGGGGTAGCCGCCGTAGGGAGGGGGCGGCGTCGGCGCCGGCACTTCATAGCTGGGCGCGGCATAGCTGGGCGCGGCGTTGTACATCGGCGTCGTCGGCGGTGCACCGAACGCCGCCGTCGGATCACTGCCCGGCTGATACCCGGCCAGCGGGTCCGGCTGCTGCGGAATGGGTGACAGACCGGGCGCCTGGTTCGGCTGTCCGGGGATTTCCTCGTTCACGCCGGGACGCTAACCCACGAACGGATCATCCCCGGGATCACGACGGTGAAGATTGGGTATCGACCCTGCTGGGACCGGCGTTCGGCCGGCCCCAGCGGCCGATCACTTCAGCAGCCGCTTGTCCGCGCGCAGCGACCGCGGCAGCTCGATGGTGATCCACTCGTTGTTGTCCGCCTGGCCCGGGGTGCGGCCGCTGGAGAACGGGAAGTTGTTGTCGTTCAGCACCGCGAGGTGGGTGTCGTCCAGGATCACGACGTCCTCGATGGTCTGGAAGGGGAAGGTGAACGTGGTGCCGAACCCGGCGAGCTTCTTCGGGTTCGCGACGTTCATCAGGTCGACCAGCAGGGTCTTGTCCAGCAGGCCGTCGTGGTTGCGGTCCCGCTTGTCGGCCAGGTAGAGCCGCTTGACCACGGCGGTCGCGCCCTGCCCGCCGTCCCGCTCGATGATCAGGAACCGGTTGTCGTCCACCGCGATGGCGTCACCGATCGCGTTGGCCGTCGACTCCAGCCGGTAGGCGTACCGCTTGCCGGTGTACTTCTGGGCGCGGGTGTCGAACTCGTTGAGCCGCAGCTGCCCCGGGGTGTCGCCGGCGACGGTGCCCTCGAGCAGGCCGTAGACGTACCGCCCGCCCGGCGAGGAGGCCAGGCCTTCGAAGCCCTTGCTGCTGCCGGTGGTCGCCGGGACGCCGGTGCGGGTCGCGGTCTCCGGCGCGATCACGCCGTCGAGCGGGATCGGCGCGGTGAGCAGCCGTCCGGCCCGGTCGGCGTGCAGCAGGTAGGGGCCGAACTCGTCACCGAGCCAGAACTTGCCGTCCTTCGCCTTGACGATCGACTCCACGTCGAAGTCCGCGCCGGTCAGCACCCGGTCGGTGCGGGTCAGCTGCCACGGCACCTTGCCGTTCGGGTCGGTCAGGTTGATCCCGCCGACCACGTCGACCGTGCCGGTGGCGAAGGCCGGGGCGAGCCGCTGGATCCGCAGCAGGAAGTCGGCGGAGTTGGCCTGGTTGCCGTACCCGTTGTCGGAGAGCACGTCGTAGGTGCCGTCGTGGTTGTCGACGATGCCGGAGAAACCCTGCACCGGCTGGTCCGCGAACGGCGCGGTGAACCCGTGCAGGTCACCGGTGGCCAGCGCGCCGGAGGGCTCGCTGCCGGGGACGAACGTGCCGGCCGGCAGCGAGGCCCAGCCGGTCAGCGTCGGCGTGCTGACCTTCGGGTGGCCGCCCGCGTAGGACGAGGTGCCGGTCAGGGCCATGGCGAGCACCAGCGCACCGGCGCCGGCGAACGTGCGATTGACGATCTTTCCCATGGGGCCGGACGGTAGGCACACCGGATGAACCACCAGCGACATCAACCACGTTCACATTCAAATTCATGATGTCGTGCGTCCGCCGGGGTGCAGATCGCCGCTCCCGCCGGGACCCCTGCGGGCTCCGCTGGCCGCCGGCGCGTCCAGAACGCGGAGCCCTCCGGGGCGACGTCCGTGGGTGGGCACGGAAACCCCTGGTGGCGCCGCCGCCGAGCGGGAGAGCCGTTTCCACAGCCAGCCGCAGTCCACAGGCCACCCATCACCCCCACCCCCTCCCCGCCACACTGTCCAAGGGGGAGCCCCCAGGGAGGGCGGGCTCTGCGCGGTCGGCGGTTGATCACACCCGGCCGGTGGCGCGGTCCAGCAGATCGTCGGCGGGGCAGCGGCCCCGGTGCACGTAGGTCTCGGTGAAGTCGGCCACCGCGTCGCGCAGCTCCCGGGTCGCGCCGTTGCGGGCCAGCGACGCGTAGGCGGCCAGGAAGCAGGCCCGCGCCGCGTCGGCGAGAACCGGATCGGTGAGCGCGTCCCGGGCCGCGCGTTCCCACAGCCGCGGCTCGCCGGCCAGGTGCGCGGTCGCCGCGTACGCCTCCTCGGCGGCCCGCGGGTCGTCGAGCAGCGCGGTGACCACCGCGGCCGGAACCCGCCACCCGTCGCCGGGCTGCCGATCGGCGACGTCGATCTCCAGGTGCCCGCGGGCGGCCACCGGCGGGTGCAGGCTCAGCAGGTGGCGTTCCAGATCGGCCTCGGTCAGCCGGGCACCGCCGCGCAGCCGGTCCCGCAGGCTGCGCCCGGTGACGGTGGGGGAGTCCAGCACATAGGCGGCCCACACCAAGCGCGGATCCACCACCCGCCTCGGCTCCAGCACCTCCGCGGGACTGTCCGGCACCCGAGGCCCCGGAAGCCACCCACCCGTCCCGCTCCCGTGCCGTCCCCCGCCGCTCCCGTCCCGCCCGTCGGTGCCGCTGCCCCGTCCCGCGCCGTTTTCGTCCCGGCCGTCGGTGCCGCTGCCCCGTTCCCTGCTGCTTCCGTGCTGTCCCTCGTTGCCACCGTGTCGGGGGCCGACCGCGCCGGGCTGATACCCGGCGCTTTCCTGCCCCGTGCCCGCTTGCCCTGCGCCGGCACTGCGGTCCGGGTCCGGCAGGACCGGGAGGTCGCGGCGCAACGCCTGCCGCACGCTGCGCCACCCGCTCGGCCGCCCGTCCCGCAGCGGCGCGTTCGCGAACGCGGCGGCCAGCACCGGCGCGAGCGTGTGCGCGAGCACCCACCGCCGTGCCAAACCGAGCGGCCCCCCGCCGTCCAGCCCGGCCTCCAGACCGACCCGGATCCCGGCGGTGGTGCTGTCGGAGACGTGCGCCGGCCCGTCCGGGTTGGCGGTGTCGGCCGCGACCGGCAGCACGGTGAGCCCGTACCCGTCCATCACCCGCCCGGCCGCCGCGAGATCGTCGGACATCCGGCGGAGCGCGACGTCGAGGCCCGGCGACGGGGGACCGCTGACCACGGCGACCCGGGGTGACCGCGCGTCCAGGAACCCGTGCCGCAGCGCGCGCCGGCCGGCGGGCACACAGGCCGGATCCAGGAGCAGATCCACCGCCACCCCGACGAATCCCGGCATCCCGGGATCAAAAGCCCGCGCCGCTAGGAACTCCTCAGCAGCCTGCTCGGTCAGGGTGGTCACGCGATGCCTCCGCTTGCGTCCGAGGGGGTGGAGCTTCCTGATCGTCGTCCGTCGTCCGTCGATGAACGATTGCCGGCCAGCTTTTCGCCCGGCGTCGCCCACCGGCCGTCCGCGGGCCGATCCATCGGTCCGCCGGGCAGCTTCCGGCGAGCCGGAGCCGGGAGCGGTCGGCGCGCCCTAGGACGTCTCCGCTGCTCCCGGCCTACCGGTCGCCGTGCCAACGAGCATAGCATTCCTATCTGTCCGATAGGAATAGCGCCGCCAAGTCGAATCCGCCCCCTAGTCGCCTCCCTCTCCTCGCTTCCCTCGCCTCCCTGTCTCGCAGTCAGCGGGATAGCCTCCTAGGAAGCCTTAGGGGTCATGGCCCGGACCCCCGAGAGCGGAATCAGGGCGCTCTCCGGGAAACCGCCGGTCCTCCCGGGCCATCCCGCGGCCATAGCGTCAGCTCATGTCATCGAACCTGGTCACCGTCCGCCGGGCCGCGCTCGCCGCCCCCGCGCTGCTGCTGCTCTACGGGATCCTGCGCTTCGCCGACGGCCTCGACGGCCACCGCGGCTCCGGCCCGCTCTGGAATCTCGGCCACCTGGCCTTCTTCGCCGGCATGGTGCTGTTCGGGTTCCTCGTGGCGGGCCTGCGCGGGCTGGTCCCGCCGTCCGGTCACCGGCTCGCCACGGTGGCCACCGTCGCCGCCCTGGCCGGCGTTGCCTGCTTCCTCTGGGTGATCGCCGGTGACCTCTCCGCCGGGTTCCGGACGGCCGCCCCGCTCCCGGACGCGCTCGAGATGGCCGGCCCGATGCTGTTCCCCCTCGGCGTACTGGTGCTCTTCGGCCTGCTGGTCGCCGCCCGCCGCCTCCCGGTCTGGACCCCGCTGCTGTTCGGCGCGGGCATCGCCGCGATCACCGTCGACCTGGACCTGCTCCCGTTCGCGGCCCTGGTCATCCTGGCCGCGCTCACCCCGCTGCGCCGCGTCGCGGGCCCCCGGCACCTGCGGCCCGGCCTGGCGACCGTCCTGCACTGACCCGTGAGCGGTCCTCCGATCGTCCACAGTGTCGTTCCTGAACCGGGAAAATGTCGGTGGGTACTGGCAGGATTCGAGGCATGGAGATTCTGCCCGGCGAGGGCGTTGGTTTGGTGAAGGTCGGCGAGACCCGAGACGTGGTGGAGTCCAGGCTGGGCCCGCCGGTGCACCCCGGCATCTCGGCCCGCTCGGTCTACGCCACCGAGCCGATGCTCGTCGTCGACTACGACGGCGACACCGTCGAGGTGGTCGAGCTGGGCTATTCCGGCGAGGGCGGCGAGGAGGCCACGCTCGACGGCGTCCAGCTGACCTATCGCTTCATGGACGACGTGCTCGCCGAGCTGACCGCTCTCGGTCACCGGGCCGAGCGCTACGACATCGGTTACATGTTCCGCGCCGGCTTCTACCTCTACTCGATGGCCTCGCTGAGCGCCCAGTCCCTCGACCCGGAGGCCTCACCCGACGACCCCCGCGCCGTCGTCGAGGGTGTCGGCATAGCCCCGGTCGCCCACCTGCTGGGCTCCGCCACCGAACCCCACTGACCTCACCCGGGTGTGTGACGTCGTGGCGCGCTCCGCACCCGAACTTCACACGCGACGCCCGTTCGGCCCCCGGTGGGGTCAGAAGTTGATGGTGACGCCGACCGACTGGCAGGCCGTGGTCAGGTCGGTGCTGAGCTTCTCGAAGCCGGAGTCCGCGGCGGTGCCGATCGGGTCCGGGTCGGCGGCGGCCTTGGAGACCTCGTCGGCGACCGCCCGGGCCGCGCTCGTCACCTTGCTGTCGGCGGCGAACAGCAGCGCCTCGTCGACCGCCTTGTGGAACGTGGCGAAGGCGTTCTGCACGTCGGCCGGCTCCACGTGACCGTCGGCCTTCTGCCCGTTCGCGATGGTGTTCTTCATGGTCGAGGCGGTCTTGTTGAGCATCTCGCAGAGCGCTTTGTCGTTCGCCGGGGCAGCGCCGGCCGGTGCGGAAGCCGCGCCACTGGTCGCGGCCGGTGCTGAAGCGGTGCCGGCCGATGCCACGGCGCTCGGTGCGGCACTCGGTGCCGAGCCGGCCTCGGTGTCCGCATCGTCGCAGGCGGCGAGGCCTGCCAGGGCGGCGCAGAGCAGAACGGCGGGAACGATCCGGGAACGCATCACGGGCACGGACGGTAGCCGACGTTCCTGAGAGGGTCCACCAGGGGACCGGCGCGGACCTTCCTATCCTGGGCGGATGACTGATCGGGATCTGAGCGGCGAGCTGCTGGCCGCGGAGCAGCGTCTGCAGCACGCGCAGCGGGCCGGCGACGTCGACGAGCTGGATCGGCTGCTGGACGACCGGCTGGTGGCGATCGGTCCGGACGGCGCCACGCTCGGCAAGAACGACGACCTGGACGCGTACCGGGCCGGCACCTCGGTGATCGACGAGCTGACCCAGGTGAGCCTGGACTCGCTGGTGGTGGACACCACCGGGGTCACGTTCGTGGTGTGCGACGTCACGGGCACGCTCGGCGGCGCGCCGTTCCGGGCCCGGCTGCGATACACGCGGACATGGGCGTACCAAAAAGAATGGGGTTGGCGGATCGTGGCCGCGCACATCGCTGTCCTCTGATCCGGACCGATCGATGGCCGTAAGCGGTGCGGTACCTCTGGTATACAACTCGATACACCGCGTGACGGGCCTCGCTCGACTTTGTCGCACACGATGACTGGTTGAAATGTTTCATTCACGGTGCGATGCTGACGTGACCGGGTGGGAGCGTTCACCCCTAGAATGCGTTTCAATCCACCGTTCAAGTGAGGGGGCACGGGGTTGGCTCAGCAGTCGCGCAACGGCCGCGCGCCGTCGGTCAAGGACGTCGCGGCAGCCGCCGGCGTCTCCCTCGGCACGGTGTCCAACGTGCTCAACCGGCCGGCCGTGGTCAGCACCGGCACCCGCGAGCGGGTCGAGCGGGCGATGGCCGAGCTGGGCTTCGTCCGCAACGAGTCGGCGCGCCAGCTGCGCGCCGGCACCAGTCGCGCGCTTGCCTACGTGATGCTCGACGGCGGCAACCCGTTCTTCCAGGACGTGGCCGAGGGCATCGAGAACGCCGCGGACGCCGCCGACCTCTCGCTGTTCGTCTGCAACAGCGGCGGCCGCGCCGAGCGGGAGTCCAAGCACCTCGACCGCCTCGTCCAGCAGCGGGTCCAGGGCATCCTGATCACCCCGGTCGACCCGGACGCCCCGCATCTGGCCGAGATCGCCCAGCGTGGCATCCCGTTCGTGATGGTCGACCGGCTCAGCACCGCCGGAGACCACTGCTCGGTCGCGGTCGACGACGTGCTGGGCGGCCGGATCGCGGTCGAGCACCTGATCGATCGCGGACACGAGCGGGTGGCGTTTGTCGGCGGCCCGGACAGCATCGGCCAGGTCCGCGAGCGTTTCCAGGGCGCCCGCGAGGTGTGGGCGGAGTTCGGCCGCCCCGCCGAGGACCTGATCCACCTGCCCACCGAGGCGCTCACCGTCAGCGAGGGCCGCTCCGCCGGCGAACGCCTGGCCGGCCTGCCGTCCCGCCGCCGCCCGACCGCGGCGTTCTGCGCCAACGACCTGCTCGCCCTGGGCCTGCTGCAGCACGCGGTGACCGCCGGCCTGCGCGTCCCGGACGACCTGGCCATCGTCGGCTTCGACGACATCGACTTCGCCGCGGCCGCCGCGGTCCCGCTGACCTCGGTCCGCCAGCCCCGCCAGGAGCTGGGCCGCACCGCCGCCCGCCTGGTGCTCGACGAGGCCACCAACCCGGACCACGTCCACGAACAGGCAACCTTCGTCCCGGCCCTGGTCGCCCGCTCTTCCACCGGCATCGTCCGCCGCTGACTCTCGGCCCCGCGGTCGCCTCGAACCCGCCGACGCACCTCCCAGCCCCAGCCACCGGTCCTCGGCTGGTCGTGAGAGGTGTCTCGGTGCCGTTGAGGCACCTCCTGCCGCCAGCCGCTGGTCTTTGGCTGGTGGTGAGGGGTGTCTCGGTGCTGTTGAGGCACCTCTGAGCGCCGGCCGGCTGGTGGTGGCGGTTGTTTGAACGGTGTTCAGGCAGCCGCTAGCGCCAGCCATCGGGCTTCGGCTGGTGGTGATGGCTGTTTCGGGTGGGTTGAGGCAGCCGCTGGTGCCAGCTGCTTCGCGTTCGGTGTTCGAGCCGGGTCGAGGGGAATGCTGGGCTGGGGGTGAGTCTGGATTGATCGGGTGTTCGGTTTGCTGGCAAGCTGTCCGGCTGTGGAAGCACTCCGGTTGATCCTGCTGTTCGTGCACCTTGTCGGCTTCGCTCTGCTGCTCGGCGGGGGGATAGCGCAGCTCCTGTCCGGAAAGATCCGGATCAGTCCGGCGGTTCTGTGGGGGTCGATCATTCAGCTGGTCAGCGGCCTCGGGCTGGCCGCGCCGCTGCGAGGCGGCGGTGATCACGAGCCGGACCCGGCCAAGCTCGCCGTCAAGCTCGTCATCGCCGTAATGATCTTCATTATGGTGTTCATCCCGCGCAAGCGGGACGAGGTCAACAAGGGGCACTTCATCGGCATCATCACGTTGACTCTGGTCAATGCCGCGGTCGCCGTTTTCTGGCGCTGACCCGCAGCGCCGCCGGCAGCGTCGGGCGGTGAAGTCTCGTGACGCCGGCGGCCTCCGGAAGGGGAGGCCGCCGGCGTTCTTCACGCGTGCGGGCAGGTGTCGCGGTACTCCTGAATGGCCGTGCCGGACGGCGCCGGGCAGAGGAACTGGTCGTAGCGGGTGTCGTTGTCGATGAAGCGCTTGAGCCAGGAGATGCTGTACTTCGCGATCGTCACGTTCGCCGAGGTCGGGGCGGAGTGGGTGGCGTTGTTCAGCTCCAGGTAGGCCTTGTCGATGGTGCTCGGCAGGCTGGTGTAGAACGGTTCGGCGTGTGACGAGACCGGTGCGGTCGTGTCGTTCTCCCCGCCGAAGATCAGGGTCGGGACCTTGTCGGTGGACCAGCTCTTGGTGCTGTGCCACGGTGCGAGCGGCACCGCCGCCTGCAGGGACGATCGGGTACGGGAGGCCGACAGCGCCCCGCCGCCGCCCATCGAGTAGCCCATCACGCCCAGCCGGGTGGCGTCGATGCGCGTCCGCACCGAGCTCGTGCCGGTCAGGTAGTCGAGGGCGGCCAGCAGCTGGGTGCCGCGGGCGTCCGGGTAGTCGTAGACGCTGAGCGTGTCGATGATGATCACGACGAAGCCCTGTGAGGCGATCCGCGGGCCCAGCCAGGCGACCGCGGACTGCGAGTTCGTGAAGCCGGGCGCCACGGCGATCGCGCCGAACGTGCCCGCGGTGGTGTCGGTCGGGTAGTAGATCGTGCCGCCGCCGAAGCTGCTGGTCCGGGCGACGGTGGCGGTAGCGGTGGCGAACGATCCTCGGGTGGCCTCGATGCTGGCGGTGGTCGGCGCCGGGCCTCGCTCATAGGGATTGGCGGCGGCCTGCGCGGGGCCTGCCGGAAGGGCGATGGAAGCTGCCAGGACGGCAGCGGCCACAACTGATCGGACGGACATGGGTGCTCCCAGAGGGGGATGGAATGGGAGAACCGATCTAGATCGATGCTGGTAAATATTATTAACAAGATCTTTACTCGTGGGTAATCCCGACGGGTACAACCCATCGGCGGTATGTCAGCGCACCGAGCCCAGTTGTTTCACGTGCTTGAGCACCGGCGCCGACTCGATCCGCTCCACCCCGTCGAGCGAGCCGAGGCGCTCGGTCACGTACCGGTAGAAGGCCGGCATGTCCGGGCAGATCGCGGTGACCTGCACGTTTGTCGGCCCGGTGGTGGCCGCCGCGAAGACCACCTCCTCGTGCTCGCGCAGTGCCGCGCCGACCGAGGCGACCCGGGACGGCGCCACCGAGAGCCACATGATCACCGCGGCGCGGAACCCGAACAGCTCCGGCTCGGTCTCCACGTCGGTGTAGAGCGACCCCGACTCGAACAGCTCCTGAACCCGGCGGCGCACCGTCGACTCCGGCCAGCCGGTCCGGCCCGCGAGCTCGGCGTAGCTGAGCCGGCCGTCCCAGGCGAACGCCTCCAGCAGTGGCGCGTCGGCGGCGGTGAGGTGCGCGGCGCTCGCGCCGGAGGCCCGCCGCGGGGTCAGCTCGGCGATCTGCCCGGCGGTCAGGGCGTCGTCGCGCAGGTCCGGGCCGACCGCGCCGCCGACATAGTTGTGGATCACGCAGTGCGCGCTGACCGCGACCAGGCGTGGGGTGCGCGGGAGCTTCTGCAGCAGCAGTGCCTCCCGATCGGCGGCCGCCGGGACGTAGACGCTGCAGGCGATCTCGGTGCCGCCCGAGGTGATCGAGACCCAGGCGGTGTCCGGACGGCGGGACAGGGCCATGGCGATCGACAGGGCCGCGTCCGGCGTGGCGCGCAGGCGCAGTGCCCAGGTTTCGTACCCGAGCTCTATGGGGTTGGGCAGACCGACGACCCGCAGGCCCGCATCGGCGCGCAACCGGCGATAACGCCGGGCGACGGTCTGGTCGGAGACGCCGAGCACCGCGCCGATCTCGCGGTATCCGGCCCGGCCGTTGATCCGCAGGGCGTGCGTCATCTGGCGGTCCAGCTGGTCGATTTCCACAGGATCACCGTATCCCGATGTCGAGATCCGCAGGAAACAGCGTTCTGGCTGGGGAGATCGGAGCCGGGACCGGCATTGTGCTGGGCATGCGTAAATGGTCACCTCTGATCGCCGTCTGTCTCGGCACGTTCCTGCTGCTGGTGGACGTCACCATCGTCGTCGTGGCGCTGCCGGCCATCGGCGACAAGTTCGACGCCGGCTACGCCGACCTGCAGTGGGTGCTCGACGGGTACGCCCTGTCGCTCGCCGCCCTGCTGCTCGGCGCCGGCTCGCTCGCCGACCGGTACGG
Organism: Actinoplanes awajinensis subsp. mycoplanecinus; assembly: GCF_001509495.1. Classification (NCBI taxonomy): domain Bacteria; kingdom Bacillati; phylum Actinomycetota; class Actinomycetes; order Micromonosporales; family Micromonosporaceae; genus Actinoplanes; species Actinoplanes awajinensis. The sequence goes on along the minus strand of NZ_LLZH01000295.1, from coordinate 19,611 downwards.
CCGCCGCCGCACCTACCTGATCGGTATCGGGCTGTTCGCCCTCTCCTCGCTGCTCTGCGCGGTCGCCCCGAACGAGCAGGCGCTGGTCGCCGCGCGGATCCTGCAGGGCGCCGGTGGCGCGGCCATGTTCGCCACCACGGCGGCCCTGCTCAACGTCACCTATCAGGGCCGCGACCGCGGTGTCGCGTTCGGCGTCTGGGGCGCGGTCAACGGCGCCGCGGCGGCCGCCGGTCCGCTGGCCGGTGGGCTGCTCACCGAGCACTTCGGCTGGCGCTGGATCTTTCTGGTCAACCTGCCGGTCTGCCTGATCGCGGTCTGGTTCACGGTGCGCGGCGTGAGCGAGTCCCGGGCGCCGCAGGGTGGACGCTTCGATCTGCCCGGCACGGTGAGCTTCACGGTCGCGGCCGCCGCTGTCACGTACGGTCTGATCCGCGCCGGAGACGCCGGCTGGACCGACGGCGTGGCGCTCGCCGCGTTCGGTGCCGGGCTTGTCGCGCTGGCCGCGTTCATCGTCGCCGAGCGGCGCTCGGACCACCCGATGCTGGACCTGGCGCTGTTCCGGCGGGGGCCGTTCGCCGTGCTGATCGTCGCGGCGTTCCTCACCCAGGCCGCCGCGTTCGGCTACCTGCCGTTCGGCACGGTCTGGCTGCAGCAGGTGCTCGGCAACGGCCCGGTCGACGCGGGCCTGGTCGGCGCGCTGCCGATGGCCGCGGCCTCGCTGGTCGTCGGCGCGGGGGCCGGCCGGCTGCTGCAGCGGGTCGCGCCCCGCTGGACGGTCGGCGTCGGCCTGCTGCTGATCGCGGCCGGTGACCTGCTGCAGGCCCGGCTGGACGCGGACAGCACCGGCTCGGCGCTGATCCCCGGCCTGATCGTGGTCGGCGTCGGGGTCGGCTCGGTGCTGCCGTCGCTGTCGTCGGCGGTGCTGGCCGAGGTGCCGCGGGAGCGCAGCGGGATGGCCGGCGGGGCGCTGAACACGTTCCGGCAGCTCGGGTTCGCGCTCGGGGTGGCGGTGTTCGGCACCATCTTCGCGAACAAGGTCAGCGCCGGGCACGGTCAGCCGGCCGCGTTCGCGGACGGTCTCGACGCCATCCTGCTGGTCGCGTCCGGTACGGCGCTGGTCGCCGGTCTGCTGGTGCTGATCTTCGTCCGGCACCGGGTCACGCACGCCGAGGAGCCGCAGTTGGTGAAAACGGCCTGAGACGGGACTTTCGGCCCGTCGAGTCGGGTGGTCGTACCCGGGTGCGGCCACCGCGTGGAGAGGAGTGTTCAGGGCAGAGAGATTGATGAAGGAGGCAACGATGACCACCGTTGGACACCACGCGGCGCAGCTCGAGCAGGTCGAGGCTCCGGGTTCGATACTCACCAAGTCAGCTGCCAAGGCGATCGCCGTTCTGCGGGTGGCGACCGGGTTCGTCTTCCTGTGGGCGTTCCTGGACAAGGTCTTCGGCTTCGGGTACGCCACCCCGTCGGCCAAGGCCTGGATCAACGGTGGCTCGCCGACCAAGGGCTTCCTGTCCAGCGTGGAGGCCGGACCGTTCCAGGGCATGTTCCACAGCCTGGCCGGCACCACGTTCGCGAACTGGGCCTTCATGCTCGGCCTGCTCGGCATCGGCCTCGCCATGATCCTGGGTGTCGGCCTGCGGGTCGCCTCGGTCTCGGCGATCCTGATGATGGCGATGATGTGGCTGGCCGAGTGGCCCCTGGCCAGCGGCTCGAGCAACCCGATCGTCGACTACCACGTCATCTACGCGATCAGCGGCGTCATCTTCGCCCTGACCTACGCCGGGCACACCTGGGGCCTGGGGCGCCGGTGGGCCACCCTCCCGCTGGTCCAGAAGAACCGCTGGCTGATCTGACAGCCGAGACAACCACCGCCCGGACCTCCGCGGTCCGGGCGGTTCCGTGTCTCAACCCGGGCCGGCGGCGATTGCCAGCAGCTTCGTGACGAGCTCGTGGACGCTGGTCCAGGGGTTACGGCCGGCGAGTTCGGTGCCGATCGCGTGCTGTCGCGCATCGGACCGCGGTGCTCCGCGCTCGCTCGACGGCCTGGTTGAGCCGTGCGTGGGGCTTCGCATGCATGCCGGGAGCCTCGACGTCGAACACGGCCCACGTCTGGTCGTAGTCCGGCTGGAGAGCCTCCGCCTCCCGAACCACCCACAGCGGATCGGCGCCGAGGTTCACGACACGCAGCCGAGCCGTGGCGAGCCTGCGCGTCAACCGGCGGCTGTCACGCGCCATCGGACACCGGCTCCCCGGCGAGGTCGGCAAGGTCGGCGAGCAGCGACCTGTCGAAGAACGGCACCGCGCCGTAGCGGCCCTGCAGGTAGCGACCCTCCACGTCATCGACCCCGTCACGGACCCGGCCGTATTCGGTGAGCGGATAGAGCCTGGTGGCGCCGCCGCTGGCCTTCTCGGTCAACCACACCTGATCACGACGGAGACGGTGTTCCACCCGGCGGCCCAGGAGATTGACATCGTGACCAGTGAAGATCAGCTGTGCTCCCCGGGGGTTGGTGGTCCGATCCTGGAACAGGCCGACGAGCTGCGCGGTCAGGAGCGGGTGCAGATCGCCGCCGAGGTCGTCGATGGTGAGGATCCGGCCCTCCAGCAGACAGGAGAGTGCGACCTGGCTGAGGTGGAACCACGCCTGGGTGCCGGATGACTCCCAGGTCCACGGCAGTGATTCCCGGCCGGTGTCGTGGTGAGACCGGTGGACGAGTTCCCACTCCGGCGTCGGCGGGGGAGTCGCCTCCTCGAAGCTGCGGAGAGTCTCCGCCTGCGCCTGTTCCGTCATCGCGACGCCGATGATGCCGATGTCCGCGTAGCGCAGCAGATCGAAGACCTGTTTGTCGACCGGCCCACGGGGCTGCCGCCGGTGGCGCCCGGTGGTGGCTGTCTGCCGCCAGCGCCCGAACCACGTTGCCACCGACCTCAGGTGCGTGTGGTTGTTCGCCGCCGCCGCGGAGAGGAAGAGGCTGTTCTCGCGGACCAGGTCGACGATCGCCGCTTTGTGGCCGGTCAGGCTGGCGCCGAAGCTGATGTCGAGACCGGTGCGTTCGAACAGCACCAGGCGCCGGCCTTTCGGCCAGGAGAAGAGCCACTCCTCCAGGACCGCCGCGTCGTCCAGGGCGAAGCCGTACTCGTACCTGACCTGATCGTGCACGAACTCGAAGACGAACTCGCTCGGCGCGTCGCGACTCACCGCATCCAGGCGGAACGGCCACCGGGGGATCGGATCCTCCGGCAACCATCGCTGGTGTGACTCGATGACCGCGGTCCTGGCGAAACTCATCGCCTTGATCACGTTGGATTTGCCGGACGCGTTCGGCCCGAAGATCCCGGCGACGGGCAGGGCTCGATCCTTGGCCAGCGGCACGGCCGTGGTCGCCAGGTCGGGATGGTCGTCCAACGCGATCGCGCTGAACTCCTGCTCGTCCCTGATCGACGCGAAGTTGGTGACCCGGAAGCGGAGTAACACCGCAGCCTCCTGACCTCATCGTGGATGTGAACCAATTTTATGGGCCTATCGCGGCAAATCGTGACGTTAGAGGACCCTAAATAAAAATGATCTTGCCTGTCCGGGTCGGGCGGCGGTGTGCGTGGGAGGTCTTGACCGGGCGGAAGTCATGTGCGTAACCTGTCGGTAACTCTGAAACGTTTCATGTCGCCATCCGGAGCGGCGCCGTCCGGCGTACCGCTCTCCGGGACACGACCGTCCGGCACCCGGCCTGAAGGAACGCCATGACCAATCCCGCAGTCACCGCGCTCATCGCCCGCTCGAACCGTCTCGGCGCGGATCCGCGCACCACGAACTACGCCGGCGGCAACACCTCCGCCAAGGGCGCCGGCGCCGACCCGGTCACCGGCGCGGACGTCGAGCTGCTCTGGGTCAAGGGCTCCGGCGGCGACCTGGGCACTCTGACCGAGAAGGGCCTGGCCGTGCTGCGGCTGGACCGGCTGCGCGCACTGCCCGGCGTCTATCCCGGCGTGGAGCGCGAGGACGAGATGGTCGCCGCGTTCGACTACTGCCTGCACGGCCGGGGTGGTGCCGCGCCGAGCATCGACACCGCGATGCACGCCCTGGTCGACGTCGCGCACGTGGACCACCTGCACCCGGACGCCGGCATCGCGATCGCCACCGCCGCCGACGGGCCCGCGCTGACCAAGGAGATCTTCGGCGACCGGGTGCTCTGGGTGGACTGGCGCCGCCCCGGGTTCCAGCTCGGCCTGGACATCGCCGCCGTGCAGCAGGCGAACCCGCAGGCGATCGGCGTGATCCTGGGCGGGCACGGGATCACCGCGTGGGGCACGACCAGCGACGAGTGCGAGGCACACTCCCAGGAGATCATCGACACCGCCGCGGCGTACATCGCGACGCACGGCCGCGGCGCGCCGTTCGGCGCGATGTCCCAAGAGCCATTAACCGCAGGGGTACGACGGAAGCGCGCCGCGGCGCTCTTCCCGGTGATCCGCGGTCTCGCCTCCACGGACCGCCCGCAGGTCGGCCACTTCACCGACGCCGACGTGGTGCTCGACTTCGTCGGCCGTGCACGCCTCGCCGAGCTGGCCGCGCTGGGCACCTCCTGCCCGGACCACTTCCTGCGCACCAAGGTCAAGCCGCTGGTGCTGGACACCGCCCCGGACGCGCCCCTGGAGGAGGTCACCGCGCGGCTGCGTGAGCTGCACGAGGCCTACCGCGCCGACTACCGCGCCTACTACGACCGGCACGCCACCGCGGACAGCCCGGCGATCCGCGGCGCCGACCCGGCGATCGTGCTGGTCCCCGGCGTCGGGATGTTCTCGTTCGGCGCCACCAAGCAGACCGCCCGGGTGGCCGGCGAGTTCTACGTCAACGCCATCAACGTGATGCGCGGCGCCGAGGCGATTTCCCGGTACGCACCGATCGACGAGTCGGAGAAGTTCCGCATCGAGTACTGGTCCCTCGAAGAGGCGAAGCTGCAGCGGATGCCGCAGCCGAAACCGCTGGCCACCCGGGTTGCGTTCGTGACCGGCGGCGGGTCCGGCATCGGCCGGGCGATCGCGCTGCGGCTGGCCGCCGAGGGTGCCTGCGTCGTGGTCGCCGACCGCGACGCGGCCACCGCGGAATCCGTGGCCCGCGAGATCGGCGGCACCGACGCGGCCGTCGCGGTGGTCGCCGACGTGACCGACGCGGCCGCGGTCGAGGCCGCACTGGATGCCGCGGTGCTCGCGTTCGGCGGTGTCGACCTGGTCGTCAACAACGCCGGGCTGTCCATCTCCAAGCCGCTGCTGGAGACCACCGAACAGGACTGGGACCTGCAGCACGACGTGATGGCCAAGGGCTCGTTCCTGGTCGCGAAGGCGGCCGCGCGGATCCTGATCGGCCAGGCGATGGGCGGTGACATCGTCTACATCTCCAGCAAGAACTCGCTGTTCGCCGGGCCGAACAACGTCGCCTACGGCGCCGCCAAGGCCGACCAGGCGCATCAGGTCCGGTTGCTGGCCGCCGAGCTCGGCGCTTTCGGGGTACGGGTGAACGGCATCAACCCCGACGGTGTCGTGCGCGGCTCGGGCATCTTCGCGGCCGGGTGGGGCGCGCAGCGGGCCGCCGTCTACGGCGTCCCGGAGTCGGAGCTGGGTGCGTTCTACGCCCAGCGCACCCTGCTCAAGCGGGAGGTGCTGCCGGAGCACGTGGCGAACGCGGTGTTCGTGCTGACCGCCGGCGAACTGTCGCACACCACCGGCCTGCACGTGCCGGTGGACGCCGGTGTCGCGGCCGCGTTCCTGCGATGAGCCACCGGTTCGCCGCGGTCGACCTCGGCGCGTCCAGCGGGCGCGTCGTGGTCGGCACGTTCGCCGACGGCACCCTGGAACTCGACGTCGTGCACCGGTTCGCCAACGAGCCGGTGTCCGCCGGGGGCACCCTGCACTGGGACATCCTCAGCCTCTACCGGGGTGTGCTCGACGGGCTGCGCAAGGCCGGCCCGGTCGACGGCATCGGCATCGACTCGTGGGCGGTCGACTACGGCCTGCTGGACGCGTCCGGCGCGCTGCTCGGCAACCCGGTGCACTACCGGGACGCGCGCACCGACGGGATCGCCGAGCGGGTCAGCGACCTGTACGCCATCTCCGGGCTGCAGCGGCTGCCTTTCAACACCGTCTACCAGCTGCTGGCGGCACGGGACACCCCGCAGTACGCGGCCGCGCGCACGATGCTGATGATCCCGGACCTGCTGGCGTACTGGCTCACCGGCGAGATCGGGGCGGAGTACACCAACGCGTCGACGACCGGGCTGCTCGACGTCCGTACCAAAGACTGGTCCTGGCCGTTGATCGCGGACCTGGGCCTGCGCGCGGACCTGTTCCCGCCGATCCGCCGCCCCGGCGACGTGATCGGGCACTGGCAGGGGACGCCGGTGGTCGCGGTCGGCTCGCACGACACGGCGTCCGCGGTGGTCGCGGTGCCGGCCGCCGGCCGGGATTTCGCGTACGTGTCCAGTGGCACCTGGTCGCTCGTCGGCCTGGAACTGGCCCATCCGGTGCTGAACGACGCGTCCCGCGAAGCGGACTTCACCAACGAGGGTGGCGTCGACGGCACGATCCGCTACCTGCGCAACGTGATGGGGCTCTGGCCGCTGCAGGAATGCATGCGCGAATGGGGCGCCGCGGACATCACCGTCCTGCTCGCCGACGCCGGGCGTGCCGCACCGCTGGAGTACGTGGTCGACCTGGACGATCCGCTGTTCCTGCCACCCGGCGACATGGCCGGCCGATTGCGGAACGCCGCCGGGCTGCCTCGCGACGCCACACCGGGCGTGGTGACCCGCTGCATCCTGGACAGCCTGGCGCTCGCCCACCGGCGCGCGGTCCGCCGGGCCGGTGAGCTCGCCTACGTCACGCCGGAGGTCGTGCACCTGGTCGGCGGCGGCGCCCGCAACGCGCTGCTCTGCCGGCTGACCGCGGACGCCACCGGACTGCCGGTGCTCGCCGGGCCGGTCGAGGCCACCGCGCTCGGTAATCTGCTGGTGCAGGCACGCGCCGCGGGAATCGTCCCGGACTCCCTCGATGCGCTGCGCGCGCTGGTACGGCAGACTCAGCAGATCGTGCGTTACGAGCCGTGCGGTGACGACGCCCCCTGGCGGGCCGCCGCCGCCCGAGTGGGGAGGTGACCGTGCGGATCGCGTTGTTCGCGACCTGCCTCGCCGACACCCTGTACCCGGAGGCGGCCAAGGCCACCGTCCGGTTGCTGGAGCGGCTCGGCCACGAGGTGGTGTTCCCGTTCGAACAGACCTGCTGCGGGCAGATGCACATCAACACCGGATACCAGCGGGACGCGCTGCCCCTGGTGAAACGGTATGTGTCGGTCTTCGACCCGTTCGACGTGATCGTCGCGCCGTCCGGGTCCTGTGTGGGGTCGATCCGGCACCAGCACGCGACGGTGGCGGCGAACCTCGGCGAAGCCGGGCTGGCGGCGCGGGCGCACGACGTCGGGTCGCGCACCTACGAGCTGTCCGAGCTGCTCGTCGACGTGCTCGAGGTGGAGGACGTCGGCGCGTACTACCCGCACACGGTGACCTATCACCCGACCTGTCACAGCCTGCGGATGACCCGGGTCGGTGACAAGCCGCTGCGGCTGCTGCGGCAGGTTCGCGGGCTGAAGCTGGTGGAGCTGCCGCTGGCCGAGCAGTGCTGCGGGTTCGGCGGCACGTTCGCGCTGAAGAACGCCGAGACGTCGTCGGCCATGCTCGCCGACAAGATGACGAACATCGTGTCCACCGGCGCCGAGGTGTGCACGGCCGGCGACGCGTCCTGCCTGATGCACATCGGCGGCGGCCTGCAACGAAAGGACGCCGGCGTGACCACCGTGCACCTGGCCGAGATCCTGGCGGCGACCTCATGACGACTTTTCTCGGGATGCCGGCGACCGCGCCGCGCGGTGTGGGCAACCTGCGCGGTGACGAGACGTTTCCGGCGGCCGCGCACCACGCGCTCGCCGACGACCAGCTGCGGCGCAACCTGCGGCACGCGACCACCACGATCCGCGGCAAGTCCGGCCGGGTGATCGCGGAGCTGCCCGACTGGCAGGAGCTGCGGTCCGCCGGGTCGGCGCTGAAGGCGTTCGTGATGGCGAATCTGGATTCACTTCTGGAGCAGCTGGAAGCCCGGGTGACCGCGGCCGGAGGCGTCGTGCACTGGGCCGCCGACGCGAACGAGGCCAACGCGATCGTCCTCGATCTGGTCCGCCGGACCGGCTCCGAGCGGGTCATCAAGGTCAAGTCGATGGCCACCCAGGAGATCGGGCTCAACGAGGCGCTGGAAGCCGGTGGGATCCAGCCGATCGAGACCGACCTCGCCGAACTCATCGTACAACTGGGCAATGACAAGCCCAGCCACATCCTGGTGCCGGCGATCCACCGGAACCGGGCCGAGATCCGGGAGATCTTCCTCAAGTCGATGCCCGGTGTCGACCCGGACCTGACCGACGACCCGCCGGTGCTGGCCGCCGCCGCGCGGAAATACCTGCGCGAGACGTTCCTGTCCACCACGGTCGCGGTGAGCGGGGCGAACTTCGGCATCGCGGAGACCGGCACGCTCGCCGTCGTCGAGTCGGAGGGCAACGGGCGGATGTGCCTGACCCTGCCGGACACCCTGATCACCGTGATGGGCATCGAGAAGGTCGTGCCGAGCTGGCCGGACCTCGAGGTGTTCCTGCAGCTGCTGCCGCGGGCGTCGACCGGGGAGCGGATGAACCCGTACACGACCATGTGGACCGGCGTGACACCCGGCGACGGGCCGCAGAACTTCCACCTGGTGCTGCTCGACAACGGGCGCAGCGCGGTGCTGGCCGACCCGGCCGGGCGGGCGGCGCTGCACTGCATCCGCTGCTCGGCCTGCCTGAACGTGTGCCCGGTCTACGAGCGCACCGGCGGGCACGCGTACGGGTCGGTCTATCCGGGACCGATCGGCGCGGTGCTGTCGCCGCAGCTCACCGGGGTGGCCGACAACGCGTCGCTGCCCTACGCGTCGTCGCTCTGCGGCGCCTGCTTCGACGCCTGCCCCGTGAAGATCGACATCCCGTCGATGCTGGTGCACCTGCGCAACAAGGTGTCGCACCCGGCCGCCGAGCGGGCCGCGATGCGAGCCGCGGCCTACACCATGGACCACCCCAAGCTGTACGCCCGGGCGCAGCGGGCCGCGAAACTCGCCCGGATCGCCGGGCGTCGCGGTCGTGGCCTGCCACCGCCGTTCTCCGGGTGGACCGCGTCGCGGGACCTGCCGGAAGTCCCGCAGCAGACCTTCCGCGACTGGTGGGCGTCGCGATGACGCCGTTCGTCCGGGGCCGGAGGGCAGAGCGGTGAACTCTTCGGAGAGGCGGGGTGAGCGGTGAACTCCAAGGACCTGATCCTGGGACGGGTGCGGGCGGCGCTGCGGGACGCGCCGGGGCCGGTCGAGGTGCCGCGCGACTATCGGCGTTCGTTCCCGGCCGCCGACCTCGAGGTGCTGGTGGACCGGCTGGTCGACTACAAGGCCGAGGTGCACCGGATCGGTGAGGACGCGATCGCGGCGACGGTGGGCGGGCTGGTGGGCGGTGCTGTGGTCGTACCGGAAGGGTTGCCTTTGTCGTGGCGCCCGCAGGGTGCCCTGGTCGACGACGACCTGACGCCGGACCGGATCGCCGGCGCCGCAGCGGTCCTGACCGCCGCGGCCGTGGCCGTCGCGGAGACCGGGACCATCGTGCTGGACGCCTCGCCGGACCAGGGGCGGCGGATCATCAGCCTGCTGCCGGACGTGCACTTCGTGGTGCTGCGGGCCGCGCAGGTGGTGGCGTCGGTGCCGGAGGCGGTCGCGCGCCTCGACCCGACACGGCCGCTGACCTGGATCAGCGGCCCGTCGGCCACCAGCGACATCGAGTTGAACCGGGTGGAGGGCGTCCACGGCCCCCGCCACCTCCACGTCCTGCTCCTGGACAGCTAACGGTCCCCTGGGGGCCGGCTGGGGTCAGGTGGCGTGGGTGAGTTCGGTGGAGAGGGACTCCATCGTGGTGGCCAGGTCGTGGGCTTCGGTGTGCAGGTCGCGCAGCAGGTCGATGGAGTGAGCCGGGTGCTGGTGGGCGCGGTCCTCGACGGCGCCGCAGAGGGCGGCGAACCGGGTGGCGCCCAGGGTGGCCGAGGAACCCTTCAGACCGTGTGCGAGGCGGGCCAGGTTGCGGGTGTCGCCGGTGGCGGCGGCGCGTTCCATCCGGTCCAGGGTGCCGGGGAGCCGGTCGGCGAAGTTGTGCAGGATCTGGGCGAGGCGCGCACGGTCGCCGGAGGCGCCGGCGAGGTCGTCGACACAGGCGCGGATGCTCTCCGGCTCGGTGCGGCCGGTGGCGGTCGCGCGGATCAGTGCGGCGCTGGTGGCGGCGGCTCCGGCGGCGGCAGCGGCCCGCGCGGCGTCGGCGGTGAGCCCGGCGCGGGTGGTCTCGGCGGTGAGCCCGGCGCGGGCGGCGTCAGCGGCGAGACCTGCGCGGGCGGCTTCGGCGGGGCGGATCGGGGTGGGCTTGGCGTTGTCGTCGGTGGCGGTGTTCGCGGTGAGGGCCGCGGCGGCTGCGGCGTCGGTGAGGATGGTGTCGAGTTCGCGGTCCTGGATCGGCTTGGCGAGGAAGTCGTCCATGCCGGCGCGCAGGCTGGCGGCCTTGTCGTCGACCAGGGCGTTGGCGGTCAGCGCGACGATCCGCGGCGCGCCGTGCGGCGGGGGATCGGCGCGGATGCGTTCGGTGGCGGCCAGGCCGTCCAGGATCGGCATCTGCACGTCCATCAGGACCAGGTCGTACCGGCGGGCGTGGACCGCGGCGACCGCGGCCGCACCGTCCGCGACGATCTCGACCCGGTGGCCGCGGCGTTCCAGCAGCAACTCCGCGACCCGCTGGTTGACCGGGTTGTCCTCGGCGACCAGCACCCGCAGCGGCCGGGCGGCGAGCGCGCCGACCGGGACCGGCGCGGCGGCCGGCAGGGTGGCCGGGCGCAGCAGCAACGTCACGGTGAACGTCGAACCCTGACCGGGCCGGCTGTCGACGGTGATGCCGCCGCCCATCGCCTCGGCCAGCCGCTGGCTGATCGCCAGGCCCAGGCCGGTGCCCTCGTAGTTACGCGTGATCGACGCGTCGACCTGACTGAACGGCCGGAACAGCCGATGCAGCCGGTCCTCCGCGATGCCGATGCCGGTGTCCCGCACCGCGATCCGCACCGTCATCCGCTCGTCATCCCCGGGCGCGGTCCGGTTCGCCGCGGGCCCGGTCCGGTTCGCGGCGGGCCCGGTCCGGTTCGCGGCGGGCCCGGTCCGGTTCGCGGCGGGCCCGGTCCGGTTCGTGGTGGGTTCGCAGGAGACGTGCACGGTGACCGCGCCGTGTGCGGTGAACTTGACCGCGTTGCCCAGCAGATTCACCAGGATCTGGCGGATCCGGCCGCTGTCGCCGGCGAGCGCCTCCGGGCAGTCCTCGGTCAGGTGGCTGGACAGGTGCAGGCCCTTGGCGTCCGCGGTCAGCGCGACCAGGCTCACCGCCTGCTGCACGCAGGACCGCAGCGCGAACGGCCGCTCGTCCAGGCTGAGCTCGCCGGCCTCGATCCGGGAGAAGTCCAGCACGTCGTTGATGATCACCAGCAGGGCGCCGCCGCTGGTGTGCACGGTCTCGACCAGCTCCCGCTGGCCGGTGTCCAGCTCGGTGTCGAGCAGCAGGCCGGTCATCCCGATCACGGCGTTCATCGGCGTACGGATCTCGTGGCTCATGGTGGCCAGGAACGCCGACTTGGCGGCGGTCGCGGCCACCGCCTCGTCGTGGGCGGTGAGGACCGCGGTCATCGACGCGTTCACCGCCTGGGCCATCACGGCCAGCTCCTGCGGCCCGGTCACCTCGGCCCGCCGGCTGAGATCACCCTCCAGGACGCGCTGCGCGGCCGCGGTCACCTGCCGGGCCGGTTCGGTGATCCGCAGGGTGAGCAGGCGGGCGCCGAGCGCCACCAGCGCGGCGGTGCCCAGCGAGACCCACAGGATCAGCCGCCGGGTGCCCTCGGCGCGATCGCGGTTCGCGTCGATCCAGTCGTTCAGCCGGTGGTTCTCGTGATCCCACATCTCCTCGACCAGGGTCTTCGCCGGTGCCATGTCACTACCGGGTGCCGTGGCCGCGCCGTCGGCCACGGCCCGCGCGATCGCCGCGACGGGTTGGTCGACCATCGGTGCCAGCCGTGCCAGGTACTCCTGGTAGTCCGGGTCCTCGGCGGACTGCTTCCGCAACTTGTCGAGCCGCTCCTTCACCACCGTGACGTTCTGGTGGAACGCCACGACCCAGCCCGGGTCGGCGGGCTGCTGATAGTTCTGGGTCACCTGGTCCAGGCCCTTGATCGCGTCACGAGCCCCGCCGAGCCAACCAAGCAGGTCGTGCGAGTGGCGCAGCGGGGTCCGGCCGTCGACCAGGATCCCGATCCGGACGTAGGCGCTGGTCCCGACGACGGCGAGGGCCACCAGCGCGAGCAGGAACCCGGCCGACAGCATCCGCCCCACGGTCCACCAGGTGAGCCGCCGGTCCGCGATCCGGTCACCGTTCTCTGCCATGGCGATTACTCTAGGTTCGGATTGGGGCTGGGGTGGCGTTCCTGATCAGACGGGTGGGCAGGTACTTCTGCCTGCTGTTTCGTACGTCAGTTCTAGTCGGTGCTGGTCAACGTTGGGTGACGTTTGACGGCCCGTTGACGGCCCGCACGGCCCAGATACGGCCCGGCGAGGATCACCCGTGCAGTAGTTCATCTCGAACCAATCCTGGGCAGGCAGCGACCTGCGGAAACGCAGTCGAAAGCACCGCTGAGCTGCGTCGACACTTTTCATCGATTGCTGTCATTTTACGTTGCTTTTCGAGCTGGATTGTCGCCTGGCTGTACCCGATGATCTTGAGGGTCGGCCAGTGCCTTATCAATGCAAGCCGGGGGTTCGTTCTGCCGTGGGTGGCATCCCGTCGCGCAGGCACCGCCCTGCCGGGCCGCGTCTGCCCGGTCCAGGTGGAGCGCCCCACCGGACGAACGACCTGGACCGGGCAGACGCGGTCTGGTTGCCTTTGGTGCGCGGTGGTTTGCCGGCCGGGCCGGACATCCCGGAGCCGCCCGGGTCCAGGGCGGGCAGCCCTGGCCGCCGGAGGCTGGAACCGGGTCGTAGGGCCGGAGGCCCTGCCCGCCGGAGGCAGCGGTGTGCCGAGCGGGCAAAGGGTCAGCAAAAAACCTGTGTGGAAACCCCCGCTGCGCCGCCCATTATGGTTCCTGCGGAAGGACTCGGTCCAGGCGCTGACTGTGACGGCGGATTTTAGGAGGGCGGCCATGCCATATGGCTTCAGAATTCGATTCAGGTTTCCGCCCGGTGCCCGTCTGCCTTTCAACGGGCCGAAATGGGTGCTGGAGGCAGAGGGTGGCGTGTCCGTCCATGTCGTCTCTTTAGACAGAGAAACTGCGCTGGCGCAGGTAGAGTTCGCTGCTCTGCAGGGTCGTGGCTACGCCAGTGAGGCGCAGGCCCGAGGCGAGGGCGACAAGTGGCGCAAAGTAGCGCAGGTAGCCTTCGCTCGCCTGAACATGGGGGTCGACTTCCAAGAGCGTGACCCATCCTTGACCGGCGGTTTCACTGACGCTGCGCTTGCGATGATCGCTCAGGAGCAGGGTATCCAAGTGATCAATGACCGTCCCGGCGTCATTGTCTACGAAGAACCAGGTCCCCTCTATGTAACGATGACGGCAGAAGCGTCTGTGCAGCTTAGTGAGCGACGCGCGGTCGCTACCTTCGCTGCCGCTCGCCAGCTGGGGGACGTGGAGGTGCGGGACGGGGAACGACTCGCCTTCGATCTGTATGCGGCCTCCTTCTTTCAGCCGTCGGCAGAAGGTCGCCTTCTCATGTCGATGATGGCTGTCGAGACCCTGATCAATCCCCAACCCCGGCCAGCAGAAGTCCGCAGCCTTGTCGATGACCTCATCAGCCAGGTGGAACAAGCTGGCCTGCCACCAGCTCAGACAAGCTCACTCTTGGGCGCTATGAAGCGGCTGCGGGATGAATCGATCGGTCAAGCGGGCCGGCGGTTGGTGTCAGCGCTTGGATCTCGCGAGTACCTAGGACTGTCGCCAGCGAAGCTTTTCGTCAAGTGCTACGAGCTGCGCAGCGCGCTGGTACACGGACATCTGAATAGGCCCACGATGGCCGACCTGGGCCTCTATGCCGCGAACCTCCAGGTGATGGTCGGCGAGCTGCTAAGCGTTCCTCTGCTTCACGTCACCGAGGAATGGCTTGCAGCCGCTGAGGGCCGTCCTAGCGTTGTCTCACAAGAGCGGGTCGCCGGCTAGTCCGTTTGGGGATAGCCAAGCCCCGTGTCCGTCTAGCGCCCTGGACACGGGGCTTCGGTGTGTCCACGGGCCACGCCCAACGGCGCCGGGCCGCGCCGGGAGCGAAGCGGCAAGGCGCGGACGGCCGGCGGAGAGAGCCGGGCGCGCGGCCCGGAGGGCCGCCTTGAAGATGTATAGAAAGTTCTCACCGCGCGGCCGAGCTGCCGCGCGAATCACGACCGTCGGACACCGGACGCGGCGGTGCGCAGTGTGTCCGGGCCGCCTCTCCGAGGGCCAAGGGCGCTTAGCGTCGCAAGCGCTGGCCGCAAGCGGGCCGTCTTTGACCCTCTGAGCAGCGCGCCAAGGGTTGTCGGTCCGCGTGATCTGCTGGCGAACGTATTGCACCGGGTTGACGACGGCCTCTGCCAGGGCGGCGCGTCCGAGCTGCCGCGTCGGTCTGTAGCGCGCGTTGCGGTCGTCAGTGCCTGGTGCGGCGGCGCGCAGTGTGTCCGGGCCGCCGCACCAAGGTCAAGGGCGCGTTGCGTCGCAAGCGACGACCGCAAGCGGCCGCCCTTGACCTCGGAGGCTCTGCGTCCCTTGCGGCAGGCGTCAGGGCACGCCAAGTGGCCTGCCCGCATTGTGCGCACGCCTCCGACGCCGACTCGTTCGGCGTCAACGCCGTCAGGGCTCCGTCGACACTAGAGTGTCGCTCTCTACAGCCCTGCCGCTCTATTCCATTGTTCATAGGTGAGTCCAGGGGGCAGCCTCATGCTGAAGCTAATGCCGCCTTCCTGCCTTGTAGCACTCATCATGACGGGTGGCATCAGAAAATCGAAATCTTCGCGCCCGGTATTGTCCTGCGGCCGAATGTCAAGTTCTTGAATTCCGCCCAATGGTCCTGATTTGTACGAGATCTTAATGGGTGGAAGACTTTCAAAACGCATTTCGCCTCGGACGTAATGAATAATCGTTTTGGCGGCCAACCCGATGGTTGCCCTTACCTTTTCTTCTTTGTTCTTGAATTCTTGTGCTTTTTTAGCGTCTTCCTGGGTTACATGAATTATGGCCGCTGATCTAAAGAACGTCCAAGTGGCTAGTGCGGACAGCCATGCTGAGTAGAGCGCCCATATGTCCGACGATGCATACGCGCGTAGGCGTGCTTCGAATATCTTCCACTCCCCATCTTCGATGCTGTGGCGGAGTAAATCTACGGCCTTCCCCTGCATGAGATCCTTACACTGCTTCTCAACGTAAGGCGCTTGAAGAGGATCTTGACTTTCAACCTTGGTGAGCAGTTCCAGGTAGGCTTCAGTGCGCTTCTCCCATGTCTTCAGCCGTAGGTCCTTCTCCACTGATTCCCTTGATGATCTACGTCCGGCAATGATTGCAATTGCTGCAACTGCGGCCGTTAGGATTGATGCTACGAGTGGAACAATAATGGTTAGAATGCTTGGTTGATTTGCGGCTGAAGCGCTCAAACCGAGCCCCTTCCTTGGTTTGCCACTCGGGCAGTGGGGATTCTGTCACATAATTACCAACGCAAATATAGCTAGGTGCCGCAACTCGATCATGCTTTGATCCGTCATCTTGTCCAGCCCGCTCGGTCACGAAGCCGCTAGGTGACTACTGAGTGACAATCACCGATGACCGTGCCAGACGCCTGTGGACCGTAGGGATGGTCGAGGCCGAGATGCCCAGCCCTGGGCCCAAGAAGAGCGCCCATCTGGGTCCCATTCCCACGACCGAGCCATCGGTGCCTGGGGTGGCAGCGCGCAGTGTGTCCGGGCCGCTCTCACGATCAAGGGCGCTTCGCGTCGCACGCGACGGCCGCAAGCGGCCGCCCTTGAGTCGTGAGCCTCTGCGGCCCAAGCGATCAGGAGTTAAGGGCAGGCCGGTGGCCTGCCGCATCGTGGCGCGCGCCGCCACCCCGACACCGACTCGGCCCGTATCGTGGCGCGAAGTGTGTCAAGCTCGCCTTGACAACACCTTGAGAACCTCAGGTCACACGAACTTCCCCATCGAATGGACCGATTGATCGGTTAATCGAGACAATCACATTGCCCTTCGAATCCGCAGTAGCGTCGCAGAATAGCGGCCCGAGAGCGCCTTCTGCGTTCCTCTCCAAGACTGAAACAACTGGCACCTTCCTGCGATGGGCGGAGAAGGGAATCAATAACTGCCACTCCTCATCCTGCATCACCCATTGAGTGCGTGCAAATGAAACAGAAACCGCCCCTTGTGTGCGATATGAGTATGCAATTGATGCGATTATCAACAACACCCCTATGGCGCCAACGGGTATCGAGATAAAACTCAGGAAGGCCATTATTGCACCAACTGATCCCATCCCCAGAATAAAAATGCGATCTTTCGCCAGCCTAGACATTCGCTAATCATGCAACAGGCGCAATGGCATTCGTCGGTTAATCAAGTGATATAAATGGAATCCCGTGCCCGGATGAGGGCCTACGAACGTGACTGTTTACGGTGACCCGAGCGCGGCGCAGGTTCCCGCTCGCCATGCTGACGCACCGCCCTGGCCGGCTGTAGCGCTGAGTCTCTATGGTTGGCGACGTGGTCCAAGACAATCTTTCCGCCGAGGACGACCAGTGGCAGGGGTTCGTGGCGTTCTGGCGAGGGGTCTGCGTCAACGTCGTAGCCAACATCATTGCTGCGGCAATCCTGTACCCGGTAGGTGTGCTGTTCGGCCTACTTCCAAAAAATCGAGCAGCCATCCTGACTGCGGGCCTGTTCCTGTTGCTCGCTTTCATGCTGATGCTGCACGCAGTCTCACGTTCCCGGAGACTGGCGTACCGCCTCCGCGAACACGCCTGGCTCACCGCGTGGCTGTGCGGTGTGGCGGGACTTGGCGTCGGTGCTTGCGTGACCCCCGACTCCCTTGAACGCAAGTTCTTCGCGGCTGCGGCCGTCGGTCTGTTGGTTATGTGGGTTGGGATCGTCGGGCAGTACCGACGCGGCGTCCCAGTGCATGTGATCATGTCGAAGAATCCAGGCACTACTAACGTGCCGATCGCGACACCGGTGTCATCTGTCGGCAAGCAGGTCCTGCCGGTGGGTGACCGATGGCGATCCTGGCGCGCGACGCACGATGTCGATCCGGTGCGCGAGTGACGGATTTGCTCAGTGCGCAGCATTGCTGGGGGCGTGGGTGACTAACTGGGTGACAATGGCCAGTGATCGCGGCGAACAGCCATGGACGCTGGTGGACACAACCCGCAGTTCAACGGCACGATGACCGTGCTTATTCAAGATCATAAATTGCCTGGAGGTTAAGGTGTCAGTCCCTCGCAAAGCCATGGGTCACGCCGGGCTAGGAGTTCCGGGAATTCGGTCTGGAGCACGCAGAACTCGTTTCCCCATGGGTCGCGCAGAACCCAGAAGTCGTAGCCTCGCTCCTGTTGGTGGTCCCAGCGATGCGCACCCAGTGCCTCCAGGCGTTGAACTTCCGCCTCGACGTCGTCGGTTTCCAGGTCTATGTGTATTCGTTCCTTGGAGGCTTTTTCGTCGTCTGTGTGTTGGAGTAACACGCGGATGTCAGCGTCGGGCAGCTTTAGGCGCCGGTAAACCTGGCGGCTAGGCTCGGCGATTGGCTCCTCGGACGCGCCCAAGGCGACGGACCAGAACTCGGTCGCAGCATCAAGGTCGTTGCAGTCGATGATGATGTGACAGAGGCGGCTGCGATGGACGGTCATCCCTGCTCCGGGTCTGCGGCGATCGGCTGCGGCCGGCGAGTTTCGTCGACGATCCACGCAAGGTACGCAGGGTTTCCGTCAGCTATGGGCAACGCGATTACGCAGGGCACCTGATACGGGTGGTACCTGTTGGCGAGGTCCACGATCTCGGGGACTAGCGACCGCCGAGTGTGAAGAGCCACGCGAGCCTCCGGACGGTCAACGGTTTCGCCTTGCCAGGTGTAGACCGCCCTGATTTCGGTAACGACGTGGCTTCCGGCGCAAAGCCGATCTTCAACGAGCCGCCGGCTGAAGTCCACTAGCCAGCTCGCGTCCGGGGCGGTGATGACTACTTCACACGTCGGCTCGATCGAGTCCACCGTCCTGACCTTTCAGCTCTTGGACGATCGCTGCCGCGCTGTCCGCGTCTCGCGCCATCCCGCCCCACCCACTGACGATCTTTCCGTCATAGCTCATCCCGACCCAGCGGCCTGACATGCGCTGCCCGTGCGGGTGGACGACGAAGTACATAGTGCCTTTCGAGCGAACGGATCCGTCGGCTGCGGCATACCAGCCCATCAAGATCTCGTTATCCCAGATCCGCAACTCACCGCGCCAGTGATAGCCGCCACCCTCGATAGGGATTCCCCTGGTCGTGGTCTCGACCTGGATGCGCTCGCCCTCTTGGCGAAACAGGACCTCTTGCAAGGTGACGACCTCCTCGCCGTCCTTTGAGGTCTGCCACGAGGCCCACCAGCTTCCGGACAGGCTCACGCGGTGGCCGGGAAGTCCGGCGAGTTCGCCGACCGAGATGTCTAAGGCCGCCGCTATTGCGACGGCAACTGACAGCAGCGGTTGCTGCTCGCCTGCCTCGTAGCGCCGGATTTGTCGTTTATCGATGCCTGCGGCGGTCGCAAGGTCAGCCTGCGACATGCCTCGTTCCGTCCGGCGTTGCCGCAGAACCTCGCCCATCTCCATAGGCCCATTGTGGGGGACGTCTTGGTCCCCTGCCAGGGCGGGGTGTAGACCTTGAGGGACTTATTAGTCCTTGACGATGCCTAAGTAGTCCCCTAGCGTGGACCAGAGAGGCGTTCAAAGGACTTCAAAGTCAGGGGGTGCGCAGTGTCCAAAGGTCTATTCAGTAGCGCTCCTATCGGAGCGGTGACGCTGGTGGAGACGCCTGTGTCGCAGTGGTACGTGAAGCGGGCGCGTCTGGCGTTCTTGTGCGTGAGCCTGGGTTTCTGGGCTGCGTCGACCGCGGTGCTGTCGGCTTTCCGTCCGCTGCTGTTGGCGATGTTGCTAGGTCTGGCTGCGGGTGTCGTGGTCGGCCTGGTGGTGGCGCTGTTGGTTCGTGCGTGGCCGGTGCTGCGGGTGTTGTGGTGGTGGTCGTTGGAGATCACGGTCGCGGTGTCTGCGGTGGCGGTCCTGTCGGTGTTGCTGCGGGTGTTGCCGTGGTGGCTGGCGCTGACCGTGATGGGCCTGCTGGCGCTGAGCGTCGTGGCGGTCGGTCCTGTGCGTCGGTTCGTGTGGGCGTGGTCGTGGTGTGTGGTGGATCGTCACCGGCTGCGGCTGTGTTTCACCGGGATCGTGCGGGCTTCGGCCGGCGGTTCTTC
>NZ_LLZH01000294.1:0-229556 GCF_001509495.1 Actinoplanes awajinensis subsp. mycoplanecinus | reverse complement strand
CCCGCCAGCCGCGCCAGCCATGCCAGCCAGCCCGCCCTCTGGGTCGCGCCCGCCCTCTGGGTCGCGCCCGCCCTCTGGGTCGCGCCCGCCCTCTGGGTCGCGCCCGCCCTCCGGGTCGCGCCCGCCCTCCGGGCCACCGGGACCGGCCGGTGCGGTGCCGGCTGGGCGTGAGGGTGCCGGCGTGGGGCTCTTCTGCGCTGGTCGCGGTTGGTGGGTGTCTGGGGTGGCGGCCAGGCTGGGCTGGCGGTTGGTCGCGGTCCGCTACGCCGGTCACTGCCCGAGCCGGGGCCGGCTGTCCCCTAAGGTGGGCGTCCGGTCCTGCCAGTTGGTCCGCTCCGGGTTGCCGGGGGCGGCAGGCGCACGCGAAGCGGGCTCGGCTGGTGCTCACGGTGGTATCCCGCCCGCTGATACGACCACCAGCACCAGCCGGATGTGTCGAGCTGGTGCTCACGGTGGTATCCAGGCCGCGGACACGACCGTCAGCACCAGCTGGGCGTGGCGGGCTGGTTGTGAGGGGTGTGTCTGGGGGCGGGAGGCGCCTCTGGTGGCCAGCCGCGCGGCGTGAGCTGGTGGTGAGGGGTGTCTCGCGGGTCCGGAGGCACCCCTCAGCACCAGCCAGGCATCGGCCGAGTCCGGAATCTGGACCCGGCCGATGCTTCAGCGCCGAAGCGCCGAAGCGCCGAAGCGCCGAAGCGCCGATGCGCCGATGCCTCGGGGCTGGTGTGTCAGTGGTGGTGGTTCAGTGGTGGTGCTTTTTCGGGGTGATGACGATGCCGCCTCCGGTTAGGCGGGCTGGGCCGTGGTTGGTCAGGTTGAAGACGGGCTTGCCGGTGCGGGCCGACCAGATGTGGATCGCCAAGCGGTCGGCGAGGCGGCCGGTGCCCTCGACGGCGGTGACCTGGAACCGGTAGGAGCCGGCTCCGTTGACCGTGCCGGTTCCGGTGTAGGTCGCGGTCTTCCCGGCGATCACGGCCGGGCTCTGGGACGTCGACTGGAACAGCAGGTCACCGGCGGCGAACCGGATCCACGTGCTGCCCGCCGACGAAGAGCCGGCGGCCGAAGAGCTGCTGGTCGTGGGAGCGCCGGTCAAGGGAGCGCCGGATGAGGAGGCGGTCGAGGGAGGGCCGGATGAGGGAGAGCCGGTGGGGGACGGGCCGGCGGAGAAGGCGAGATCCACCGTGCCGCCCACCCGGTTGCCGGGCACGGAGCCCGGAGCTGCGGTGAGCCAGCCGCTGCCCGCCGCCTGACCGCTTCCGGTCGCGTAGGTGACCACATACGGCAAGGTCACCGTGGCCGCCGCGCCGTCGTCGTCGCGGGCTGTCAGGGTCGGCTGGAAGACGCCGCCCGTCGCATAGACGTGCGAGACCGTGCACACCCCGCCGCTGACCGTGCCCGGGGTGGAGCGGCCGTCGCCCCACGAAGCCGTACAGGAAAGGGTGTCGTGCGCGCCGGCGTCGGTGACCGGAACGCTGAAGTTAATCGGCGTTCCGGTGGCGAACGGGGCTTCCGGCGCCGGGTGACCACCCGGGGCGGTGACCGTCGGGGGCACGTTGGCCACCGTCAGCCGGGCCGTGTCGTGGCTGCCGCCCGCGGTCAGGGTGACCGCGAACGTTCCGTCATCGGTGCAGGTCACCGTGGTGGTCGCGGCGTGCGGATCGGCGAACGAGCAGGGCGTGCCGTCCGGCACGGTCCAGGTCGGCCGGTTTGCGGTGTTGGAGACGATGCCGGTCAGTGTGATGGCAGAACCCTCGGCCCCGGTCGCGTCCTCGCCGGCGTGCGCGACGGTCACCGGGTTCACGCTCTCCAGCGTCGGCACGACCGGCGTGATGGCGCCGTCCGCGGTGAACTCCAGCCGGTCGATCGTGGTCTCCCGGTGGGTGCCGTCGCCGCCCGGTATCGCGAACCGGTGGTACGCGATGTACCAGTCGTCGCTGTTCGGGGCGCGGACCACCGAGTGGTGGCCGGTGCCGAGGATGCCGAGGGACGCGTCCTTCTGCAGGATCACGCCGACCCGGTCACTCCACGGCCCGGTCGGCGAATTCCCCGTCGCATAGGCCACCCGATAGTCCGCGCTGCGCGTGTCGTTCTCCGACCACATGAAGTAGTAGGTCGCGTTCCGTTTGACGACGAACGACCCCTCGTTGTAGTTCGCCGGTTTGTACGTCTTCACCAGCGCCGGGTCGAACGAGGTCATGTCGTCGTTCAGCGGCACCTGGTAGGAGCTGCCGTTGCCCCAGTACAGGTAGGACTTCCCGTCGTCGTCGGTGAACACCGCCGAGTCGATCATCTGCCCGCTGTGACTGCCGGCTGCGACCAGCGGCTTGCCGAGCGCGTCACGGAACGGCCCGGCCGGGTTGTCGGCGACCGCCACGCCGAGCTGCTTGGCGGTGTTGCCGCTGCTCAGCCCGCCGGAGAAGTAGAGGTAGTACTTCCCGTTCCGAGTCGCGATCGCCGGCGCCCACGCGCTGTCGTCCGCCCAGGTCACGTCCGGTCCGAGGTCGAGGATCACCCCGTGGTCGGTCCAGTGCACCAGGTCGGTCGAGGAGAACGCGTGGAACTGCGTGCCGGACCAACCCGCGAAACCATCCGTGGTCGGGTAGATCCAGAACGTGTCGCCGAAGACGGTGATGTTCGGGTCGGCGTTCAGGCCCGGCAGGACCGGACTCTTCATCACGACCGCGGTAACGGTCCAGGTCCGCTTCGCGCCATCGCCGCCGACTATCTCGTACGACTGGGAGCTGCTGAAGTCACGCGCCGTGCCGGAGGCCGGGCTGATCGTCGCCCCGCTGGCAAGCGTGAACTGCGGCGCGAGCGCTGTCACGTCGGTGCCCTCGGCGACCGGCAGCTTCACCGTGCCCGCCGCGTCGTCGACGATCGCGTCCGCCTTGAGCTGTGGCAACGTCACGGCGCCGAGGGAGGTCCCCTTCCCGGCCAGGGCCAGGATCTCCGGCCCGGTCAGCGCGGTGTTGTAGATCCGGAAGTCGTCCACCGACCCGGCGAAGTACGGGTCCGCCGAGTACAGCGACTTGCCGATGTAGCCGGAGTAGGCCTTCGACGCGTCGTACAGGTCGCCGGGCTTGACCGTGACCCCGGTCGCGGCGGCCACCCGTCGTCCGTTCAGGTACATCGCCGCGGTGCCGGCCGGGCCGTCCACGGTGACCGCGAGGTGCTGCCAGCTCCCGCCGGGCAGTGTCGCGGCGCCGGGCAGTTTCGACTCGGCCGACCAGCTCCCGCTGGTGATCGCCGAGTAGAGCAGCGAGCCGCCGTTGGCCGGTGTGGTGAACAGATATTTTGTGCTGTCCGGCCCGAGCCCGTAGATCCACTGGTTGACCGTCGTCGACGCGGTCCACTTGGCCCACAGCGAGACCGTCGCGCTCGTCGCGCCCTTGAGCACGCCGTTCGGGATGGTGACGTACGGCGCGGTGCCCGACGAAGCGGCGCCACCGGCGAGGCTGACCGCGCCGCCGTCGACCCCGGAAGTGAATGCCGGTTCGCGGTTGAACGCGCCGTTGAAGCCGTTCCCGGACGAGTCCCGCGCGACGGTGCCGCCGGTCTCGTCGAACTGGTAGCGCAGGCGCAGCCCGGGAGTGGCCGGCGGCTCCTCGTACTTCGCCGAGATCCGATCGTACTCGGCCTGGGTGACCGGCAGGACCGTGCCGTGGCGGGGCCGGGACGGCAGCGTGTAGCCGGTCTCCGCGGTCCACTGACCGGAGTCCAGGTCGGTGGTCGAGAACGGGACGTAGCCGCGGCCGCCGTACTCGTCGATGAACAGGTACCACTTGTCCTTGCCGTCGGACGACGGGGTGTTCGACTTGAAGATCAGTGGGCCCTCGCCCCGGCTCAGCGCGGACGAGCCGATGCACTCCGCGACGAAGTCGTAGCCGAGGTCGAGCAGGTCGGTGGACTTCTCCTCGATGATGTACTTGCTGCACGGCGACGAGGACGAGTTGTTGCGCTCGTCCTTGGTGAAACGGTAGTACTCGCCGTTGTGCTCGACCACCGTCGAGTCGATCACCGAGTACCCGGGGTCCTTCCACACCTGCGGCTCGCTGAACGTGTAGAAGTCGCGGGTGGTCGCGTACATCATCCGGTTGTAGGTGGTGCCGGTGTGCCCGGTGTCCGCCGCGTCGTAGAGCTTCGAGGCCCAGAAGACGACGTAGGCGCCGAGCTTCTTGTCGTAGAACGCCTCCGGCGCCCAGGTGTTGCCGGCCGTGTCGGGTGAGACCTTCACCAGGCGCTGGTTCGTCCAGGTGACCAGGTCGGTGGACTCCCACACCATGATCGATTTACTTCCGCTGCGCTGGGACGCGTCCCAGTCGCCGTTGCCGTAGATCTTGAGGTCGGTGGCGATCTGGTAGAACTTGTCGCCCTCCGGCGAGCGGATGATGAACGGGTCGCGCAGGCCCTTGGTGCCCAGCGTCGAGGTGAGCACCGGCTGCCCGGCGTTGACCTCGCGCCAGCTCAGCGCGTCGTTGCCGTTGCTGAGCGCGTGGTAGATCTGCTCGCCGTCGGCGTACCCCTCGCCGGTGAAGTAGCTGAACAGGTAACCCTTCAACGGCTCCGCAGCGGGCAACGCGGGGACTTTCGCGGTGAATTCGCGGGTCGCGGCTGCACTGCCCTTGGTCACCGTCGCGGTGAGGGTCACGGTGGTGTCGCCCGCGCCGTGCGCGGGACGGTGTACTTCGCCGCTCGGCGCGAGCACGGCCGGATCGCTGCTGGTCCAGGTCACCGTCGTGCCGGCGGCGCCGCTGCCGGGCAGAGCGAGGTTCCCGCGTACGTCGTCGGCGTTGCGTACGATCAAGGCACTTGCCGCGGCGGCGGCCGTGGCCGCGTCGTCGAGCTCGGCCCGAACGGCGATCGCGAAGGTCTTGGTGGCGGTGACCGTTCCGCGCGTGACGGTCGCGGTGAGGGTGGCGTGCGCGTCCGGCTCACCGGCCCGTGGACGGGTGACCTGCCCGGCCGCCGTGATCACCGCCGGGTCGCTGGTGGCCCAGCTCAGCCCGGAGTCGTTCGGGGCGGTGGAAGGTAAGTTCAGATTCGCGGTCAGCGCGCTGGTGTCGCCGAGATCGAGCGTCGACTGGTCGGCCGCGACCGCCGCGGTGTTGGCCGGCGTGGCCAGGGTGTTCACCTCGTCCGCGGTGATCGCCCGGTCGAAGACGCGGATGTCGCGCATGCCGCCCTTGAAGTGCCGGTCGCCGGTGTAGAGCGAGCGGCCGAAGTAGTTGGCGGTGGTCGTGCCGCCACCGATCGCGCCCGGCCGGATGCTGATCGCGGTGTTCGTGCCGACCGCGACGCCGTCCTCGTAGAGCGTGCCGGTCGTCCCGGTCTGGGTGTAGGCGACGTGCTTCCAGGCGTTGCGGACCAGGTTGCGGCCGGTCGCCGGGCGGGTGTTCTGCTCGCCGCTCCAGTTGCTCAGTGAGACGGCGTTGCGGAAGCCGTCGCCGGTCGCGAAGAGGTAGCCGTTGCCGTACCCGGTGGCGTTATCGGTGTTGCCGAAGCCGTAGAGGAAGTACGGCGTCGCCTGTGCACTGTCGATTTTCACGTCGAACGCGACGGTGATGGCGTCCAGGTTGCTCATCAGGTCGTTCGGGGCCTTGACCGACGTCGTGGCACCGTCGAAGGTGAGGCCTTGGGCGCCGGACCAGGTCGCGGCCTGCACGGCGCCGTCCCGGCCGTGGCCGGACGCGTCGGTGGCGACCGTGCCGGACTTCTCGTCCAGCTTGTACCAGAGCAGCAGACCGTCGGTGACGTCCGCGGCGGCCTGCCCGGCGTCTCGCGCGGCGTCTCTCGTGGCCGCCGGTGCGGCGGTGGCCGGCGTTTCGGTGACCAGGACGCCGGTCAGCACGGAGGCCGTAGTGAGGAACGTTAACAGCGGCGATCGCAGGCGCCGGGCGGTGCTCCGGCGTGCGGTGAGGGGCATCGTTTCTCCCTGCTGGGGGTGCCGCGCGCGGTCCGAAGAGGACGCTGCGGAGTCGCGCGCGTGTCGGGACGGTTGCTCGAGTGTTAACGCTCACACCACGACAGTCAAGACTCTCGATGCCCCCGGCGCCATGCCGCGCTCCGCGCTCGCGCCATGCCGCGCGGCGCGCGCCGGGCCGGAGGCCGTGCCGACCGGCGGTGCTGGGCCGGGCGCCGGGTTCTCGGCTGGTGCTCAGGGGTGTCTCACGCCCGTTGAGACACCCCTGAGCACCAGCCGGAGGCCGTCAGCTGACGGGTTCGCGGTGGGTGGCGGCGAGTTTGTGCAGCAGCTCGGCGGCGGTGAACGGCTTCTCGATGAACGTGATGTCGCCGTCCAGCACATGGGTGCTGCCGAGCAGGCCGTTGCTGTACCCGGACATGTAGATCACCGGCAGGCCCGGCCGGCGTTCGGTGAGCAGTTCGGCCAGCCGGGGGCCGGACATCTCCGGCATGATCACGTCGGTCAGCAGCAGGTCGCAGCCGTGCTGGTCGAACTGCGCGAGGGCCTGCCGGCCGTCCGGCGCGGTCACCACCCAGTAATCGTTCTCGGTCAGGATCCGGGTGATGATCCGGGACAGGGCCACCTCGTCCTCCACTACCAGCACCACCCGGCCCTCGCCGCGGCGCGGCGCGACCGGCCGGGCCGTCTCCTGCTCCGGATCGCCGGGCGCGTCGACGAGCGGCAGGTAGATCCGGAACGTGGTGCCGACGCCGGGCTCCGAGTACAGGTTCACGCTCCCGCCGGCCTCGGTGACGATGCCGTACACGGTGGCCAGGCCCAGCCCGGTGCCCTTGCCGCACGGCTTGGTGGTGAAGAACGGTTCGAAGATGCGCGCCACCACCTCGGGCGGCATGCCCTCGCCGGTGTCGCTGATCAGCAGGCGGGCGTACCGTCCGGCGGGCAGTGGCGGCTGCATGTTGAGCTCGTGCCCGTCCAGGTCGGCGGCGTTCGCCTCGAGCACCAGGGTGCCGCCCTCCGGCATCGCGTCCCGGGCGTTGATCGCCAGGTTCAGCAGCACCTGCTGGAGCTGGCCGGGGTCGGCGTGCACGGTCAGCGGCGCCGCCGAGGGCACCGTGACCAGGGTGATGTGCTCGCCGATGGTGCGCTCCAGCATCGCCCGGATCTCGGCCAGCGCCGGATTGAGCGCGACGTTGCGCGGCTGGATGGCGTCACCCCGGGTGAACGTCAGCAGCTGGCGGGTCAGGTTGGTGGCCCGTTCCACGGCCGTACGCACCTGGATCAGGTCGGCCTGCACCCCGGGCAGATCGGCGGTCTCCTCGATCGCGAACTCGGTGTAGTTCCCGATGATCGCCAGGATGTTGTTGAAGTCGTGCGCCACCCCGCCGGCCAGGTTGCCCAGGCTCTCCATCCGCTGGGCCTGCTGGGTGCGCTCCTGCACGGCCTGCTGCCGTTCGGCGTTCTCCTTCGCGGCGGTGATGTCCCGGGCCACCACGGACACGCCGATCACCGTGCCGGCCTGGTCGTGGATCGGGGTGATCACCAGGGAGACGTCGACCGGGGCGCCGTCCCGGCCGACCCGGCGCGCCTCGTACGCGATGCTGCGCTCCCCGTCACGGATCCGGGCCAGCGTCGCGTACTGCTGGCCGGCGCCGGCCTCGTCGGCGAGCATGGTGGCCGGCCGGCCGAGCATCTCCTCGGCGGTGTACCCGAAGAGCCGTACGGCGCCGCCGTTCCACGCGGTGACCGTGCCGTCCGGGGTGAGCCCGATGATCGCGTCGTCGCTGTGCTCGACGACCGTGGCGAGGGTGGCCCGGTGCGCCTCGGCGACGTCCTGGGCGGCACGTTCCCGGGCGTCGGCCTCGTCCAGCCGGAGCCGGGTGAACGGGTCGACGTAGATCGCGCCCGGGCCGAGCAGCACGCCGTAGCCGCGGCGCAGCGTCCAGTAGTAGACCGCGACGGCCCCGGTGAACGCGTCCCAGATCGCCGAGGCCCAGAACCATCCGGTGGCCTGCGCGTGCACCCCGTGACCGGCCGGTGCCCCGACCGCCGCCAGCAGTGCGCCCAGCGCGTGCAGCCCGTGACCGACCGCGCAGCTGAAGAAGATCAGCGCGGTGGCGGTGGCCAGCTTGTTGCTGCGCAGCTGACCGGCCCGGGTCACGGGCACCACGATGGCCACCGTGATCGCCGCGTAGGCGGCCATGATCACGAGGTTGGCCAGCTGGAACATCTGGTCCGGCACGCTCGTCCTATCGGTCGGCGACCCGTGGAGTTGAGGCATCCTGCCCGGCAACATTCTTGACACACCGTTGTAATGGGAGCGCTCCCATGTAACGATGTCGGTCACTGTCTCCGGCTGGTGCTCAGGGCTGCCTCCGGGCCCCGGAGGCAGCCGTCAGCACCAGCCGGGGAACCGTGACTCCCCGAAGGGAACGTAGATGCGAGCACTCATGCGGCTGGCCCTGGCCACCCTGGTGGCCGCGGTGCCGTTCGCCGCCGTCGTGGCCGCCCACGCGGCCGACGACCCCACCCCGATCACCGTTCTGACCAGCGACTTCGAGGACGGCACGGTGCAGGGCTGGGCCGGTCGCTCGGCCGAGACCCTGGCCGCGAGCGCCACGGTCGCGCACGGCGGCACCCGCAGCCTGTCGATCACCGGCCGGACCGCCACCTGGCAGGGGCCGTCGCTGAGCGTGCTGGACACGTTCGAGAAGGGCACGTCGTACACGATCTCGGCCTGGGTGCGGATGGCCGAGGGCTCGGACAACGCCCGGCTCAGCGTGGAGCGCCGCACCGCCGGGACCGCGACCTACGAGACGGTGGTCGGCAACACCGCGGTCACCTCCGGCGGCTGGGTCAACCTGACCGGCCGGTACACCCTCGCCACCGACGTGGACTTCCTCAGCGTCTACATCGAGACCGCCTCCACCACCGGATCGTTCTACCTCGACGACGTGACCGCGAGCTACGTCCCGGCGCTGCCGATCCAGACCGACATCCCCGCGGTGAAGAGTGTGGTCACCGAATTCCCGGTCGGCGCGGCGATCACCGGAGCAGAGATCATCGGTACGCACGGTGACCTGCTCGCCCGGCACTTCACCTCGGTCACGCCCGGCAACGCGCTCAAGTGGGACGCGACCGAACCCACCGAGAACGCCTTCACCTACACGCAGGCCGATCCACTGATCGCGTTCGCCACGGCGCACGGGATGAAGGTGCGCGGGCACACCCTGGTCTGGCACAACCAGACACCGGCCTGGGTGTTCGCGAACGCCGACAAGGCGACCCTGCTGGCCCGGCTGGAGAACCACATCCGGAACGTTGCCGCGCACTACGGCACCACCATCGGGGTGTGGGACGTGGTCAACGAGGTCATCGACGAGTCGCAGTCCGACGGGATGCGGCGCAGCACCTGGTACACGGTGACCGGGCTGGACTACATCCGGACCGCGTTCCGGGTCGCCCGGGAGGTCGCGCCGGCCGCCAAGCTCTGCATCAACGACTACAACACCAACGTGGCCGCCAAGCGGGACGCGCTCTACAACCTGGTCGTGCAGCTCAAGGGTGAGGGCGTGCCGATCGACTGCGTCGGGCACCAGATGCACGTCAACGTCAGCTGGCCGTCGATCGCGGACACCGAGGCGATGCTGAAGAAGTTCCAGGGCATCGGCGTCGAGCAGCAGATCACCGAGATGGACGTCAGCATCTACACCAGCAGCGGGGAGTCGTTCCCGACGCCGCCGGCCGACCGGCTGCTGGCGCAGGCCTACATGTACCGGGACATGTTCGCGCTGTTCCGCCGGTACGCGGCCGACGTCACCTCGGTGACGCTGTGGGGCCTGGCCGACGACAACACCTGGCTGGACACCTACCCGGTGGCCCGCAAGGACGCGCCGCTGCTGTTCGACACCCGGTTGCAGGCGAAGTCGGCGTACTGGGGAGTCGTCGACCCCACGAAGATCGGCACCTCCCCGAGCCCCAGCGCGTCGACCAGCACCTCCCCGAGCCCCAGCGCGTCCACCGGCACCTCCCCGAGTCCCAGCGCGTCGACCGGCACCTCTGCCTCTTGCGCGGTCACCTACCGGGTCACCGGCAGCTGGACCGGCGGCTTCCAGGCCGACGTGAAGATCGCCAACACCGGGGCCACGGCGATCAGCGGCTGGAAGCTCGGCTGGCAGTTCACCGGCGGGCAGACGGTGTCCCAGCTCTGGAACGGCTCGGTCACCCAGTCCGGCAGCGCGGTCACCGTCACGAACGCGGCCTGGAACGGCGCACTGCCGGCCGGCGGTTCGGCGTCGGTCGGTTTCCTCGGCTCGTGGACCGGGAGCAACCCGGTCCCGTCCGCCTTCACCGTGAACGGAACCGCCTGCGCCGTCCTCTGATCCGCACCTCCGGCGAAGCGCTCCACCGTCCGGAACTTTCGGCACCCCTCTTCATCAATGATCGTCATGTGTCGATGGGTTGACTCGTATAGAAGAGCGGCTATACGTTACCGGCACGCGATCGGCGTGTTGCCGAAAGTTTCGGAGCGCTTCGTCCACCGGAGGCGTACCCATGCGACATCCCCTTGCGGCTGTCCTCGCCGCGTTCACCCTGCTCGCCGTCGTCCCCGTCCCCGCCGCGGCCGCCCGTCCCCCGGCCGCGGCGCCGGGCTATCTCTCCCACCAACCCGGGCCCGGCCGGTTCCCGCTGGTCGCGCGCGGCGCCGCCGCTCCCATCGTGACCAGTGGCAACGACTATGCCGGGGTGCTCCGGGTCGCCGGTGACCTGCGATCCGACCTCGGCGCTGCCACCGGCGTCACCCCGGGTCTCAGCCAGGGCACCGTCCCGGCCGGGCAGGACCCGATCATCGTCGGCACCCTCGGCCGCTCCACCCTGATCGACCGGATGGTCGCCGCCGGCACACTCGACACCCGCGGCATCGCCGGCAAGTGGGAGACCTCGCTGCAACAGGTGGTCGACCACCCGCTCCCGGGCGTACGCCGGGCGTTCGTGATCGCCGGCAGCGACCAGCGCGGCACCATCTTCGGCGTCTACGACGTGTCCCGGCTGATCGGCGTCTCACCCTGGCACTTCTGGGACGACGTGCCGGTCCCGCACGCGGACGCGCTCTACGTCCTGCCCGGCCGGCACAGCCAGGGCACCCCGAAGGTGAAGTACCGCGGCGTCTTCATCAACGACGAGAACCCGGACACCGGCACCTGGGCGCCCGGCTTCTTCGGACCCGGCAAGGCGCCCGGCTACCCGGGCGGGCTGAACGCCGGGTACTACGCGAAGGTCTTCGAGACCATGCTCCGGCTCAAGGCCAACTACCTGTGGCCGGCGGTCTGGGGGCGGGCGTTCGCCGAGGACGACCCGGCCAACCACGCCACCGCGAGCTACTACGGCGTCGTGATGGGCACGTCGCACGAGGCGCCGATGATGCGCGGCATCGAGGAGTGGAACCGGCATCCGGCCGGCACCGGCGAATGGAGCTTCCGGCGCAACCCGGAGGCGATCAAGGCGTACTGGCGGGCCGGCGTCGAGCGGATGCGCGATCAGGACATCGAGGGTGTGGTCACGCTCGGCATGCGCGGCAACGGCGACGTCAGCCTGCCGGACGGCGACGGCATCGACCTGATGAGCTCGATCATCGAGACGCAGCGGCAGATCCTCGGCGAAGAGGGGATGCTCGGCGCGCCCCAGGTGCAGACCCTCTACAAGGAGGTGCAGCGCTACTGGGATCAGGGCTACCGGCCGCCGGACGACGTGACAGTGGTGTTCTGCGACGACAACTGGGGCAACATGCGCAAGCTGCCCGACCCGTCGTTGCCGGCCCGCAGCGGCGGTTACGGGCTGTACTACCACTTCGACTACGTCGGCGACGGCCGCAACTACAAGTGGGTGGACACCGCGAACCTGACCAACACCTGGGAGCAGCTTCACCGTGCGTACACCTCAGGGGTTGATCGTCTTTGGGTGGCGAACGTCGGTGACCTGAAGAACGAAGAGGAACCGACGCAGTTCTTCCTGGACTACGCGTGGAATCCGGATGCGATACCGCTGGGCGGGATCAAGGACTGGGAGCGCCGCTACGCGGCGGAGAACTTCGGAGAGTCACTGTCCGCTGAGATCGGCGAAGTGCTTTCGGCGTACGGCGTACTGCAGTCCCGCCGCAAGCCCGAGCTGCTCAACCGGCGGATCACGCTCGACCCGGCCAAGAACCCGGCGACCGACCCGAGCGCGGTGGTCTACGACGATCAGGGCAATCCGTTCAGCCTCACCGACTACGGCGAGATGGATCGGGTGGTCGCCGAGTGGCAGAATCTGGCCGGCCGGGCCACCCGGCTGCGCGCCCGGGTGCCGGACGCCTGGCAGGACGCGTACTTCCAGCTCGTCTACTACCAGGTGGCCGCGACCGCGAATCTGTATTCACTTCGCCGGGCCGAGTTCACCAACATCCGCTACGCCGGGCAGGGCCGGGCGGCCGCGAACGGCCTGGCCGACGAGGCGGAGGCGCTGTTCGCCGCGGATCAGGCGCTGAACGCGCACTACAACACCGTGCTCGCCGACGGTAAATGGCGCGACTGGCAGCTCCAGCCGAAAATCGGGTACGGCAACGTGGCCCGGTACGGCCCGAACGCCCCGTGGCAGCAGCCGGAACTGAACAACGTGGCGCTGCCGGACGAGATCTACCCGTACCTGCAGCGGATCGAGGTGCCAGCCGGTGCGGCGCTGGGTGTCGCGCTCGACGGCGGGGACGCGGTGACGCTGCCGGAGTTCAGCCCGTGGCAGGCACAGCCGCGGCAGTACCTCGACGTCTACAACAGAGGCAGCACGCCGTTCGCGTACACGGTCACGTCCGGGCAACCGTGGGTGCACGTCACGCCGGCCTCCGGGACGGTCGGCACGCAGGTGCGGGTGACCGTCGCGGTGGACTGGGCGCGGGCGCCGGCGGGGCTCACCGACGTACCCCTGAGGGTGAACGGCGCGGGAAGCACGGTCGTGGTCCGCGCGCCGATCCGCAAGCCGGAGATCACGCCGCGGGGTTTCGCCGAGGCCAACGGCTACGTCTCGATCCCGGCGACTGGATTCGATCGGAAGGTGGGCGGCTGGCAGGTGCTGCCCGGGATCGGCAAGAGCGGTGACGGGATCATGCCGCTGCCGGTCGATCACGCCGGCGCTCAGGCCGGAGGCGGCACCGGAAGTGAATCCCGGCTCGACTATCGGGTCACGCTGACCACGACCGGGCCGGTGAAGATCTCCGCGATGCTCGCGCCGCGCAACGGGTCGCTGCGGTACGCGGTCTCGGTCGACGGCGCGCCGCCGCAACTCGTCGACGCGGTCGCGGCCACCGGGGCGAACGACACCACGATGAACCGGCAGTGGGCCCGCAACACCTCGGACAACGTCAACGTCACCACGACCACGCATC
The DNA here is from genome assembly GCF_001509495.1 of Actinoplanes awajinensis subsp. mycoplanecinus. Taxonomy (NCBI): domain Bacteria; kingdom Bacillati; phylum Actinomycetota; class Actinomycetes; order Micromonosporales; family Micromonosporaceae; genus Actinoplanes; species Actinoplanes awajinensis. The sequence continues at coordinate 216,225 of NZ_LLZH01000294.1, read as the reverse complement.
AGATCGACCGGCCCGGCACGCACACCGTGACGTTCCGGGCGGTCGACCCGGCGGTGATCCTGCAACGGTTGATCGTGGACACCGGCGGCGTGAAGTACAGCTATCTCGGCCCGCCGACCAGCCGGAGGTTCTGATCATGAAACGTCGTGCTCTGCTGGCCGGCTCGGCCGGGGTGGTGGGCCTGGTCCCCGCGGCTGGCCTGGCTCCGGCCGCCGTGGGCGCGGCGCCGGCCGTCGGTGCGGTCCCGCCGTCCCCGGCGGCCGCCAAGCGGCTCGCGTGGGTGCACACCTGGACAGCGATGCCGCAGCTCACCGAGCCGGGGAACCTGCCGCCCGCGCCGTTCACCGGCAGCGACGCGGTGCTGGTGGACACCACGATCCGGCAGACCGTGCGCGCCTCGATCGGTGGGAAGAACATCCGGATCCGCTTCTCGAACGCGTTCGGGACCACCGACCTGCCGCTCACCTCGGCGGCCGTGGCACTCCCGGCCGGCGGGGGCTCGGGCGTCTCCGGGATCGTGCCGGGCAGCTCGCGGGCGCTGACCTTCGGCGGGCAGCCGTCCGTCGTGGTGCCTGCCGGTGCGCAGGTCGTCTCGGACCCGGTCGCGCTGACCGTCGCGGCCCGTTCCGCGTTGAGCGTCTCGGTGTATCTCGCGGCCGGCCAGGCGGGAGTGAATCTGACGTCGCATCCCGGTTCCCGGACGACGTCCTGGTTGGTTAACGGCGATTCGCTGACCGCGCCGGACTTCGCCGGTACGCCGGTGGACCACTGGTACCTGCTCAGCGGGGTGGAGGTGGCCGCCGCCGACGCGGCCGGCGTGGTGATCATCGGGGACTCGCTGACCGACGGGCGGGGCTCCACCACGAACGGGAACGACAGGTGGCCGGACCAGCTGGCCGCGCGGCTGCGCGATCCGCGGCTGGCCGTGCTCAACCAGGCGGCCGGCGGGAACCGGGTGCTGCACGACGGGCTCGGGCCGAACGTCCTGGCCAGGTTGGACCGGGACGTGCTCGGTGTCAGCGGGGCGGCCTGGGTGCTGGTCTTCGAGGGGGTCAACGACATCGGCACGGCGGAGGCGACCGAGGCCGGGCAGCGGCAGGTGATCACCGCGCTGACCGGGGCGTACCGGCAGATCGTGCAGCGCGCGCACGCCCAGGACCTGCGGGTGTACGGGGCGACGATCACCCCGTTCGGCGGGAACGCCGGGTATGACGATCCGGGCGGGCTGCGGGAACGGGCCCGGGTGGCGGTCAACGGGGTGATCCGGGGCGGGGTCTTCGACGCCTATGTGGACTTCGCGGCGGCCGTGGCGGATCCGGCCTCGCCGGCCCGGCTGAACCCGGTTTACGACGTGGGGGATCATCTGCACATGAATCCGGCGGGTTACGCGGCGCTGGCCGGCGCCGTGCCCCGCTCGCTGTTCTGATCCACGCCGAGCGTGGGGAGTTGGGGCGCGGTGCGCACCCCAACTCCCCACGCGTCGTCGTTTCGGCGGGTGTGTGGGGAGTTCGGGTGCGGTGCGCGCCGCAACGTCACACGGGTGCGGTGCCTAGCCCGGCCAGTCGGGCAGGTGGTGCTGCAGGCGGGGGTCGCCGGTGCGGGCGGCGGTGCGGTGCAGCACCTCGGTGAGGTCCCAGCCGCTGTCGCCGTTCTTCGCGGCGGTCAGCGCCTGGAGCATCGGTTCGACGGCGCGGTCGTCGTCGCGCAGGGCCAGGCCGCTGATCGCCTCGTACCGGATCTCGTCCTCGTCGTCGAGCCGTGCGGCCAGCGCGGCCCGGAGCTCCGGGGTGTCCGCGTCGGTCTGCCGGGCCAGGCCGAACGTCGCCCAGTTGCGCACCTCCGGGTCGGTGTCCGTGGTCAGCCGGATCAGCGTGGTCAGGGCGGCCGGGTCGTCCCATCCCAGCAGTCCGAAAACGACACCGTGCCGAACCTGGTCCGATGCGTGCGTGCTCAGCCGGATCAGCGCCGGCACGCAGCGGTCGTCCCCGATGTGCCCGAACGCGTAGGCCACCGAGTCGAGCACCTCCGGCGCCTCGTCGTCGTGGGCCATCGCGAGCAGCACGGTGGTCGCTTCCGTGCGGTAGGGGCTCGTCCGGGCCGGCGTCCCCTGGCCCGTGCCGAGCTGGGCCAGGATGTCGGCGGCCAGCCTGCGGTGCTCGGGATCGGTGTCCCGGCTCAGGTCGGTGGCGCGGTGCAGGGCGGCCTCGCCACCGTGGAACTGCAGGTGGGAGACGAGCGCCCAGCGTCGATCCTCTTCGGCGGCCATTGCCTCGTCGACGGCGTGGGCGACCTCGGCCGGGCTCATGCTCATGGCGGTCATCCTGGAGCAGCCCGATCAGCCGGGCAACCACGTTCCCACCCGGTGCGCACGGCCGCGCGGGATGAACGAGGTGCGCGAGGAAAGTGCCGGGGCGGGGCCGCGCGAGGCGAACGACGTGCGCGAGGAAAGCGTCGGGGCGGGGCCGCGCGAGGCGAACGACGTGCGCGAGGAAAGTGCCGGGCCGCGGCCGCGCGGGACGAGCGAGGCACCCGGGCAAGGGGCCGCCCCGCGGTCACCCCGCAGACGACGAAAAGCGCAGAGGTGCGGCCACCGGCCGTACCCCTGCGCTTTTGCCCTGGTCAGGTGATTTTGATTTTGGAGGTCAGCGTGTCGAAGACGGAGGCGATCTGGGTGCCGAAGGCGGTGACCGCGATGATGCAGAGGCCCGCGATCAGGGCGGCCAGCAGGGAGTACTCGACGGCGGTGGCGCCGCGGTCGTCGGCCTGGGAGAGGCAGCGGGCACGGAGGTAGGCGGCGAGCATGGTCAGTCTTTGCATGGCGCTTCCTTGCGACGTGGACGCGGCCTCCGCTGTGCGGCGACCAGGGATCCGGGCTTCCTGCCGGCGGTCTGCAGAGTGCTGAGCTTGCCGCCCCGGCCAGGCGTTTCCGCGGGGGACCGAGACCTGCCTCCCGGGCGGGTGCTCCCGGCGGGACCGGGGGAGCACCGCGCCGGGGGAGTCGGCTCAGGTGATCTTGATCTTGGGGGAGTCGGCTCAGGTGATCTTGATCTTGGTGGTCAGGGTCGAGAAGACCGAGGCGATCTGGGTGCCGAAGGCCGTGACGGCGACGATGCAGAGGCCCGCGATCAGGGCGGCCAGCAGCGAGTACTCGACGGCGGTGGCGCCCTCGTCGCTGCGGCGCTCAACTGAGACGAGGCGGGCGTGGACGTAGGCGACGATCAGGTTCAGCTTTTCCATGGCGCATCCTTGCAGTGTGGGTCGCCACCGGTCCCGATGGTGCGGTCCATCGGCCGGTAGCGGTCAAAGTCTGGGCTGGTCACCGTGGGCCGGAGCGTCGGCCGGCGGGCGGCGGGTGTAGCGGCGGAAGCCGGAGCGGGAGCGGTGCGGTGGAGCGAGGCGGGCTCAGGTGATCTTGATCTTGGTGGTCAGGGTCGAGAAGACCGAGGCGATCTGGGTGCCGAAGGCCGTGACGGCGACGATGCAGAGGCCGGCGATCAGAGCGGCGAGCAGCGAGTACTCGACGGCGGTGGCGCCCTCGTCGTTGCGTCGCTCCATCGAGGCGAAGCGGGCGTGGGCGTAGGCGACGATCATGTTGAGCTTGTCCATGGCGCTTCTCCTTGGCTGTGCGGTCACCGGCAGGTTCAGCTGGCGGCAACTATGACTTCGGTCCGACCGCTGGGCCGCTGAAGCCTTACGTGGTTGCAGGTCGGGTCCGTGACGTTGCAGATTCGTGCACTCCGCGAAGGCCCGGGAGGCGGTTAATCCACCCGGGTTGCGGCCCGGGTGCACGACGGCGCAATTGCGGTGGCCGGAACACTCAAGGCCGCCCGTGGAGGGCCGATCGTGCCGGCCGTGACTCACGGCCGGGAGGTGCTCATGCCAGGTGTGTCGGTGGGAGCTGTCCGGTCCCGGCGCCGCACGCTCCGGGCGATCGCGGTGAACGGCAGCGCCCCGGCACTGCTCGCCGCCGGGTACGCGACGGTCACCTGGTCTGATCCGCACCGCGGCGCGATGCTGGCGGTGGCCGCGACGATGGTCCTGGCCGGCGTTCTGCTCTGGACCCGGTCCGGGCGGCTGGCCGGTTCGCGCCGGGGCCGGCTCGTGGCGCTGCTCGCCGGGTCGGCCGTCACGCTGACCGGGTCGGCCGTCCTGGCCCTGCTCGACGGCGGGGTGGCCGGGCCGCTCGGCACGCTGGTCCCCGGTTCGGTGATGCTGCTGGCCATCGTGCTGCCCCCGGCGGCGTTCCCGGTGGTGGGTGCGTACAGCGCGCTGGCGTACGCCTCGGTGGTCTTCTGGGGTGACCCGGCGCCGGCCGGATATGCCGTGGTCCACGTGCTCGGTTTCGCCGGTTCGGCGGTGCTCTGCCGGCGGCACGCCGCGGTCCTGATCGGGCTGCGCCGCCGCCTCGCGGACAGCTCACGCACCGACCCGCTGACCGGCTGCCTGAACCGGCGCGGCTTCGACGAGCGGGTGGCCGCGGCGCTGGCCGGCGCCGAGCGCACCGGCGAGCCGGTCACCCTGATCCTGCTCGACCTGGACCACTTCAAGACCGTCAACGACAGTCACGGCCACCGGGCCGGCGACGACCTGCTGACCTGGGCCGGGCGCGAGCTGCGGGCCGGTCTGCGCGGGCCGGACGCGGCCGGGCGGCTCGGCGGCGACGAGTTCGCGCTGCTGCTGACCGGTACCGATGCGGGCGGCGCGGCGTCGGCGGTGGACCGGGTCCGGGCCCGGCTGAACCGTTGCGCGCCGTCCAGCCTGGGGTCCGCGACTTTTCCGTACGACGCGACCGACGCGGCCGGGCTGTCCGCGGCCGCGGACCGGCGCCTGTATGCCGACAAGGCCGGCCGGGACCGCCACGCGCCGAGTGCCGCCGCGGTGGCCGAGGCCGGCGCTGAACTCGGCGAGCAGAGGTCGAATGACCCGGAGCCGTGCTCGGCGCCGACCCGCAAACGGCACGCGATCGCCGACCCGGGCTGGATGGCGGTCGCGCAGACCGGCACCGCCGCCGTCTACGTGCTGCTCTTCGCCGGCGGCCACCCGCACCGCTCCGGCATGGTCGCGCTCTGCTTCTGGGGTTTCGCCACCGGCCTCGCCCTGGTCGCCGGCGCCGACCGGCTCAGCCGTTCGCGGCTGGCCCGCCCGCTGATGCTGGCGTTCGCGGTCAGCTCGTTCCTGAGCTGCGCCGCGATCGCGGCCCTGGACGGCGGGGTGGCCGGCCCGCTCGGGATCGGGATGCTGCTCGCGGTGCCGTTGCTGATGCTGGGTCTGCGCCGGGCGATCGCCGCGCCGGTCGCGGTCGCCACCGGCGCGCTGTACGTCACGGTCGCGGTGACCGTCGGCGGAGCGAGCCTCCGGTACGTCGTGATCAGCCTCCTGGCCACCGCCGCCGCGGCGGTGGCCACCGCGACACAGGGCCGTGCCGCCGCCCGGCAGCGCGAGCTGCTCACCGCACTGTCCAGGGTGGACGCGCTCACCGGCGTGCTGAACCGCCGCGGGTTCGCCGAACGGTTCACCGCGGAGACCGGGCGAGCCCGCGGTGTCGCCCTGCTGGTCTTCGACCTGGACGGGTTCAAACAGCTCAACGACTCGGCCGGGCACGCGGCCGGCGACGAGCTGCTGCGCTGGGTGGCCGCGACACTGCGCCGGGCCGCTCAGCCGCACGACGTGGTGGGCCGCCTCGGCGGCGACGAGTTCGTGGTCCTGCTCACCGACGTGGGGTCCCCGGGCGCGACAGACGATGCCGGCCTCCCGGGCGCGATCGGCGACACGGCGGCCGACGCCGCCCGGCGGCTGCGGACGGCTCTCGCCGAGCGGACCCCGGCCAGTGTCGGCGCCGCTGTGCTGGACCGCGACGGCGACGACTTCGACGCCCTCTACGCGGTCGCCGACGGCCGGCTGTACGTGGACAAGTCCGACCGGGTCCGCGCGAAGAACGCCGCCACCAGCGCGACCACGCAGAGCGCCGCCAGGCTCAGGAACCCGGCCCGGAACGAGCCGGTGGCGTCCTTCACCGCGCCGAGCAGGTAGACGAACGCGAAGCCGCCCAGGTTCGCGCAGAAGTTGCCGAACCCGCTGATCAGCCCGGCCCGCTGCGTCCCGAGCACGGCGATCGGCAGCGCGAACAGCGGTCCGAAGTAGACCTGCACGACCATCGAGATCAGCGCGACCACGACCAGCACGGCCGGCATCCCGGGCACGTAGGTGAGCAGCGCCAGCCCGGCCGTCAGCACCACCAGCGAGCCGCTGATCACCAGCAGCGGGCGGCCGATCCGGTCCGAGACGTAGCCGCCGAGGAAGTTGGCCGGCGCGGTCACCGCGGCGCCGAGCGCGGCGACCAGCCCGGCCGCGGCGAGCGACTGGCCGCGGTCGACGACCAGCCAGGTGGGCAGCCAGAACGTGAAGCCCTGCGCGACGGCCAGCCGGGCGAACTGGATCACCCCGGTCAGCCAGACGATCCGGTGCCGCAGCAGGACGGGCAGGTCGGCGACGCGTACCGGGTGGTCCGGCGCGGGTTTCGGCACGGCCGGCCCGGCAGCCCGCAGGTAGAGCACCAGGGCGAGCAGCCCGGACGCGGCGAACAGCACGAACAGCAGCCGCCAGCCGAGCGGGCCGACCAGCAGCGGACCGGTCGAGCTGAGCAGGATGTTCGACGAGAACCCGCCGGCAACGTAGAGACCCATCGCGGTGGCGCGCCGGTCACTGGGGAACTGCTCGCTGATCAACATGAGGCCGGGCGCGAAGACCAGCGCCCGGAAGAAACCGGAAAGAGCCTGATTGATCAGGAGCATGTCGTACGAACGGAGCACGGCGAACATCGCGGCGAGCAGATTCGTGCCGAGCAGCCCGATCAGGAACAGCGTGCGCGGCGAGTACCGGTCGGCCAGGAAACCGGACGGCACCTGCATCAGCGCGTAGGTCAGGCTGCTCGCCGCGGCGAGCGTGCCCGCCTGGGAGAAGCTCAGCCCCAGGTCGGTACGGATCAGCGGGAGGAACAGCGCGATCCCGCCGAAGATCAGCGCCTGGGCGCTCTGGCAGACCACGAGCAGAGTGACGATCAGGCGGCGCACCGCCGGATGATCTCATGCCCCGTTCCGCGGTGTTCCCCTCAGCGACCGGGCGATCGTGCCGACACGGTGTTGTCGACTGCTTTGAGCCACCGAGGGGGCAATGGTGCGCCTGCCACGTATGACCATCAAGCTCCGCCTGATCATCTGCGTGGTGCTGCTCACCGGCATCTCCCTGGCCCTGGTCGCCGGTTACATCACCCGGCACAACACGGCGGAGGCGCGCCGGACCGGGTTCGCGTACGCCGGGGAGGTCGCCGCCCGCAACGCCGCCGAGGTGCAGCAGACCCTGATGACCGCGATGAACACCGCCCGGGACCTGACCGAGGCGATGGCCGCCGAGTCGACCTCGGGTGGCAACCGGGCGACGGCGAACGCCGAGCTCCAGGCGATCCTCAGCGGCCATCCGGCCTATCTCGGGGTGTGGACCGCGTGGGAGCCGAACGCGTTCGACGGGCGGGACCGGCGGTACCGCGACGCCGACGCGCGGCACGACGCCACCGGGCGGTTCGTGCCGTACTGGTTCCGGGACGGCGCCACCATCACGTCGGCGGTGCTCACCGACTACACGAAACAGGGCGCCGGCGACTACTACCTGATCGCGCAGACGACCGGCAAGGAGAAGGTGCTCGAGCCGTACTCGTACGAGGTGGGCGGCAAGGCCGTGCTGATGACCTCGATGGCCGCGCCGATCATCAAGGGCGGCACGACGGTCGGTGTCGCCGGTGTCGACCTGCCGCTGGAGAGCGTCGGCGCGACGGTCGCCGCGATCAAGCCGTTCGGCACCGGCAGCGCGATGCTGGTCAGTTCGAACGGGCTGCTGGCCGGCGGCGGGGACAGCGCGCAGGCGGGTAAGGCCGCCGACACGGCGGTGGCCCAGCTGGGTGCGAAGGCGGCCGGCTCCGCGGCGGCGGCGCAGCGCGTGATCTCCGGGGACGGCGCCGAGCAGGTGCAGATCGCGGTGCCGGTGGCGCTCGGGACCGAGGACACCTGGTCGCTGATCGTCACGGTGCCGACCGCCACCATCCTGGCCGAGGCGAACGACGCGCAGCGCACCAGCATGTGGATCACGCTGGTCGCGGTGCTGATCTCGGCGGGGATCGCGTTGCTGCTGGCCCGGTCGGTGGTCCGGCCGATCGAGCGGCTCCGAGACCGGATGGCGCAGATCGCGGACGGCGAGGGTGACCTGACCCAGCGGGCCGAGGTGACCCGGGACGACGAGTCCGGCGAGCTGGCGCAGGCGTTCAACCGGTTCGTGGAGAAGGTGGCCGGCACCGTGCGCGGCATCGCCGGCTCCGCCGACCAGGTGCGGGCCGCCGCCCAGCGGCTCAACGAGACCACGATCCGGCTCGGCGCCGACGCGGCCCGGGTCTCCGACAAGTCGGTGACCGCCGCGGACGCCACCCAGACCGTCGACGAGGGTGTGCAGTCGGTGGCCGCCGGGGCCGAGGAGATGAACGCCTCGATCGGCGAGATCGCCTCCAACGCCGCGCAGGCCGCCGAGGTGGCCAACAACGCGCGGACCGTGGCCGAGACCACCAACCGGCAGGTGGCCGAGCTGGGCACGGCGACCGACGAGATCGGCGACGTGGTCAAGCTGATCACCAGCATCGCCGAGCAGACCAACCTGCTCGCGCTGAACGCGACGATCGAGGCGGCCCGGGCCGGTGAGATGGGCAAGGGCTTCGCGGTGGTGGCCGGCGAGGTGAAGGAGCTGGCCCAGCAGACCGCCCGGGCGACCGAGGAGATCACCAACCGGATCACCGCGATCCAGTCGATCAGCGGCAACACGATCTCGGCGATCACCGAGATCGTGCAGGTGATCGCGACCATCGGCGACTACACCACGTCGATCGCCTCGGCGGTCGAGGAGCAGACCGCGACCACCACCGAGATGAGCCGGGGTGTCTCCGACGCGGCCGGCAACACCGGGCGGGTGTCCGACGCGATCGCCGAGGTGAACGAGGTGGCCCGGAAGGCCTCGGCGAACGCGCGCGAGGCACAGGACGCGGTGGCCGAGCTGTCCCGGCTGGCCGGGGACATGACGAGCCTGGTCAACACGTTCCGCTACTGACGCCCGGCCGGTGGTTTACGTTAACATCGCTGCATCTCGATCCTTGGGGAGCGGCGTGACGGAGGACCGGCTTCTCCAGGCGCAGCGGCACGAACGGCTGCTGGGCCGGGTGCGTGACCACGGCGCGATCCGGGTCCGGGAACTGGCCCGCGACCTCGGTGTCAGTGAGCTGACCATCCGGCGGGACATCGCCGCGCTGGCCGCCCGGAACCTGGTCACCCGGGTGCACGGCGGCGCCACGCTGCCGGCGCAGCCGCGGCCCGCGCTGCGCCCGCGACAGGCCTGGACGATCGGCATGGTCGTACCCTCGCTGGATTTTTATTGGCCCCCGATCGTGGCCGGTGCGCGCGCCGCGGCGGCGGCCCTCGGTGTCACGATCCAACTGCGCGGCTCCCGGTACGACCCGGCCGAGGACCGCCGGCAGATCGGCCGGCTCGTCGACGAACAGCAGGTCCAGGGGGTGCTGCTGGCGCCGTGCCTGTCACCGGCGCCGGCCGAGGCGGATCGGATGATCGACTGGATCGGCGGGCTGCCGGTGCCGGCCGTGCTCGTCGAACGGCAGCCCCGGCGCTGGTCACCGGCCGCCCGCCGGATCGAGTGGGTCCGCAGCGACCACGGCCTGGGCCTGGAGATGGCGGTCCGGCACCTCGGTGATCAGGGGCACCGCCGGATCGGTCTGGTGCTCTCCGCGGGCAGCCCGACCTCGGCCTATCTGGCTCGGGGCTGGGCCGACCTCGGCCTGCCGGACGACCTGGTCTTCGCCGGCCCGGACCCGGCGGTCGCGGCGTGCGGCCGGGGCGGTCCGACCGCGCTGATCGTGCACAGCGACCCGGACGCCATCGCGATCGCCCGCGCGCTGGCCGGGGCCGGCCTGGACGTCCCCGGCGACCTCGCGCTGGTCTCCTACGACGACGAGATCGCCCACCTGGCCGAGCCGGCGCTGACCGCGGTCCGCCCGCCGAAGAACCACGTGGGCCGGATCGCCGTCGAGCTGATGGTCTCCCGGCTGCTCAGCGGCGACCGCAGGCCGGTGCAGGGCGTGCTGGTCGCCCCGGAGCTGATGATCCGCGAGTCGTCGCTGGGCCGGGTTGTTCGACTCTGAACGCTTCTGAACACCTGGGTTCGCATCGTGGTGCCCATGTGTCGCGGGTATTACGAATGTGTCATGCGAGCAAGAATCCCCACCGCGCTCGGCGCGGTCCTGCTCTTCCTCTCCGGCGCGCTCGTCGCGTCCTCCTCCCCGGCCACCGCCGCGACCAATGGCTTCCGCGGGGTGAACTGGGCCGACCAGCGGGACAACTTCGTCGACGACACCCTCGTCCTGGGCGGTCTGAGCACGTCGGACAGTTACGCCACCACGCAGGCCAAGGCGAACGCCATCATCACCGGCTTCCAGAACAACCTGGGCGCGAACACGGTACGGATGCCGGTCAACTACCCGACGGTGTCCGGGTCGTACTGGGCCTCGTACGTCGGCGCCATCGACACCGCCGCGAGCAAGGGCAAGGTCATCCTCAGCTACTGGGAGGCGAACAGCTCCCGGGACGGCCTGGTCGACAACAGCACCCAGTTCTGGTCGATGTGGCAGACCATCGTGACCAGGTACGCGTCGAACGCCAACGTCTACTTCGAGCCGTTCAACGAGCCGTACGGCTACAGCGACACCGACTGGAAGAACCTCGCCGCCCAGTGGCTCACGAACTACGCGAGCGTCCCGCGCGCCCGCGTGATCATCAGCGGGGCCGGGTACAACCAGCGGCTCACCACGATCGGCAGCGACACCCGGTTCGACGGCACGCTGATCTCCCGGCACATCTACCAGTTCTTCGACGCCGCCCGGGTCACCGAGGACTCCTGGCGCGAGGCGCTGCGCACCAGCGTGGGCAGCTACGCGAGCCGGGTGCTGATCACCGAGTTCGGCGCCACGATGACCGACGGGCGCAACTACAACGCGGTGTCGTCGAGCGACAAGTTCGTACCGTTCCTGCGCGGTGTCGCCGCCGAGGCACGGGCCGAGGGGCTCGGCACGGTCTACTGGCCGGGCATCCGGATCGCCGACCCGTACCGGCTGCAGGAGATCAGCGGCAGCGGCACGGCGCTGACCCTGACCACCACCAACGCCTCCGGGCGCGACCAGCTGCGCTACTCGTGGGGCCTGGACGGCGGCGGGAACGCGCTGCTGGCGCACTACCGGGTCACCAACCGCAACAGCGGCAAGGTGATGGACGTGGTCGGCTCGTCGATCGCGGAGAGCGCCGAGGTCAAGCAGTACACCTGGAACGGTGGCGCCAACCAGAAGTGGGCGTTCGAGGACGTCGGCAGCGGTTACGTCCGGGTGGTCAACCAGTTCAGCGGCAAGTGCCTGGACGTCGCGTCGGCGTCGACCGCGGACGGCGCGAACGTGGTCCAGTACACCTGCGGGACCGGCACCAACCAGCAGTGGTCGTGGGTCGCCACCGGCAGCTACTGGACGCTCGTCGCGCGGCACAGCGGCAAGTGCCTGGACGTGGTCGCCGCGGGCACCGCCGACGGCACCGACATCAGCCAGTACACCTGCAACGGCGGCACCAACCAGCAGTGGACCCGGAGCGCGGCATGAAGATCCTCATGGCGCTGCTGATGCTGCTCACCCCGGTCACGGTGACGAACGGGACCCAGTTCGGCGGGGTGCACGCCCATGGCGGCGGCGTGATCAAGGTCGGTTCCTACTACTACTGGTTCGGCGAGAACCGGAGCGCGGACGACACGTTCTACGCCGTCAGCGTCTACCGGTCGACCGATCTGCTCACCTGGGAGTTCCGCAACAACGTGCTCACCCGCTCGTCCGCGGCCGAGCTGGCCTCCGCCAAGATCGAGCGGCCCAAGGTGGTCTACAACGCGGCCACCGGCAAGTACGTGATGTGGATGCACAAGGAGAACGGGTCCGATTATGCCGAGGCCCGCGCTGCGGTCGCGGTTTCCGACACGGTCGACGGGACTTATGCGTACGCGGGGAGCTTCCGTCCCCTGGGTAGCTACATGTCCCGGGACATCACGCTCTACCAGGAGGGCTCGACGGCCTACATGATCTCGGCGGCCGACGAGAACCGGGACCTGATGATCTACCGGCTCACGGCGGACTACCGCAACGTCGAGTCGGTGGTCGGCAACTTCTGGAACGACGCGTCCCGGGAGGCGCCGGCCCTGTTCAAGCGGGGCAGCACGTACTTCATGCTGACCTCCGGCACGTCCGGCTGGAACCCCAACCAGTCCCGTTATGCCACCGCGTCCAGCATCGCGGGGCCGTGGACCGGCTGGACCAACGTGGGCGACGCGACCACGTACAACTCCCAGCCCGCGTACGTGCTGCAGCTCGGCAACAGCTTCCTGTACATGGGTGACCGCTGGGCCGGCGCGTGGGGCGGCCCGGTCAACAGCTCCGAGTACGTCTGGCTGCCGATCAGCTTCCCGAGCAGCACCTCGATGACGCTCGGCTGGTCACCGACGATCACCGTGGACGCGGCGGCGGGCACGGTCACCGGCAGCGCGGTGCCGTACTACCAGGTCACCAACCGCAGCTCGGGCAAGGTGATCGACGTCTGGAACTCGTCGACGGCCGACAACGCCGAGGTCAAGACGTACGCCGCTAACACCGGCACCAACCAGCAGTGGGACTTCCGCTCCACCGGCGGCGGCTACCTCCACGTGATCAACCGCAACAGCGGCAAGTGCCTGGACGTGGCGTCGTCGTCGACCGCGGACGGCGCCAACATCATCCAGTACACGTGCGGGACCGGCGCCAACCAGCAGTGGTCGTGGGTCGCGAGCAGCGGCTACTACCAGCTCAAGGCGCGCCACTCGGGCAAGTGCCTGGCCCTGGCGGCCGACGCCGTCGACCTCCAACAGCTGACCTGCGGTACCGCTACCACTCAACTGTGGTCCCGCTCCTGACCGAGTCGGCCCGGCGTATCCGTACGCTGGGCCGACGTGGACCTTGAACGCGCCGCCCTGCTGCTGGCCGGAGGTGTCGGGTCCGGGCTGACCGGCTCGATCGCCGGACTCGCCTCGCTGGTCAGCTATCCGGTGCTGCTGGCGGCCGGGCTGCCACCGGTGGCCGCGAGCATGACCAATACCGTCGCGCTGCTGGCCGCTCCGGCCGGCACCGCCGGCGGGGCACGCCACGAACTGCGCGGCCAGGGCCGCCGGATGGTCCGGGCCGGGGTGGTCTGCGCGGCCGGCGGCATCGCCGGGGGCCTGCTGCTGATGGGTACGCCCACGTCGGCCTTCGAGCTGATCGTCCCGTTCCTGATCGTGCTCGGCGCGCTCGCCCTGCTGTTCCGCGAACCGCTGCGCGACTGGTACACCCGCCCGGGCCGTCGCCCGCCGCTGAACCTGGCGATCTTCCTGATCGGCATCTACGGCGGCTACTTCGGGGCGGCGGCCGGGGTGCTGCTGCTCGCCGCGATGGCGGTCGCCACGACCGAGGCCCTGGCCATCACGAACGCGGTCAAGACGATGGTCCTGGGCGCCGCCAACCTGGCCGCCGCGATCCTGTACGCCCTGATCGGCCCGGTGCACTGGGACGCGGCCGCCCTGCTCGCCATCGGTTGCCTGGCCGGCAGCTGGCTCGGCCCGGCGGTGGTCCGGAGGAGCCCGGAACGGCCCTTGCAGGTGGTCATCGCCGTGGCCGCGATCGGCCTGGCCACCTACCTCTGGTGGAAAGCCCTCCGCTGAGCGAGCCGGGGGTGGGTCAGACCGGTTCGAGGCCGAAGACCTCGGCCAGGCCGGTGACCTCGATGGCCTGCCGGACCGGCGGCGACGGCCGGGTCAGCACCATGGTCAGCCCGGCCGCGGCGGCGCTGTTGCGGGCGCCGACCAGGGCACCGAGGGCGTAGGAGTCGATGAATGTCACCTCGGCCAGGTCCAGGCTGAGCTGCCGGCACTCCGACGCCGTGACCGCCTTCTCCAGGCTTTCCCGGAGCTCGTCGGCGGCGTCGACGTCCAGCTCCGCGATCATCAGGGCCGCGTGCAACGTATAGCCTTCGTCGCTGGTGCGGTAGGTCACGATCGCTTCAGTGCTCATGGCGGCTCACCCTACCCACCATCTTCAACCGCTACTCCTGAACGAGCCCCGCATCGTGGCGCGGAGGCGACATCATGCGTCATGATGACCGAATGGGGTCTGCCGGAAGCGCCACTAGCATTGCGATCGCCGCGGTCGGTGTGGGATTGAGCCTGGTGGCCGTCATCTTGACCTGGCTCGTCGCGCGGCAGGCACTCGAGCGGGAGCGCCAATCCGCGGCCGAACGCCTGCAACAGCAGGAACAGCTGATCACATTCTTTTCAGATGTCATGCTGCGGAGGCCGGTGAGAACTGCCGGCGACAGTGAGGCCTCCGAAGAGGGCTACGACGACTACGAGAGGTGGCTCCGAGAGGAGGAACACGTCTACGACGAGATCGCTGAACTCGCCAAGAGATCAGCAATGCGGCAGGCTGGACAGCACGCGTGAACCCGTACCGTGGCCAGGTCTGGTGGGTCGAGACGGAGTTCGGTCGTAAGCCGTGGCTTGTCGTCAGCAATAACAGAATCAATCAGCGGCGTAGAAGAACGGTTATCGCCGCTCGCATGACTACGACGATGAAATTCCAGGATCTCCCCGAAGTCGTCGGGTTGAGTAGCCAGGATCAGATGACTGGCGTTGTTCTTTGTGGCACGTTGGCCGAGATCGACAAAGAAGACCTGCTGCAGAATGCCGGTGCGCTGTCGCGCGAGACAATGCGCAGAGTCGATGCGGCCCTCGCGTTCACCTTTGGTCTGAGCGTCGGTACCTGACTTGATACCGGCCCACGGCACTTCAACGCGGGTCGTGGCGGCATGGTCAGGTGGGTGGGGCGGCGGTGGAGGCTCGCAGGTGCAAGGAGGGGCTGATCACCACCCGGTGGGCGGGGCGATCAGGGTCGGTCAGGCGGTCGGCGACCAGGCGGACGGCGGCTCGGCCGATGGAGCGGCGCGGCGGGCGGACCGCGGTCAGCGCCGGGCTGAACAGGCCGGCCACCTCGTCGTCGTAGGCGACCACCGAGAGCTGGCCGGGGACTGCCAGGCGGCGTTCCTCGCAGCGCTGGACCAGGGCTATCGCCTCCGGGTCGGCGTGCACCAGCAAGGCCGTCGTACCGGTGGCCAGGCAGCGGTCGAGGACCTCGTCCAGGGCGGCGGTCAGTGACGGGCTGGCCGCGTTCGGGATCTGGGCGTCGACGGTCGCGGTCACGTCCAGGCCGCACTCGGTGGTGGCCTCGAGCCAGCCGCGGCGGACGTGCGGGCGGGTCGGGCTGCCCACCGCCAGGACCACGCCGATCTTGCGGTGGCCCAGGCCGGCCAGGTGCCGGACGGCCATGGCGGCGCCCAGCGCGTGATCGGTGACCACCGACTCCAGGGCGTCGTGGAACGGGCCGGTCGCCGCGGTGCGTTCCAGCAGCACCACCGGCAGCCCGGTGCCGGCCAGCCAGTCGACGGTGCGGCCGGCGGTCGGCACGTCCATCCGGGGCGCGACGATCAGCGCGTCCACGCCCTGATCGACGAGCCGGGCCAGCTGCGGCCGATCATCTTCGGTCTCGTAGGACGAGCCGCGCAGCACGATCCGCATGTCCAGCTCGCGGGCCGCCTCCTCGGCGCCACGGGCCACCGCCGGGTAGTAGTAGTCCAGCGACGGCACCAGCATCCCGAGCGAGGTGACCTGCGGCTCGGACGCCGGCGGCGGATCGTCCGCCGACGGCAGCGTCACCCCGCCGTGCACCCGCCGGACCAGGCCCTCCGCGGCCAGCTGGGCGATGTCCCGGCGGATCGTCACGGCCGCGGCACCGAGCGTCTCGGTCAGGTCGGAGATCCGTAGCACGCCGTCCCGCTGCAGCGCCTCGAGCAGCCGGGCCCGCCGGGTGTCCGGCAGGGGACCCCGTTTGTCCGATGTGTTCACCGCTGCTCCTTCACGGTCAGGTCGAGCGTACCGATCGGTCCGAGCCCGCTCACGTCGATCTCCAGCCGAGTCACATGATCGCCCCACACGCTGCTGAGCAGGGGGTCGTCCAGCTCGCGCACGGTTGTCGCGGACGGTACCGGTGGGCTCCAGGCCAGCCGCAGCACACCCGCGCCGTCCAGGGCGGTCACCTCGGCGTATCCGGCGCCGGTCCGGACCGCGCCGGCCAGGACCAGGTGGATCCGGGTCGGCGCGCGGCCCGCCGGCGCGAGCTCCCACTGATCTCTTACGGTCACCACGCCTGCGGCGCGATCAAGGCGGGCGATCCGGTGCCAGGTCCGCACGCCGGCCGCCGGATAGGCGTCCGCAAGATCCAAAAACATCTGTGTGTACGCGTCGGAGCTGCTCGTCGTCACACCCCGGGCGGCGTGCTCCCGGCCGGCGGCCTGCGCCACGCCCCGGATCTCCGGAACGTTGTGCCACGAGCTCTGCATCGCCCACACGTCGTACCGCCCGGCCCCGAACGTCGCCGCCGTGTACGTCGGCCGCCCCGGATCGATCAGCACCGGCACCCCGTGCAGCGCCACCACGACACTGCCCACGTCGTTGTGGTTGTGGTGCTCCCCGTTGTGCCCACCCTTGACGGCCAGGGTGAGCCCGGCCGAGCTGCCCGTCGCCATCCGCGCCACCAGCACCTCGGTCGACGGCCACCACACGTCCCGCGCCAGCCAGGGCTCCGCCGCAGAGGTCGGAGCCGCAGCGGTCGGAGCTGCGGGGGTCGACGCCGTGGGGGCGGGCGCTGCGGGGGCCGGAGCCGGGGAGGTGGGGGCAGCGGCCGCCGCCCAGGACGGGTCGGTCAGGGCGGACAGCAACCGCCCGAGGCCGTCGCTCTCCTGCGCGACCGGTGAGCCCGGCCGCCGCTGGGCTGCCGCGTGGGCGAGCGCTGCCGGGTCGCCCACCCGTCGGGCCTCCCGGTGCAGGGCACGCCACGGCTGCTCGCTCGACGGGCGGGCCGGGCTGTCCGCCAGGCTCAGGTACCACGGTCCGCCCAGGTGCATCCGGTACGGGAAGGCGACCGTCTCGCGCAGCGACGCCGTGACCGGTGCGCCGCCCAGCGCCCCGCCCGAGGCGTGGTCGAGGAGGTCGAGCGCTTCGAGCAACCGTCCCGCCCCGTTCCACCAGTACGCGTACCCCTCGTCGATCGCCCCGTCGGGCGGGAGCGCCACCACGTACCGATCAAGACCGTCGACTATCAGGCGCGTCAGCGCCGTGCGCAGCGGCGGATCGGTGACCAGACCGAGGACCGCGACCAGCAGGTTTCCGTGGATCCACGGGTTCCAGTTGTGCACGTCGCCGTCGAGTCCCAGCCAGTGCCAGTCCCGGCGCTCGCGGAACGGGCGGAGCACCCGCCGCTCCACCTCGTAGCGGATCCGCGAACGCACACCGGGCGCCCGCTCGTCGAGCTGCGCGCCCAGCAGATGGTCGATCCAGGCGAGCTGGGCGGCCACCTCGCCGGCCCCGAGATCGAGGTACGGCGTGGTCACCTCCGGCAGCACCGACCCGTGGCGCGTGAACGTGTCGTCGTGCGCCGGCCAGCACCAGGTGCTCTGCTCGCACCACAGCACGACGCCGTCGACCACCTCGTCCAGCCAGCGCGGTTCGAGGGTGACCGCGGCGAGCACCGCGGCGCGGCTGACCCGGTCCCGCCGGGCCCAGATCACCTGCTCGTACGTGTCCCGGTCGCCGTCCCGGAAGTACCTGGCGAAGCCGCTCGCGAGCGGCACCGGCCAGGGTGTCCCGAGCTCGGCGGCGGCGCGGTCGCGCAGCCCGCCGAGGGTGACCGGGTCCAGCGCGGCGGGATCCCAGGTGGCCCGGTCGGTGGCCGGTGGCACCGGCAGGCAGCGGCCGGGCGGCAGCAGGGCGGCGGGCCCGAGGCCGGCCCAGGCCGCGGCGACCGGGCCGCCGGCCGCCGCCGGGCCGGCTGCCGGGAGCGGGCCGTTGCGGTGTTCCGAGGTGCTGCTCATGTCCCCCGTCCCGGCCTGATCGTTCGTGATCGTAACAGATCACTTAGGTGCTCATGGATGGCTGCCGGAGCGCCTCCGAAACCGCCACTCTGGACGGTTGTCGAGGGAAACTCCAGGTGGAGAACGCACGATCACTTCTGACTGCAACAGTCCGTTCAAGACATTGACATGCTCGATTGTGAGCGTTTAACGTCCTCGAAACCGAGCCGTCCGCTCCCGTTCGGAGAGTGCCGCGTGCCTGAGGACCTGAGAACACTGACCAGAACCGACCAGGACTGGTCCCGAGACGACTGGCTGAACCTGGCCGACCGGCTGCTCGCCGCCGCCCGCCGCCACGGGTCCCCGGGCCACGCCCGGATCGTCCCGCCCGGCGCCGAGGGTGGCTACGGCCGTGACGTCGACGGCCTCGAGGGTTTCGCCCGGACGTTCCTGACCGCCGGGTTCCGGATCGCCGGAGCGCGCGGCGCCGGTCTCGACGAGCTGATCGACTGGTACGCCACCGGCCTGGCCGCCGGCGTCGACCAGGCCTCGCCGGAGCGCTGGGTCCGGCTCACCGAGCACGGCCAGGCCAAGGTCGAGGCGGCCAGCATCGCCCTGATCCTGGACATGACCCGGCCCTGGCTGTGGGACCGGCTCGGCGAGCGGGTGCAGGAGCAGGTCGTCGACTATCTCGCGCCGGCCGTCGGCGACGACACGTACCCGCAGATCAACTGGGTCTGGTTCCGGCTGGTCGTGCAGACGTTCCTGCGGTCGGTCGGCGGGCCGTGGTCGGCCGGCGAGGTCGAGGCCGACCTGGCCACGCACGACTCGTTCCGGCGGGCCGGCGGGTGGCTGTCCGACGGGCCGCGGCGGGCGTACGACCACTACACCGGCTGGGCGCTGCACCTCTATCCGACCCTCTGGGCGCGGATGGCCGGCGCCGAGGATGTCGCCGCGCCGCGCCGGCAGCGGTACACCGACGACCTCGACCGATACCTGCAGGACGCACTGGCGCTGGTCGGCGGGGACGGGTCGCCGCTGCTGCAGGGGCGCAGCCTGATCTACCGGTTCGCGGCGGCCGCACCGTTCTGGGCCGGCGCGATCGCCGGGGTGCCGTCGGCGCCGCCCGGCCAGCTCCGGCACGCCGCGACGCGGATCGTGCAGCACTTCGCCGAGCGCGGGGCGCCGGACGCCGACGGACTGCTGAGCCTGGGCTGGCACGGGCCGTGGCGGCGGCTGGCGCAGTCGTACTCCGGGCCCGGGTCGCCGTACTGGGCCAGCAAGGGGCTGCTCGGGATCGCGTTGCCGGCCGACCATCCGGTGTGGACCGCGCCGGGGGAGCCGCTGCCGATCGAGCGCGGGGACGTGTCGCGGGCGGTCACCGCACCCGGGTGGCTGATCAGCGGGACCAGGGCCGACGGCATCGTGCGGGTCGTCAACCATGGAACCGATCATGCGTACGAGGGTCAGCCGGGCGCGGACTCCCCGCTCTACGCCCGGCTCGGCTATTCCACGGCGACCGCGCCGGTGCTCGACGAGTCGGGCTGGATCGCGCCGGTGGACCAGTCGGTCACCCTGATCGACCGGGCCGGGAACACCACGCATCGGGCCGGCATGCGCACTCTGGTCGTACAGGAAGGGTTGGCTGGTTCGCGCGGTCCGGTGCACTGGATCCGTGCCGATGACAGCGGCCCGGACCACGGATCCGGGCGGTCCGGAACGGCCGAGCGGGCCGCGACCCTCACGGTCTTCTCGCTGGTCCGCGGCCCGTTCGAGCTACGCCTCGCGCGGGTCGACGACGTCGCCGGCGACCCGGACACGCTCCGCCTGCGCGTCGGCGGCTGGCCGGTGGCGGGCCGTGGCGACGCAGCGGTCATCGGCGCCACCGTGACCGCCACCGGCAACGGCTTGACCTCCTACTCAGCCGCACTCCCGCCCCTCGGAAGTGAACCCGGCTCCGGCCGCGAACCTGGCCGCAGGTCCGACCGGGAAGCCGGAAGTGAATCCGGATTCGGCTCCGGAAGCGAAACCGGCCGCGAAACCGGGCGGGAAGCCGGAAGTGAACCCGGATTCGGCGCCGCGAGCGAAGCGGGATTCACCGTGCACGACGATGCCGGGCCGCTCGGCGGGCCGGTGCGGGTGCCGTGGGCCGACCATCCGGTGCGCGCCGGGGTCTGGACCGCCACCCTCCTCGCGCTCACCGCCGCACCGGTGGTGGGACCGCACTGCCGGGCCGCCCTCGGCCCCGGCGAGAACGTGACAGTGACCTGGCCGGACGGTGTCACCACCCGGCATCACCTCGACCTGAAGGAGAAGGGATGAACCGCTCGATAACCGCCGTCCTCGGCGCCGCCACGGTGCTCTCACTCGCGCTCACCGGGTGCTCGTCCGGCGACGACGGCGCCGGCGCGGACGGCAAGACCACACTCACCCTGGCCGGCTGGAGTCTGGCGACCACGCCCGAGTTCAAGCTGCTCGCCGACGGGTTCCACCAGAAGAACCCGGACGTCACGGTCGAACTCAAGGAGTACGACCCGAAGAACTACGACACCCAGATGATCGCCGACCTGGCCGCCGGCAAGGCGCCGGACATCTACGTGCAGAAGACCTTGAAGAACTTCTACACGTACCAGAGCGGCAAGCAACTGCTCGACGTGTCGGACGTGGCCGCCGGTCTGAAGTCGGCGAACGGGCTGTCGTCCTACCAGGTCGACGGCAAGACTTTTGCGGTGCCCTACCGGGGTGATTCCTGGGTCATCTACTACAACAAGGCGCTCTTCGACCAGGCGAAGGTGAAGTACCCGGACGGGTCGTGGACCTGGGACGACTACGCGGCGGCCGGCAAGCAGCTGACCACCGGGCTGAAGACGGCCGGCTCCAAGGCACTCGGCATCTACGAGCACGTCTGGCAGTCCACGCTGCAGGGCTTCGCGCTGGCACAGACGCCCGGCGCCGACCTGGCGAGCGGCAACTTCGGGTACCTCAAGCCGTATTACACCCGCGCCCTGGACCTGCAGAAGGCCGGCGCGCAGGTCGGGCTCGGCGACGCGACCACCAACAACCTGACCTACCAGGCGCAGTTCGGCAAGCAGCAGGCGGCCATGATGACCATGGGCACCTGGTACATCGCGACCCTGCTCAGCCAGCAGAAGAGCGGCGACGCCGACACGTTCGAGTGGGGCATCGCGCCGGCGCCGCAGGCGGACAAGTCGACCACCGGCACCGCGGCCACCCCGGTCACGTTCGCCGACCCGACCGGTCTCGGGATCAACCCCAAGATCGACAAGGGGGAGATCGACGCGGCCAAGGCATTCCTTTCGTACGCCGCGGGCCCGGACGCCGCGAAGGCGCTCGCCGCGATCGGGATCACCCCGGCCAACACCGACGCGGCCGCCGACACGATCTTCGCGGTCAAGGGTGTGCCCACCGACGCCGTCGCCAAGTTCGCCTTCACCAAGCACGACACCAAGCCGGAGAACCCGGTCGGGAAGTACACCGCGCCGCTGCAGAACATCCTCAACGACCTGCACACCGCGGTGCTCTCCGGGAGCAAGGACATCGACGCCGCGATCGCCGAGGCGCAGGACCGGGCCAAGAACGAGGTCCTGAACAAGTGACCGTGCGGGCCCGGCGCCCCGTCCGCGCCGGGCCCGCCGCACCTCCAGGAGTAACCATGACCACGATTCCGGCCGCCCGCCGGCGCAGGAACACGCTGCTGGGGTGGAGCTTCCTGCTGCCCAACTTCATCGGTTTCGCGCTGCTCACCATGGTTCCGGTGGTGCTGCTCTTCTACTACGCGTTCACCAGCTGGGACATGTTCGGCGGGTCCGAGTGGACCGGGCTGGACAACTTCCAGCAGATGGTGCGGGACGCCAGTTTCCGGACCGCGCTGGGCAACACCCTCTACTACACGGTCTTCCACATCCCGCTGACCCTGCTGGCGGCGCTCGGGCTGGCGCTGCTGCTGAACAAGCGGCTGCGCGGGGTGGCGTTCTTCCGTACGGTGGCGTTCTTCCCCTACATCACCTCGATCGTGGCCGTCGCGCAGGTCTGGAACATGCTGTTCAGTCCCGGGTACGGCCCGATCAACGCGGTGCTGCGCGCGGTCGGCGTTGACAACCCGCCGGGCTGGACCACCTCGGCGGACTGGTCGATGCCCGCGGTGATCGTGGTCGGCACGTGGCGGGAGATGGGCTACTTCATGCTGATCTTCCTGGCCGGCCTGCAGACCGTGCCCGGCGAGCTCTACGAGGCGGCCCGGGTCGACGGCGCGAACGCGTGGCAGCGGCTGCGCGCGGTCACCCTGCCCTGCCTGCGGCCCACCACGTTCTTCGTGATCGTGATGCTGACCATCAACAGCTTCAAGGTCTTCGACCTGATCCTGGTGATGACGAACGGCGGGCCCGGCCAGTCCACCCTGGTGCTGGCCCAGTACATCTACCGCAAGGGCTTCGAGGAGAACCAGTTCGGCTACGCCTCGGCGGTGTCGGTGGTGCTCTTCGGCATCTGTTTCCTGGTCACCGTCGTGCAGTTCCTGGTGAACCGGCGAAGGGAGGCGTGATGAGCACGCTGCTGAACCCCGCTCCCGTCCTGCTCCCGCCGGCGGCGCCCCGGCCGGCCCGGCGTGGGGCGCGGGCCGGCCGGATCCTCGGCTACCTGGCGCTGATCGTCGCGTCGGCGGCCGTGCTGCTGCCGTTCTACTGGATGGTCGTCTCGTCGCTGAAGACGAACAACGAGGTCTTCACGCTGCCGGTGACGTGGCTGCCGTCGAGCGCCGAATGGCACAACTACGTGGACATCTGGACCCGCTCGGACATGACCACCTGGCTCGGCAACACCGTGCTGCTCTCGGTGGTGGTCACCCTATTGCAGGTGCTCACCGGCAGCTTCGCCGCGTACGGCTTCGCCAAGATCCGGTTCCCCGGGCGGGACGTGCTGTTCCTGGCGTACGTGGGGACGCTCGCAGTGCCGTGGCAGTCGTACATGATCCCGCAGTTCGTGCTGCTCTCGAAGTGGCACCTGTCGGACACCCTGTGGTCGATCATCGCGATCCAGGCGTTCGGCGCGCTCGGGGTCTTCCTGATGAAGCAGTTCTACGAGTCGGTCCCGGACGAGCTGGTCGACGCGGCCCGGATCGACGGCATGAGCGAGTACGGCATCTACCGCCGGATCATGCTCCCGCTCTCCACCCCGGCGCTGGCCAGCCTGGCGCTGCTCACCCTGGTGAACACGTGGAACGACTTCCTCGGCCCGCTGCTCTACCTGCGCAGCAACGACCTCTGGACGATCCAGCTCGGCCTGCGCACGTTCATCAGCCAGTACAGCGCCGAGTACGCCCTGATCATGACCGGCTCGGTGCTCTCGGTGCTGCCGATCGCGGTGATCTTCATGGTCGGCCAGCGGTACTTCGTCGAGGGCATCGCGACCACGGGGTTGAAGGGATGAGCCGGCTGGACCGTCTCGGCGCCGTCTTCGACCTGGCCTACCTGGCGCTGGCCACCAACCTGCTGCTCGCCGTCTCGGCCCTGCCGCTGCTCGTGGGGATGTTCGGTCCCGGCCTCCTGGCGATCCTGGCCGCCCCGCTCGTCGCGCCCGGGCTCTGCGCCGCGTTCGCGGTCTTCGCCGCCCACCCCGGCCCGGTGGTCCGCACGTTCGGCCGGGCCTGGCTCGCGTCGTTCCGGCGGGCGACCCAGCTCGGCGCGCTGGCCACCGCCGCGGTGGTGGTGCTCGCGGTGGACATCCGGGCGGCCTGGGGACACCCGGCCGGCGCGGCGGTGATCCCGGTGCTCGTGGTGCTGATCGTGCTGGTGGTGGCGACCACCCTGCTGGGCCTGGCCGCGCTGGGCGACCACCCGGCCGCCCGGCTGCGCGACGTGCTGCGGGCGAGCCTGTTCCTGGGCGTCCGCCGCTGGTACCTGACGCTGCCGTCGCTCGGGGTGCTCGCCCTGTTCGAGGCCCTGTTCGCGGCGAAACCGGT
Organism: Actinoplanes awajinensis subsp. mycoplanecinus; assembly: GCF_001509495.1. Classification (NCBI taxonomy): domain Bacteria; kingdom Bacillati; phylum Actinomycetota; class Actinomycetes; order Micromonosporales; family Micromonosporaceae; genus Actinoplanes; species Actinoplanes awajinensis. Next base: position 192,156 of record NZ_LLZH01000294.1, on the reverse strand, counting down.
GCTCGCGCTGAGCCTCGCGGCGACCCCGCTGCTCTACGCGGTCTGGGCGAACTGCCGCTACACCCTCGCCCCGGCCCACCGCACCGGCTGGCTCTCCGAGGTGCCTCGCACCCCCGGAGGCACCCCCGGAAGCCAGCCGGCATCCCGGCCCCGGCTGGTGCTCAGGGGTGTCTCACACCCTCCGAGGCACCCCTGACGACCAGCCGACACCTTGACCGAGAGGACCTCATGACGGCGATCGACGTGACCGCCGCCGCGGTGACCGCGGCACTGTCCATCATCGACGCGAACCTGGCCGAGTTCGGCGACCGGTATCCCGGCGACACCACCGTGCACGACCGGTACCGGCTGCGACCCGCGAACGAGGGCTGGACCACCAGCTTCTGGCCCGGTCAGCTCTGGCTGGCCTACGACCTGACCGGGGACGACGGGTATCTGGCGGCGGCGAGCGGGCACGTCGGCAGCTTCGCCGCGCGGATCGACGACCGGGCCGATGTGGACACCCACGACCTCGGTTTCCTCTACACGCTGTCGTGCGTGACGGCGTACCGTCGTACCGGAGATCCGGAAGCGAAGCGCGCCGCGCTGGCGGCGGCCGACCACCTGATGTCTCGCGTCCTGGAGCCGGCCGGGATCATCCAGGCCTGGGGTGACCTGCGGGATCCGGCGCAGCGCGGCCGGACCATCATCGACAGCCTGATGAACACGCCGCTGCTGTTCTGGGCCACACAAGTTACCGGCGATTCGCGTTATGCGTCGGTGGCCGCACGGCACGCGGCGCAGCTCAGAGACCACATTCTGCGGCCGGACGGAAGCACGTATCACACGTTCTACTGGGATCCGGCGACCGGCGAACCGCTGCGCGGCGAGACCGAGCAGGGCCACGCCGACGACTCGTGCTGGGCGCGCGGGCAGGCCTGGGGCGTCTACGGCTTCGTGCTGAACCACCGGCACACCGGCGACCCGTCGTTCCTGGCCGCGGCCCGGCGCTGCGCGGACTACCTGCTGGCACACCTGCCGGCCGACGGCGTCCCGTTCTGGGACCTGGCGCTGACCGGCGTCGAACGGGACTCGTCCGCGGCCGCCATCGCGGTCTGCGGCCTGCTCGAACTCGGCGAACCGGCGCTCGCCGAGCGCATCCTCGGCTCGCTGATCGGCGGCTATGCGAGCGCCGGCAGCGCGCTGCTGCGGCACGGCGTCTACGACAAGCCCAAGGGCGTCGGCGTCGACGAGGGCACCCTCTGGGGCGACTACTTCTACCTGGAAGCCCTCACCCGCGTCACCCGTCCCGACTGGATCCACCCCTGGTAAGGAGCATCCGATGGACTACAAGTACCACTGCTACATCCCGGCGTCGCCGGGGCGCAACGAGCTGCCCTTCAACCCGTGCAAGCTGCTCGACTTCACCCTGCTCAAGCTGAACGCGGGGGAGTCCTGGTCGGGGGAGTCCGGCGACCGGGAGATCCTCGCGGTGATCCTCAGCGGCACGGCCACGTTCACCGTCGGGGCGGCGAAGTTCCCCGAGGTGGGCGGGCGGGCGAACGTGTTCTCCGGCAAACCGCACTCGGTCTACATCCCGGCCGGTGTCGCGGTGACCGTCGAGGCGCTCGGGCCGGTGGAGATCGCCCTGCCCAGCGCGCCGTCCGACCTGGCCACCGAGCCGTACGTGATCGGGCCGGAGCGGGTCGCGGCCGGGCGCTGGGGCGCGGCGAACTTCGGGCGCACGTACCACCAGATCCTGACCGAGATCGCCCAGCCGGACCTGCCCGCGCGGCGGCTGATCGTCGGGGAGACGTTCACGCCGAGCGGGAACTGGAGCACGTACCCGCCGCACCGGCACAAGGTCGACAACCTGCCGGCCGAGGCGGCGCACGAGGAGATGTACTACTTCAAGGTGCAGCCCAGCGACGGTTTCGGGATCTGCCGGATGTACACCGACGAGGGGTACGAGGAGAACTTCACGGTCCGCGACCACGGCGTGCACATGATGCCGGAGGGCTACCACACCGTGGTCAGCGCGCCCGGCTACGTCACGTACTACCTGTGGTTCCTGGCCGGCACGCAGCGGACCCAGGGCGCGCTGGAGGACGTGGACCTGAAGTGGGTCGGCAAGGCGGTGCCGATGCTGCGCGACCTGGGCCACTGATGATCATGGACGCGTTCCGCCTGGACGGGCGGGTCGCGCTGGTCACCGGCGGGAACCGGGGACTGGGCCGGGCGTTCGCGGTGGCGCTCGCCGAGGCCGGCGCGGACGTCGCGGTGCTGTCCCGCTCCGCGCCGGAGGAGACCCTCGCGCGGATCGAGCAGACCGGGCGGAAGTCGTTGTGGGTGCCGGTCGACCTCGCGGCGTTCGACGCGACCGCGGTGGTCGAACAGGTGACCGGCGCGCTGGGCCGCTGCGACGTCCTGGTCAACAACGCCGGTCTGATCCGGCGCGCGGACGCCGCCGACGTCACCGACCAGGACTGGGCCGAGGTGCTCCGGGTCGACCTGGACGCGGTCTTCCAGCTGTGCCGGGCGGCCGGCCGGGTGATGCTCGCCCAGGGCCGCGGCTCGATCATCAACGTGGCGTCGCTGCTGTCGTTCCAGGGCGGGATCCGGGTACCGGCCTACGCGGCGGCCAAGCACGGCGTGGTCGGGCTGACGAAGGCCCTGGCCAACGAGTGGGCGCCGGCCGGGGTCAACGTCAACGCGATCGCGCCCGGGTACATCGCCACCGACAACACCGCGGCGCTGCGCGCCGATCCGGACCGCAGCGCCGCGATCCTGGACCGGATTCCGGCGGGCCGCTGGGGCGATCCAGAAGATCTCATCGGTACGGCGGTGTGGCTCGCCTCGGACGCCGCCCGCTACGTGCACGGCGCGGTGATCCCGGTGGACGGCGGCTGGCTGGCCCGCTAGGAGCGGCGCTCCGTGGTCACCAGGATCTCGGTCTCGCCGGGGGCGGTCGGCTCCCGGCGGGACCGGTCCACCTCGGTGAACCCGGCCTTCGCGGCGACCGCGGCGGACGCCTTGTTGGCCTCGTCGAACCGGACGACAACCCGCTCGACGCCGTCCAGGGTGAGCGCCACCCGGGTCAGCACGGTGACCGCCGCGGTCATGTGGCCGCGCCCGGCGAACGGCGTGCGGATCCAGTAGCCGATCTCCAGGGTGCCCGGGCCGAGCCGGGTCATCAGGCCGATCGAGCCGATCAGCTCGCCGATCGTGGTGAAGACCGCGTAGTTGAACTCGGTGCCGGCGTCCCAGCTGTCCACCGACATCTCGATGAAGGCGCGGCTCTGGTCCAGGCCGTAGCCGTCGACGGCCCAGGGCAGGAAGGGCTGGAACTCGGGGAGGGACTCGCTGACCGCGTCGGCCGCCTCGACGGCCCAGGCCGGCTCCCAGCGCTTGAGCACGAGTTCCCCGGCGTTGATCATTTCTGGCACGTCCATGGCGGCCAGCCTGCCCGCCGCCCCGGCCGGAGGCAACCCGGTTCAGGCCGCGGTGTGCTGGCGGTGGCCGGGCTTGCCGGCGTACATCGCGGTGTCGGCCTGGGCGATCAGGCCGGCCCGGTCCAGACCGCTGCCGGCGGCGGCCCGGGCCGCACCGATCGTGACGCCCACCGTGACCGGGACACCACCGGGCAGCGGGATCGGGGCGAGCACGGTGCTGCGGATCAGGTCCTGCAGGCCGGCGATGTCGCTCTCGGTGCCGGAGCGGCACAGCACCAGGAACTCGTCGCCGCCCAGCCGGCCGACCTCGCCGTCCGGGCCGACCAGCGCGGTCAGCCGGGCCGCGACGGTCCGCAGCACCTCGTCACCGGCGGCGTGCCCGTGCCGGTCGTTGATCGGTTTGAAGCCGTCCAGGTCGCAGAGCAGCAGGGTGACCGCCTGCCGCCGGTCCAGCGCGCGATCGATGTCGGCCATGATCTGCCGCCGGTTGACCAGGCCGGTCAGCTCGTCGTGCGAGGCCTGGAACGCCAGCACCTGCTCGGCCTTGTCGCGCTGCCCGGAGAGCTGCTTGAACCGCACCAGCACCAGCGGGATCACCAGCAGCATGCTGATCGGCAGCAGCGGGTCGGCGGCGCCGATGCCGCGCAGCGCCTGCACCGCCGCGATCGCCGGGTTCACGCTGAGCGCCAGCCCGAGCCAGCCCAGCCGGAACCGGCTCGCCCGGCGCTCGACGACCGCCTGCGGCTCGACCACCATGGGCGCGCCCGGGTGTACCGCGCCGGCCGCCATGGTCATGAAGGCGAGCATCATCAGCAGCCCGGACCAGGTGCCGCGGTACGGCACGCCGAGCGCGCCGGCGGCCGGGGCGCCTGCGGTCAGCAGCACCGTGACCAGCAGATAGTGGATGGTGCCGCGGGCCGGTCCGGTGGCCGCGGCGGCCATCCGGAGCAGGCAGCCGGTCACCGCGCAGAGCGCCAGCACGTCGATCAGCACCTGGGTCATGCCCAGCGGGGTGGCGTCGGCCGGCATGTGCGGCTGGAACACCCCGGCCCAGAGCACCCCGCCGGCACACACCCCGAACATCGCGCCGTCGACGATCCCGCTGGCGTCCGCGCTCATCCGGGCCCGGACCGCCATCCCCGCGCCGACCATGAACAATCCGTGCGCGGCGGCGAGCATCAGGTCGGCGGGCCGGCCCTCGGCCCGGCCGAGGTGGCCGTCGATGATCCAGTACGGCCAGATCAGGTGGTCGGCGAGCAGCAGCACCAGCCCGGCGATCGCGACCAGCCAGGGCCGCCGGTGCCTCAGGTGCCCGGCGAGCAGCGCCTGGACGAACAGCAGGATCGAGGCGACCACAACGACCGTGTAGATCGTCGCGCGGCCGCCCGCGCCGGCCGGCAGGTACGCGACGACGGCGCCGAGGGCGCAGACCAGGAGGCCGGCGTGCACGATCCACGCCGGCGCGGTGGCTCGGGGCCAGCGCATCTGTTCTCCCTCTGTCGGCTCGGCTCGCACCCATCGGCCGTGCCGGAGCCGACCTGAGGAAGCGGTGCTCCGGCGGCCGCCCGGTTCTGATCATGCCGGTCGGTGCGTCGTTCTGTGGGCCGCCGGGGATGTCGTTCTTCATCGGATGAGCCGGATGGAGCCGGATGGAGCCGGATGGAGCCGGATGGAGCCGGACGTGGCCAGGCGTCCGGATCAGGACCGTCGGCCGGTCCGCCGCCGGATGAAAAGATAATATGCCCGACTTCTACGCATACGTAACTTAGTTCTGGTGAGCCGATCCCCCCGGTGAAGGAGGTGCTTCTGATGCGTGGTCGTAGCTGGGGCATCTGGACCTGGGACGACCGCCGTCGACTCATGTACAAGGACCATTCGTGCCCGAACCGCAGGCCGGCTATCGCGAGATCTTCGCGGTCCGCGAGTACCGCCACCTCTTCGCCGCCAACCTGCTGTCGCTGATCGGCGACCAGCTCACCGCGGTCGCTCTGTCCTTCCTGGTCTACCAGCGGTCCGGCTCGTTGCTGCTGGCCGCGCTGACGTTCGCCGGCTCGTACCTGACCTGGGTGGTCGGCGGCCCGCTGCTCTCGGTGCTCGCCGACCGGCTGCCGCGCCGCCGGGTGCTGCTCACGTGCGACCTGATCCGGGCCGGGCTGGTCCTGGTCATGCTGATCCCCGGTCGGCGCAGACCGTGCTGGCCGTGGACGCCACCACCTTCCTGCTCTCGGCCGTGCTGATCGCCACCGGTCTGCGGCGCTGCGCCGCCGCGGAACCGTCCGGTTCCTGGTGGTCCGAGACGACCGCCGGTGTACGGGTGGTCTTCACGAACCGCACCCTGCGTTCGTACCTGCTGCTCTTCTGGCTGTCCTGCCTGGTCTACGCGACCGAGGGAGTGGTGGCCCCGCTGGCCGGCGAGTACGGCGGCGGCGCACGCACCGTCGGCCTGCTGCTGGCGATGCTCGCCGTCCTCACGGTCGTGGCCACCTGGCCGTCCCCGGATCGCGCGCCGGTCAGCGAACCGGCCGGTGAAACACTCCGCGAACCCGTCAGCGTCTGACCCGGCCCGCCGCCGGGCGGCGCTCGAAAGCGTCAGCCAAAGAGCCGGCGGCTCGAAACGGTCAGCCGGAGGGCCGGCCGCTCACGGCTTCAGCCGAAGGTGGTGGCTTTCTTCGGGCAGCCGTTCTCGTCCTTCCACTTCCGCACCGCGGCGACCGGGGACTTGTCCTTGCCGGCCTTCCAGGCGTCCAGGTACGGCCACGGGAAGACGGTGCCGCGCTGGTTCCACCAGTCGCCGACCTTCGCGCACGGCGGGGAGATGCCGAAGTGCAGGTGGCAGGCGCTCGCGTCGCCGGTGTCACCGATCTCGCCGATCTTCTGACCGACGGTGACCCGGGCACCGACCTGCACGCCCGCGGCGATCTTCGACAGGTGCGAGCCGTAGTAGCGCACCCCGTCGTCACCGAGCATCGAGACGGACAGGCCACCCCGGGTCTCACCGGCGTTGACCGACGCCTTCCAGGTGTCCTTCCGGTTGACCACCAGGATGGTGCCGTCGGTGACGGCGCGGACCTTGTTGCCACAGTCCGTGATGATGTCGCTGGCCGCGTAGTCGTGGTGCGTCCGCGCGTACGAGTTGGTGCCGACGACCGGGAACACGTACTCGAAAGCGGTCTTCGCCGGGATCGGGGTCGCCGAGGTCGCGGCCGGAGCGCTGGGGCTCGCGGCGGTCGCGCTCGGAGCGGCGGTGACCTCGGCCGGCGGGGCGACCGGGACCGACGCGGCCGACGACGCGGCAGAGCCCTCACCGACGAAGTACGGCTCGTCGCTCGTGCCACCGCAGGCGGCCAGCGCCAGCGCGGATGTCATGGTCACGATCCCGACCACGAACTTGCGCATCGTGCGGTCCCCTCCTCGCCTATCGGCTCCGCGGCTGCGGCGCCGAACGCCCACTCTAGGGAACCCGGCCCCGGACGGCGAGCCGGCGCCCGGCGGGCACGCGGCTATCGTGACGGGCGTGAACGTGCGCGTGATGGTCGTCGATGACCACCCGATGTGGCGGGACGGGGTGGCGCGGGACCTCACCGAGGCCGGTTATCTGGTCACCGCGGCGGTCGGCGAGGGCCGGCAGGCGTTGCGGGTGGCCGCCGCGGCCCGCCCCGAGGTGGTCGTGCTCGACCTGCAGCTGCCCGACCTGTCCGGGGTCGAGGTGGTCCGCGGGCTGCGCGCCACCCAGCCGGACGTGCGGATCCTGATGCTGTCGGCCAGCGGCGAGCACCGCGACGTGCTGGACGCGGTCAAGGCCGGCGCCACCGGGTACCTGCTGAAGTCCGCCGGGCGGCAGGAGTTCCTGGACGCGGTGCGCAGCACGGCCGACGGCGACCCGGTCTTCACCGCGGGGCTGGCCGGCCTGGTGCTCGGCGAGTACCGGCGCCCCGGCGGTCCCCGGCTCACCGAGCGGGAGACCGAGGTGCTGCGGCTGGTGGCGAAGGGGCTGTCGTACAAGCAGATCGCCGAGCGGCTGGTGCTGTCGCACCGGACCGTGCAGAACCACGTGCAGAACACGCTCGGCAAGCTGCAGATGCACAACCGGGCCGAGCTGGTCCGCTACGCCATCGAGCAGGGCCTGGACGGCTCCGCCTAGAGCGGCGTCTCGAGCAGCAGCACCCGGTCGTCGCGGACCACCAGCACCCGGCCGTCCTCGCTGACCGCCAGCATCTCCTTGCGGCCCTCGCCGGCGTACGTGTCCAGCGGCACGCTCGTGCACGCCGAGCCGGCGCAGCGCCACACCGTCTCCCGGCGGTACCGCTGCGGTTCCGCGCTGCCGACGGTGATCCGGAAACCGGCGGCGGGGGCCGCCGCCACGGCCGCCGCCACGTAGGTGGCCCGCCGGGCGAGCACCACCACGCCCGACTCACCGGTGCCGAAGTCGCCCAGCTGCCAGGTCCGGTCGCCGTCGAATACCAGGTCGCCGGAGAGGGCGGCGGCGCGGTCGCCGGACGACGTCCAGGTGGTCACGGCCTCGCCGGCCGGCTGGAAGTCCTGGCCGCACCGGGACCGGTCGCAGGTGTAGCGCAGGATGCTGTGGCCGAGCCAGAACGCGGCGGCCGGCCGGCCGCCGGTGCCGATCGTCAGCCGGGCGCGCCGGCCGTCCGGGTAGTCGTCCGACGGGGTGCGGTCGGTGACGCCGAGCTCGTGGCGTTCCGGCGTGGCGCAGGCGACCTCGGCGCAGCGGATCAGTGTGAGCCGGTAGCGGCCGTAGGCGCCGCCGCTGACCGGCGCGGCGACGAAGAACCAGAGGGCGCCGTCCGGCGCCGATGCCCCGGCCACCTCCAGGTTGAGGCTCATGTCCAGCTTGTCGGTGGCCGAGGTCCGCACCGGAAGGTACGCGGTACGACACCCGTCCGGTACGCACCGCGCGTAGTTGAGGAACGGCCCGCCGGCGTCCTCGCCCCCGCTCGTCGACGTCTTGACCACCGTCCCGTCCGCGCCGATCGTGGTCGTGGTCCAGCTGTCCACCGCGGCCGGCCCGCCGGTCACCCCGTGGTACCGGGTGCACCGGTCGTCGTCGCAGTACCGCACCCCGGCCAGGGTGACGATCACCGGGTGCTGCCCGGCCGGCCAGCCCACCGCCGCGACCGTGCTGTCGGTCCCCGGACCGGTCCGGATCACCGGCGCCTGGTACGGGTTCTGAGTCACCGCGCCGACCGTCAGCGCGGCGGTCAGCACGGCCGCGGTGGCGAACGGCCACACCCGGGCCGGTCGTTCCGGCGCGGCCGGCTCCACGTGCCGCCGGGTGGCCGCACCGGCCTGCACGGCGATCACCGCGGCCAGCAGCAGCGCGTCCAGCGGCCGGTCGGCGTACGGCACCGGGCCGGCCTGGCCCCGGAACCAGCCGAGCAGCATCGGCAGCAGCACCGCGGCCAGCAGGAACGTGCCGGTCTCGGCGCGGCCCGGCACCCGCCGCGGCTCGCCGACCGCCCAGCCGATCCCGATCAGCAGCACCCGGGCCGTCAGGTAGGCCGCCACCACCAGCACCGCGAGGGCCAGCAGCACGAACACCGGGCCGGTGCTGACCTCGGCGACCGTCCACAGTGCCAGCCCGGCGGCGCCGGCGGTCGCCACCGCGCCGAGCGCGAAGACCGGCAGCCGCCGCATCCCGTGCCAGATCGCCTCGGCCGGGCTGGCCGAGCCGTCCCGGGCCACCACCCAGGCCGCCGCGACCAGCCCGATCAGCCAGAACAGCACGGTCACCGCGGGCCGCGCCCAGGTGGCCGCGCCGGCGCCGCTCACCTGCGGGTTCCCGTCCAGGATCACCAGCACGTCGCCGTCCGCGAAGAGATCGAGCAACGTCGAGACGAGCAGGTGTCCGGCCACGACCAGCAGCAGCACGCCGGTCAGTGGCCGCCGGGCCGCCCAGGCCACCCGGTAGGAAGAGGAAAGCACCTGGTCAGCCTAGAGATGATGTCAAATACCCCGGGGTACCCAGAACTCCACTTCGGTGCCCTGGCCGGGGCTGCTCTCGATGCTCATGGTGCCTTTCAGATCGGTGATCCGGCCGCGCATCGACTGGGCGACGCCGAGCCGTCCGTGCCGCTGCGCCTCGTCCAGCCGGCCGGGCGCGAACCCGGCGCCGTCGTCGCGGACGGTCACCCGCACCCCGTCGCCCTCGTCCTCCAGCAGGATCCAGACCCGGGCGCCGTCACCGGCGTGCCGGCGGACGTTGTCCAGCGCGGCCCGCACCGCCGCGACCAGCTCGCGGGCCTTGACCTCGGCGAGTGGCACCTCCTGCGCCGGCGCGGCGACCTCGATCCCCGGCGCGGCCAGCCCGGTCAGGGCGGTCCGCAGGTCGGTCCCGCCGCTGCCCCGGGCGGGCGGGACCAGCGTGCCGCCGCCGGCCAGGAGTTTGCGCAGCGCGGCCTCCTGCTCACCGGCCAGCCCGGCGAGCGCGGCCAGCTGCGTGCCGGACGCGCCGGCCTCCGCGCCCTGCCGCTGGACCATGGCCAGCACCTGGAGCACCCCGTCGTGGATCGGGCGGGCCAGCCGGTCGCGTTCGGCGGTGGCCGCCTCCTGCCGGATCTGCTCGGCCCGCTGGCGTTGCGCCCAGCGCTCGGTCAGGTAGTGCGCGACGCCCAGCCCGGCGACCGCGGCCCCGGCCACCAGCAGCAGCAGGCCGGACGTGGTGAGATGCGAGTTCGACGACGTCCCGCCGTCGGTCTCCAGGTATGTGGCCTGCAGGGTCTGCGTGCCGCCGGTCGCGATCACCGCGGCCAGCGGGCCGAGCGCCGCCGGGATCGCGCCGGTGCGGTTCAGCGGCGGCGCGGCCGCACCGGCCACCGCGGTGCCGGCCGCGACGACCAGGACCATCATCAGCAGCCCCGGCACCACCCGGTGCTGCTCGGCGATGCGTTCCGGGCTGCCGGTGGTGGCGGCGTGCGCGATGAACACCGAGGTGGCCGCCGCCACGGCGAGCGATCCGGCCATCGCCACCCGCCACCGGCTGAGCACCGCGAGGACGCCGAGCACCAGCCCGGCGAGCGCGCCCAGCCAGCGCGCCGGCCCGGCGAAGGCGAGCGCCCCGGTCGCCAGCGACAGCGGTGCGGCGACCGCGACCTGCGCCACCGCGGCGGTCAGCGCGCCGCCCAGCGACCACAGCCCGCCCAGCGCGGCGAGCCCGGCCGCCACCACCAGGGTGACCGCGCCGATCATCGCGACCTGGGCGTACGGGTGCCGCTGCAGGGTGAACGCGTCGACACCCATCAGCGCCGCGACGTCCGACGTGTCGAGCTGCGAGAGCGGGACGGCGAGCGTCACGGCGAGCGTGCCGGCCAGCGGCAGCCGCCATCGCTGCCACCGGCCGGCCGGCGCGGCTTCCCGATCCGCCGGCCCGTCCGCGGCCGGGTCGCCGCGCCGCAGCGTCCACAGTGCCGCGACGGCGCCGGCCAGGCCCACGACGACCATGGCGTGCATCGCGACCAGGTAGCCCGAGCCGGGCTGGTAGTACACCGCGAGGAGCCCGCCGATCGTCGAGCCGACCAGGCGCGCGCCGAGGGCCAGCCCGGCCATCGCCGCGCCGAGTCCGGGCGCGCCGCGGCGCAGCAGGCTCTGCGCGCAGCCGAGCACGCCGACCAGGATCGTCGCCTGCGGGACGGTGGTCAGGCAGAGCCGGACGAGGTAACCGGTGACGTCCGGCGCCACCAGCACCCAGCCGGCCGCCAGCCCGCCGGCCACGATCAGGTACGGCCACCAGCGCACCAGCACCAGCGACAGTGCGATCACCGCGATCGGCGCCACGGCCAGCGACCACTCGGCGCCCTGGTAGACCTGACCACGCCCGATGTTGGTGGCGAACAGCGGGAGGCCGCCGCTCGCCGAGGTCGGCAGGGTGGCGAGCAGCAGCACACCGCTGAGGCCGGCCAGCGTCACCGGCCATCGACCGGTCGACCACGTATTCATGGCGCTGAGCATCTCAGATCACCGAGGCCGCTCGTTCCGCCCACCGGGACCGGTCCGGGCGGGGCATCGCCCGGACCGACCGGTAGAGGGTGCCGCGCGGTGCGGCACCCGGGTGCGGCAGCCGCGGCGGCGGCCCGTCCGGGTGGTACTCGAAGTGCCACCACTCGTTGTCGTAGACGCGGTACAGGCTGTGCAGCGCCCCGTGCCGCTCCAGCCAGCGCGCGCCCTCGGTGGGCCGGACGTCCATGGCCGTACCCGCGACGTGCCGCGACTCGTCCGGCGGCAGTGCCCACCGCCGGGCCTCGGTGGCCGACCCGCACCGTTGCACCTCGGCGTGGAAAAGCTCGGCCTGGACCTGTCGGTCGCGGTGACCGGAGGTCAGGCCGAGCAGTTCGCCGTACGTCCACAGGGCACGGGTGCGGGCCGCCTCGAACGCCGCCCGCGCCGCCGGGTCCAGGCCGTGCAGGCTCTCCGCCGGGAAGCGCGCGGCGAGCGCCCACCGGCACGCGGTCTGCCGGGCGCGGCCGGGGGCGACCACGGCGGCGACCGGCGACAGCGCGAAGGCCAGCATCCGGGTGACGGTGCGGTAGACCGGGTCGCGCCGGCGGACCGGGCCGATCGCACCCCGGTCGGTGTCGTGCTGAGGCATGTACCCACGATCCCGTCCCGGCGCCGCCGGGTCATGAGTACGGGTACTCAGAAGCCGAGCACGATCCGGCCACCGGCGGTCCCGGACGCCTGCCGCTGCCAGGCGGTGCCGACCGTGCCGAACGGCACCACCTCGTGCCCGGCGGTCAGCCGACCGGCCGCCGCGTGCCCGGCGACCTCGGCCACCAGCGCGGCGCGCTCCACGGTGGACAGCGCGTTGTTGGTGTAGCCCACGACGTGCAGGGAGCCGCCGCGCAGGGTCGCCGAGTCGATCGGCGCGGTCGGCCCGGCCGCCGAACCCAGGTTCACCAGCCGGCCGCCGGGTCGCAGCACCCGCAGCGCGGCCGCGGCCGGTGTCCCGAACACCGGATCGAGCACCAGGTCGGCCGGCCCGTCGGCGGCCGCGCGCAGCCGTCCGGCCAGCGCGGTGACGTCGTCGCCGGGCAGCAGCGCGACGGTCGCGTGCGCACCCAGCTCGGCGGCCCGTTCCCGGGCCGGCGCCGACCGGGCCACCGCGATCACCCGCCGGGCGCCGGCCAGCCGGGCCAGCTGGATCGCGGCCTGCCCGACCACGCCACCGGCGCCGAGCACGATCACCTGCTGGCCGGCGGTCAGCCCGCCGGCGTGCCGGAGCGCGGCGAGCGCCGCGACCGCGGACAGCCCGAGCGCGGCGACCAGGTGCGACGGCGCGCCGGGCGGCAACCGGACCACGTCCGCCTCGGGCACCGTCACCACCGAGGCCATGCTGCCGTCGCCGGGGCGCATCCCGGCCGCGGTGGCGAACCACACCGGCGTACCGTCGCTCAGCTGCCCGGTGCCCTGGACTCCCGGCACGTACGGGGTCGCCGGCGTACCGAAATAGCTCTCGCCGGAGGCGCAGAGCAGGTCGAGCGGCGTGATCGGCGCGGCCGCGACGGTGACCGTCAGCTCGCCGTCGCGGGCCTGCGGGTCCGGGCGGCGCTCGATCACCGGCGGCGACCCGCAGGTCCGCAGCACCGCCGCGCTGATCATGTCGCGATGTCCGGGTACGGCAGGCTCAGGTGTGCCAGCTTCGCCCCGTAGGCCTTCTGGTACTCGAGCGGCTCGGTGTTGTCCCGCTCGAACAGCGCGATGAACAGCGTCAGGGTCAGGAACGGGTGCGCGCCCAGCTCGAACAGCTTCACGTGGTCGTGGGCCGTCAGGGCCGCGCGTTCCTCCGCGGTGAAGGCCAGCCAGGTGCTGGCCTCGCCGGTGTGCGAGTTCAGCAGCGAGTTGGCCACCGTGCCCTCCCACCACGTCACCAGCTCGGCCGGTTCCGATCGGTACCGCTCGACGAGCGCGGGGTCCCGGTCCACGGTGAACAGGAACTTGTTCAGCAGGTATCTGCTCATGCCGGCGCTCCGTTCGGGTACCAGGTGAAGTACGCCTCCATGGTGTGGAACAGGTCGAGGGTGTCCACGTAGTCGGCCTTCGCGCCGGCCCCGGCCACGCCCATCATCAGCATGAAGTCCATGAAGCCGTGTGTCGCGTTGCCGGGCGCGTGCAGGCTGTCCAGGCTGACCGCGCGCAGGCAGCCGTCCAGGTCGCCGGTGGCGATCCACTCGACGGCGCGCCGGTCGAACTCCGGGTCCGGGCCGTGCGGCCCGAACTGCCGTGGCCCGCCCAGCTCCAGCGACAGGTGACCGGTGCCGATCACCGCGACCCGCAGGTGCGACGGCCACTGCTCGATGATCCGCCGGATCGCCTCGCCGAGTTTGACGAACCGGGACGGCTGGGGCAGCGGCGGCGCGAAGATGTTCGTGTAGATCGGCACGATCGGCAGGTCGGCCTCGGGCCGCAGCGTGATGATCGGGCAGGTGATGCTGTGGTCGATCCGCAGCTCGTTGCTGAACGCCAGGTCGAAACCCTCGTCGAGGCCGGCCCGCAGGATGTGCGCGGACAGGTCCTCGTGGCCGTTCAGGCGCATCCGGGGCAGGCCGAACTCGCGTTCCTCGTTGTACCAGTTCGCGTCGTACATCGGCGCCTTGCCGACCAGGAACTGCGGCATGTTGTCCAGCCACAGCTGGTGGAAGTGGTCCGAGCCGACCATCACCAGCACGTCCGGCTTCGCCCGGGTCAGCGTCTCCCGGAACGCCAGGATCTTGCGGGTCCACTCGTCGGCGAACGGCGGCCGGTCGTCGCCGGTCGCGGTGCTGGCCCGGTAGTAGAAGGGGTGGTGTGTCGAGGCGATGACCGCGACGATGCTGGCCATGGGGGTTCCTTCCTAGGGCTCGTACACCGCGTTGCGGTCGACGGTCAGGTAGATCTGGTTGGCGACCGGGCGGCGGTGCTCCTCGGCGAGCTGGCCGAGCAGGCCCGCGGCGCGGGCCAGCAGCGCGAAACCGCGCAACATCTCGATCGGGAGACCGAGGTCGGCCAGGGCAGCGCCGCAGACTCCGGCGCCGTTCAACGGCAGCTTTTTCGGGTGTACGGCGGCAATCGCCTTGAGCAGTCGCAGATGCGGGCCGTACAGCCCCTCCTCCTGGGCGATCCGGATCAGCACCGGGGTGCGCGGGTCCTGGACCTTGTGCACCGGGTGGCCGAGCCCGGGGATCCGCCCGGTGCTCGTCGCGATCAGCTCGGTGGCGAACGCCGGATAGTCGTCCGGCGCCCCACCGGCCAGGGCCTCGGCCAGGAACCGTCCACAGTCCTCGGTGACGCCCAGGAACCGCGACCCGCCGCCGAGCAGCCCGGCCGCCAGGGCGCCCTGCAGCGAGTCCGGCGCGGAGAGATAGGTGAGCCGGGCGGCGATCGCGGTCGGGGTGAACCCGTGATCGGCGAGCGCGACCAGGACCGCCTCGAAGACCCGCACCTCACCGGCGTTCGGCCGGCGCCGGGCGACCAGCCAGAACGCCAGTTCCCCGAAACCGACCTTGCCCATCAGGTCGGCCGCGAGGTCCTGCCCGAGCAGCGAGATGCTGTCGGCGTCGGACGTGCCGAGCCCGGTCGGGAACTTCAACTCTTCAGCCATGCGCGGATCTCCTCGCCGTGCTCGTCCAGCCCGGGCGGCGGCAGCTCGTACCGCGGCGGGGTCTCGGAGAACGTGATCGGGTTGCGGACCGACGGGATGCCGCCGGAGTCGATCACCGGGTTCAGGCCCAGCTCCTCGGCGAACGCCACGCCCTCGTCGATCGTGTTGATCGGCGCGCACGGCACCCCGGCGTCCAGCAGCGCGCGGAACCACTCGTCGCGGGTGCGGGTGGCCAGCCGCTCCACCAGGATCGGGCGCAGCTCCTCGCGGTGCGCGGTGCGGTCCTGGTTGCGGCCGAAGCGCGGGTCCTCGGGCAGCCCGGGCAGGTCGAGCACCTGACACAGCTTGCGGAACTGGCCGTCGTTGCCGGCGATCACGATCAGCTCGCCGTCCTTGGTGGGCAGCGGCTCGTACGGGAACAGGCTCGGGTGCGCGTTGCCCATCCGGAACGGCACGGTGCCGCCGGCGACGTACCCGCTGGAGTGGTTGACCAGGCCGGACAGCGCCGAGCTGAGCAGGTTGACCTCGATGTGCTGGCCCCGGCCGGTGACCGCGCGCCGGTTCAGCGCGGCCAGGATGCCGATGCTCGCGTGCATGCCGGCCATCACGTCGAAGACCGAGATGCCGGCCCGGAACGGGGAGCCGTCCGGGTCGCCGGTGAGGCTCATCAGGCCGGAGATGGCCTGGACCATCAGGTCGTACCCGGGCATCCCGGCACCGGCGCCGGAGCCGAAACCGCTGATGCTGGCGTAGACGATCTTCTCGTTGCCGGCCGCGACGGTGGCGTGGTCGAGGCCGAAGCGGGCCAGGCCGCCGGGCCGGAAGTTCTCGATCATGACGTCCGCGCGGCGGGCCAGCTCGCGGGCCGCGGTCAGGTCGTCCGGGTCCTTGAGGTCCAGCGCGATCGACCGTTTGTTGCGGTTGATCCCGAGATAGTACGTGGAGACGCCGTCGCGTACCGGCGGCATCCAGGTGCGGGTGTCGTCGCCGGCCGGGCTCTCCACCTTGATCACCTCGGCGCCCAGGTCGGCCAGCAGCATGGTCGCGTACGGCCCGGCCAGGATCCGGGAGAAGTCCGCCACGAGCAGGCCGGACAGGGGTCCGCTGCGTTGTTCCGCCATCACAACCGCCCGTTCTGCGGACGTCTGTCCGCTGAAACAGCGTCGCCGGTCCGGCCTGCGCTGTCAACACTCCGGAAACACACTCTTGACATCAGTTGTGGCCCGGAACACGCTGTCCGAAACGAAGCTGCCCGTACAGCGGACAGGCGTCCGAATTTGAGGTGACCATGAGCGTTATCTTCCGCAACGGACTGGTACTCACCATGGACGACGCGCACACGGTGCTCCCCGGCGCCGACGTGCTCGTGGTCGGCGACCGGATCGCCGAGGTCGGGGTCGGCCTGACCGCCCCGGACGACGCCGAGGAGATCGACGCCACCGGCGGCATCCTGATGCCCGGCATGATCGACACCCACCGGCACATGTGGCAGACGGCGATGCGCGGGTACGGCGCCGACTGGACCCTGAGCCAGTATTTCGTCTGGTACTACCTGGAGTCCGGCAAACTGTTCCGCCCGGAGGACGTCTACGCCGGCAACCTGCTCTCCGCGATCGAGGCGATCGACGCCGGGGTGACCACCACCGTCGACTGGTCGCACGGCCTGCAGACCCCGCAGCACGCGGACGCCGCGGTGGACGCGCTCGAGGCGGTGCCCGGCCGGTTCGTGCTCGCCTACGGCAACATCCAGCAGGGCCCGTGGGAGTGGACCACCTCCGACGGGTTCCGCGACTTCCACCGGCGCCGGATCGCGAACGGCAAGCTGGCCGGGTTCCAGCTCGCCTTCGACGTCACCGGCGACCCGGCGTTCCCGGAGAAGGCGGCCTTCGAGGTGGCCCGTGAGCTGGGCGTCCCGGTCACCACGCACGCCGGGGTGTGGGGCGCCACCAACGACGACGGCATCCGGCTGATGTACGAGAACGGCTTCATGACCCCGGGCACCGTCTACGTGCACGCGGCCACCCTGAGCAGCGACTCGTACCATCGGATCGCGGCCACCGGCGGCTCGGTCTCGGTCTCCACCGAGAGCGAGCAGAGCGCCGGGCAGGGTTACCCGCCCACCTGGCAGCTGCGCAAGCACGGCATTCCGGTGTCGCTCTCGATGGACACCAGCGTGTGGTGGAGCGGCGACCTGTTCTCGGCGATGCGCACCACGCTCAGCGCCGACCGGTCCCGCGAGCACCTGGAGGCGCACGGGAAGCAGGAGACGGTCACGAACCACCACCTGCGGGCCGAGCACGTCGTCGACTGGGCCACCCGCGGCGGCGCCAAGGCGCTCGGGATGGACTCGGAGGTCGGCGCGCTGACCCCGGGCCGGCTGGCCGACGTGGTGCTGCTGCGCAACGACGACTCGCCGGTGATGTTCCCGATCCTCAACGCGTACGGGCACGTGGCGTTCCAGGCGCAGCGCGGCGACGTGCACACCGTGCTGGTCGGCGGCCGGGTGGTCAAACGGGACGGCAAGCTCGTCGATGCCGATCTCGCCACGGCCCGCGCCAAGGTGGCGGCGACCGTCGATCACCTGCGCGAGACGCTGGGTGAAGAGGCGTGGAAGCGGGGGATGAACCCCGAGGTCCCGCCGGCCGAGCTGTTCGACAACCCGTACCAGTACACCGACTACGACGCGGGATCGGCGCAGTGGAAGCATTGAGCCGATGACTGACACCGGAAGGGGCGCGGGTCCCGACTTCATCGAGGCGCTCGCGCGCGGCCTCGACGTCCTGCGCGCCTTCCGGTCCGGCACGCCGTCGATGACGCTGAGTGAGATCGCCGGCCTGACCGGGCTGGCCCGGCCGACCGTGCGGCGGATCCTGATCACCCTGGAGACGCTCGGCTACGTGCGCGGCGCCGGCCGCGGGTACGCGCTGACCCCGCGGGTGCTCGACCTCGGCATGGCGTACGTGCACTCGCTGAGCCTGTGGGACGTGGCCCGCCCGCACATGGAGAAGCTGGTCGCGCAGACCGGCGAGTCGACGTCGATGGCCCAGATGGACGGCAGCGACATCGTCTACGTGGCGCGGGTGGCCGTCCCGAAGATCGTCACGCTCGCGGTGACCATCGGCACCCGGTTCCCGGCCGCCGCGACCTCGATGGGCAAGGTCCTGCTGGCGGCCCTGCCACCGGCGACCGTGGCCGGCGTGGTGGCCGAGGCGTCCCGCTCCGGGATCACCCCGCGCCGGCAGCCGTCACCCGCCGAGTTGGAGACCGCGCTGCGCGAGGTCCGCGCGAAGGGCTGGGCCCTGGCCGACCAGGACCTGGCGCCGGGCATCCGCTCGGTCGCGACCGGCGTGCGCGACGGCGAGGGCCGGGTGGTCGCCGCGCTGAACGTGACGGTGCACGCCGCGGAGACCTCGGTCGAGACCCTGCTCGACGACCACCTGCCGAAGCTGCTCCGCACCGCCGCCGACATCGGCCACGACCTGACCCGCACGGCCGGCATCCCGGCCACCACCGTCTGACCCCGGCCGGCTCTCAGGGGTGCCTCGAGCCCTCCGAGACACCCCTGAGCGCCGGCCGGGAACCCGGTACCGGTCAGCAGCCCTTCTTGGCGAAGACCGGGAGGGTGTGGGTGGCGACCTTCTTCGACTTCACCTGGGTGACCGTGACGCGGCTGAAGACCCGGCGGCAGTCGGAGAGCTTGACCTTGGTGAACTTCAGCTTGACCTTGGTGCGCTTGTAGTTCGCGTCGGCGCAGGACGGGATGCAGGTGTTGACGTTCTGCGTCGCGGTGGCGTACCCGGTGGTCGAGGTCAGCGACGTCCAGTGGATGCCGGTGAAGTAGAGGTCCTTGAAGGGGTAGATCGCCTTCGGCTTGACCTTGACCTTGTGGTGGCCGTAGTCGATGACGAGCGCCGGCTTGGCCGCGGCGGCCTGGGCCGGCGCCGTCGTGGCGACCAGCCCGGTGAGGGCCAGGGCGGCGGCGGCAGCGACGGCGGTCAGTCGGTTCAGCTTCATGTGCGGTTCTCCCCGTGAGTGATCGGCGGTACGGGGGGAAGTCTTCTCAACCCGCACCGGCACCGGGGGACGATCCGGCGAGCGTGGCACGAATGCGGGGCTCAGCTGGTGCTGAGGGTTGTCTCCGGCCCTCGGAGACGACCCTCAGCACCAGCCGGGGTCGGGAGCCGCGTCGCGGTCCGGGGTGCGGCGGGCGTCGCGTGACCGGTAGCCACGGGCGGTGTGCTCAGGTCGTACCGGAAAGGGTTTTGATCGGGATCCAGACCCGCATGGTCGACGGACCGCGACCGGCCCACGAGTGGTAAGGGCGCAGCGGGATGACCGCGGTGACCGGGGAGCGGCGGGCCGGGAGCGGGGACGGTGTGCCGGAATACGGCCAGTTCTCGTCCGGGAGCGCGGTGACCTCGCAGGTGGCGAGGACCGCGCCGGGGGTGTCGGTGAGCGACGGGGTCAGGCGCAGGGCGTCCAGGGCGACGCCGGCGGGCAGGTCGACCGACTCGGCGCAGTAGACGATCGGCCCGCGTTCCACCGCGGCGCACCCGCGGACCGCGTCGACACGCGGATCGGCGACGGTCAGGCGCGGGTGCAGCGGCAGGTCGAGGATCACCAGCTCACCGGGGGTGAAGACGCGGCGCAGGCGGGCCGAGCCGGGCGCGACCTCGGTCACGCCGCCGTCGCTGGTCATCAGGGTGGCCCCGGTCGCCCAGGGTGGGATGCGCAGGGTCAGGGTCCACGGGGTGCCGGGCGACTCGGTGATCCGGACGGTGATCCGCCCGGTCGCCGGGTAGTCGGTGTCGACGCGGAACCCGACGCGCCGGTCGTCGGGCAGCGTCACGCCCACGTCGGCCGCGGTGTACTGGTGCAGCTGCACCCCGTCGTCGTCGGTGGTGGCGATGTACGCGGTCAGCGCCGCGAACGTCCGGGCCAGGTTCGTCGGGCAGCAGGACACCTCGAACCAGGGCGCCCGCAGCGTCGACGCGGCCCGCGGGACCTGGGTGTCGGCGCCCGGCTCGGTGCCGAGGACCCGCTGGTGCAGGGTGTTGGTGTAGAAGAACCGGGTGCCGTCGTCGGACGGCGACGTCGCGATCACGTTGAACAGGATCCGCTCGATCAGGTCGGCGTACCGCGGGTCGCCCTCGGCGAGCAGCAGCCGCCAGGCCAGCATCACCGAGCCGACCCCGGCGCAGGTCTCCGAGTACGCCCGGTCCGGCGGCAGCACGAAGTCGTCGCCGAACGCCTCGTCCTGGTGCCGCGAGCCGATCCCGCCGGTGAGGTACGTCCGCCGGCTCACCGCGGCGCGCCACTGCCGGACCACCGCGGCCAGCAGCTCGTCGTCGCCGGTCTCCACCGCCACGTCGACGGTGCCGGCCGCGAGATAGACCGCCCGTACCGCGTGCCCGCGCAGCACCTCGGCGTCCCGGACCGGCACGTCGTCCTGGAAGTACGACCGGCCGAACTCGATGTCGTCGAGCACCTGGTTCCCGCGCCGCTCCACGAACAGCCGGGCCTGCTCCAGGTAGCGCCGCTCGCCGGTGACCCGGTACAGCTCGACCAGGGCCGGCTCGATCTCGGCGTGCCCGCACACCCCGGCGTCCGCGAACACCTCGCAGACCAGGTCGGCGGCCCGCCGCGCGACGAGCACCAGCAGGTCGTCCGGGTGGCCGGTGCGGGCCCGGGCCACCGCGGCCTGGATCAGGTGGCCGAGGCAGTACAGCTCGTGACCCCACTCCAGATCGGACCAGCGCGGCGGCTGCCCGGCCCGGCCGAACCGGGTGTTGAGATATCCGTCCGGCAGCTGGGCGGCGGCCACCACGGCCACGATCCGGTCGTAGCGCGCCCGCAGGCCGGGGTCGGGTTCGCGGCCGAGCTCCCAGGCCATCGCCTCGAGCAGCTTGTAGATCTCGCTGTCCGAGAACTCCCGGCCCCGGCGGGACTCCGGCGCCACGGTGAAGTTGGCCAGCCACCCGGTCCGTTCGATCCAGTGCTCGATGTGCGCGAGCGAGGTGTTCCGGTTGACCTGCTGCCGGCGTTGCCAGAACCCGTCGCGCAGGGTCACCTCGCGCAGGCTCAGCGGGCGCAACCGGCCGCTGCGGGGTGCCGCGGGCGTGCCGGTGGCGGTCATGGACAGGGTTTCATCGATCGTCACGTGATCAACCTTTGAGAGCGCCGGACATGAACCCGCGGACGTAGTACCGCTGGAGGGCGAGGAAGAGCAGCACGCAGGGCAGCGCCAGGACGACCACGCCGGCCTCGGTCGCGCCGTAGTCGACGATGCCCATCACCTGCTGGCGCATGTTCGCGACGGCGAGCGGCAACGGCAGCTTCCCGGAGTCGCTGATCAGCACGAGCGGGGTGATGAAGTCGTTCCAGGCGGCCAGGAACGCGAACAGGCCCACCGTGATCAGGCCGGGTTTCACCGCGGGCAGCAGCACGTGCCACAGCGCGCGGACCGAGCCGCAGCCGTCGATCAGGGCGGCTTCGCGCAACTCGGCCGGCACCGCCTCGAACGAGATCCGCATCAGGAACGTGGCGAACGGCAGCTGGAACATGCTCAGCACCAGGGCCAGGCCGGCCAGCGAGTTCTGCAGGCCGAGCTGGTTGAGCAGGACGTAGAGCGGGATCAGCAGGGTCGCGTACGGGACCATCAGGATCGCCAGGATGAGCAGGAACAGCACGTTGCGGCCGGGGAACCGGTACGTCGCGAACGCGTACCCGCCGAGCACCGAGGCGAGCAGGGTGACCAGCACGGTCAGCCCGGAGACGATCGCCGAGTTCAGCAGGTACCGCCCGACACCGGCCTGGTAGTTGGCCAGCGTGACGTAGTTGGCCAGGCCCCAGCCGTGCGTCTGCGCGGTGCCGGCGTGCGGCGACACCGACGCCGTCGCCGCCCAGACCAGCGGGAACAGGAAGATCACCGCGAGCCCGCCGGTGAGCACGTAGTACGGGGTACGCCGGAACAGCGCCACCTCAGTCCTCCTTCGAGCGCAGCCAGCGGAACTGCGCGAGGTTCAGCACCAGCAGCGCGCCGAGCAGGATGATGGACAGCGCGGCGGCCAGGCCCAGGTTGTTGCGGCCGGCGAACGCCGCGTTGTAGATCAGCTGGACGACGGTGATCGTGCTGTTGTCCGGCCCGCCCTTGGTCAGGATGTAGAACTGGTCGAACGCGAGCATCGAGCCGGTGACGCAGAGGATCGTGCAGAGCGCCAGCGACGGGCGGATCAGCGGCAGGGTGACGTGCCGGAACGTCTGCAGCCGGTTCGCGCCGTCCAGGCGGGCCGCCTCGTACACCTCGCCGGGGATCGCCTGCAGGCCGACGAGCAGCAGCACCATGTAGAAACCGGCGAACCGCCAGACGATCAGCGCGACGGTGGACCAGAGCGCGCGGGTCGGCGTGCCGAGGAACGACACCTCGCCGAACAGGCCGCTCTGCGGCGAGTAGAGCGCGTAGAACAGCAGCGACGCGGAGGCCAGGCCGAGCGCGCTGGGCACCAGGATCGAGGTGCGCAGGAAACCGGTCCACCGGTTCGACTCCTGCACCACCAGGGCCAGCCCGAGTGCCAGGCCGAGCAGGATCACCGTGGTGACCAGCGTGTACTTGACGGTGAAACCGACTGCTGGCCAGAACAGCCGGTCGTCGACGGCGTCGGTGAAGTTCTCCGGGGCGTTCCAGCCGCGGTCACCGGCGAACAGTCCCCAGTCGGAGAGCGACATCCGGACGACCAGCAGCACCGGCACGACGAAGAAGACGCCGACCAGCAGGGCGCTCGGCGTGGCGTACGCCCAGCCGTGGATCTCCCGGCGCCGGCGTCGCCTGGTGTGCGGCGGTGCGCCGGGCCGCGCCGGCGGCGCGGACAGGATGGTGGTCATGGTTGTCGATTCCCTTCGGACCGGGCGCGGTGCCGGGTTCGTGGTCCGGCTTTCTTCCCGCGCGGGCTTCTCGCGCGGCGCCGGGTGGTCCCGGCGCCGCGCGGTCACTACTGCCCGAGTACGTCGGTGACGGCCGCGTTGTCCTTCGCCAGCGCCCCGGCATCGCCGTAGACCTGGTTGCGCAGCAGCGTGACCCAGGGACTGCCCGGTGCGTTGAAGGCCTGCTGGAAGTTGACCGCGAACGGCGTCTTGCTCTGCGGGGACGCGGCGACCTTGTTGATCGTGGCGACCCGCGGGTCCTTCGCGGCGTACTTGTTGTCGGCCAGGTCGGTGCGGGCGACCGTGCTGTCGTTCGCGGCGAGCACGTCGACCTGGGCCGCCTCCGAGGTGAGCCAGGACAGGAAGTTGCAGGCCTGATCGGCTTTCTTGGAGTCCTTGGAGACGCCGATGCCGTCGCCGCCGACGAAGGTGGAGGCGCCGCCGGTCGCGCCCGGGATCGGCACCACGCCCACGTCGACCGTCTTGGACGCGGTCTTCAGCAGCGTCGCCGGGTACGGCATCACGCCGATCTTGCCCTCCTGGAAGGCCGCGACCCAGGTGGCGCCGGTCTCGTCCTTGGAACCGGGCGCGATCGCCCCGCCGTCCTGCAGCTCCCGCCAGGTGCGATACACCTGCTGGGCGGCCGGGCCGTCGAGCAGCGACGAGGTGCCCTCGGCGTTCATCACCTCGGCGCCGGACGCCCACACCATCGGGAACCAGGTGAAGACGTTGCAACCGCCGCAGTTGCCGCCGAAGTAGGTGCCGTGCACACCCGGCTTGCCGAGCTTCTGCACGGCCAGGGCCTGCTGCTTGAACTCGTCGAGGGTGGCCGGTCCCTTCTCCGGGTCGAGGCCGGCTTCCTTATAGAGCTTCTTGTTGTAGAAGATCACCGAGAGGTCGAGGACGAACGGCAGCACGTACTGCTTGTTCTCGTAGGTGCCGGCCGCCAGGTGTCCCTGGTTGATCTTGTCGGCGTACGGCAGCAGCTTGATCCGGTCGGTCAGGTCGGCGAACAGCCCCGCCTTGGTCCAGTTCGGCACGTAGACGATGTCGGCGGCGAACAGGTCGGGCAGGTCACCGCTGCCGGCCGCCGCACCGACCTTCGCGACGTAGTCGTCGTTCGGCACGATGGTCAGGCTGACCTGGTTCTTGTGGCTCGCGTTGTACGCGGTGACCAGCGCCTTGGCCTGCAGTTCCAGCGGCGCGCGGGTCCACAGGCTCAGCTGGGCGCCGTCGTCGGTGCCCTCGGCGGTGGCCGGGCCCGCGGAGGCCGTCTCGTCCGGGCCGGAGCTGCAGGCGGCCGGGCCGGCCATCAGTCCCAGGGCCGCCACGGTCGCGACGGTTCTGCGGTAAATGCGGTATGTCCTTTTCCTCACAGTGGTCCTCCTCGAATCCGACGTTTCGGAGTGTGTTTCGGGGTGGCCGATCGCGTGTACTAGGCTCGATGAAGATCTGAGCAGCAGGAAGCGTGCACTGAGGACCTTTTCGGTCGACCGAAAAGGTTTTCAGAAACGTAATGCCGGGGTGATTTTGTTGTCAAGGGATTCGACAGGCGGCGCGCTGCCGTCCGAGAATCGCCGGGAACGGAGGCGCGGCGTGGAGTCGACGAACGGGACGGCCACCGGCCGCGCGGTCACCCTGCGCGACGTGGCCCGGCTCGCCGGTGTCTCGGTGGCCACCGCGTCCAAGGCGCTCAACGGCAAGCAGCAGGTGCGCGCGGAGACCCGGGCCCGGGTGGTCCAGGCCGCCGAGCAGCTCTCCTTCTCGCCGAACACCCTGGCCCAGGGCCTGATCACGCAGCGCAGCGGCACTGTCGGCCTGCTCACCTCGGACCTCGAGGGCCGGTTCTCGATCCCGATCCTGATGGGCGCCGAGGACGCGTTCGGCTCCGACCAGACCTCGGTGTTCCTCTGCGACGCCCGCGGCGACACCATCCGCGAACGCCACCACCTGCGGGCCCTGCTGTCCCGCCGGGTGGACGGGCTGATCGTGGTCGGCGCCCGGCCGGACACCCGGCCGTCGCTCGGGCGCAACCTGCCGGTGCCGGTGGTCTACGCGTACTCGCCGTCCGACGACCCGGCCGACCTCTCGCTGGTCACCGACAACGTGGACGGTGGCCGGCTGGCGGTCGACCACCTGATCCGCTGCGGCCGC
Source organism: Actinoplanes awajinensis subsp. mycoplanecinus (assembly GCF_001509495.1). NCBI lineage: Bacteria > Bacillati > Actinomycetota > Actinomycetes > Micromonosporales > Micromonosporaceae > Actinoplanes > Actinoplanes awajinensis. Next base: position 167,061 of record NZ_LLZH01000294.1, on the reverse strand, counting down.
CGGCGGATCGCGCACATCACCGGCGACCCGGGGTACAGCGCCGCCCAGGACCGGGCCCGGGGCGCGCAGGCCCGGCTCGCCGAGGCCGGCCTGGAGCTGGCCGGCGGCGAGGTCTGGTTCGGCATGTGGTCCGAGGCGTGGGGCCGCGGCGCCACCCGGCTGCTGCTGGACCGCTGCCCGGACGTTGACGCGATCTTCGCGGGCTCCGACGAGATCGCCCGCGGTGTCCTCGACGTGCTGCACGAAGCGGGCCGGGACGTGCCGTCGCAGGTCGCGGTGATCGGCTACGACAACTGGACGATCCTGGCCGCCAACGCCCGCCCGCCGCTGACCACCGTCGACATGAACCTCGAGGAGCTCGGCCGGATCGCCGCGCAACGGCTGTTCGCCGCGATCGGCGGCACGCTGGGCACCGGCGTCGAGACCGTGCCGGGCCGGCTGATCACCCGGGAGAGCACCGCGCCACTGGGCTGACCACGACGCGGAATATGACGGATACTGCTCGGTAACCTACCGGGAGGCTGGTGAGACGTCATGGCCGGCGTGAACCGCACCGCGTACCGCACCTGTCCGCTCTGCGAGGCCGCCTGCGGCCTGGAACTGACCGTCGCCGACGACGTCGTGACCAGCGTCCGCGGCGATCGTGACCATGTCTTCAGTCACGGTTTCCTGTGTCCGAAGGGCGCCACGTTCGGCCGGCTCTCCGACGATCCGGACCGGCTGCGCCGTCCGATGATCCGCCGAGGTGGCCGGCACGAGGAGGTCTCCTGGCCCGAGGCGTTCGCGGCGGTCGAGGCCGGCCTCCGGCCGATCATTGCGGGGTACGGACCGCAGGCCGTCGCGGCGTACCTGGGCAATCCGAACGTGCACACGATGGCCGGCGGCCTCTACGTCACGCCGCTGCTCAAAGCGCTCGGCACCCGCAACATCTTCTCGGCGAGCACCGTCGACCAGATGCCCAAGCACGTGTCCTGCGGCTACCTCTACGGCAACCCCCTGGCCATCCCGGTGCCCGACCTGGACCGCACCGACTACCTGCTGATGCTCGGCGCCAACCCGTGGGAGTCGAACGGGAGCCTGGCCACCGCGGCCGACTTCCCCGGGCGGCTCCGGGCGATCCAGGCGCGCGGCGGCCGGTTCGTCGTGGTGGACCCGCGCCGCACCCGGACCGCCGAGCACGCCGACGAGCACCTGTTCATCCGGCCCGGCACGGACGCGTACCTGCTCTTCGGGATCGTGCACACGCTGTTCGCGGAAGAGCTGATCGATCTCGGACGGCTCACGCCGTACATCAATGGGGTTGAAGAATTGCGCGGTCTGGCCGCGGCCTTCGGTCCGGAGCGGGTCACCGCGGTCTGTGACGTGCCCGCGGACCGGATCCGCGGACTGGCCCGCGAGCTCGCCGCCGCGCCCACCGCCGCGGTGTACGGCCGGATCGGCACCTGCACCGTCGAGTTCGGCACCCTGACCAGCTGGCTCGTCGACGTGGTCAACGTGCTCACCGGCAACCTGGACCGCCCCGGCGGCGTGATGTTCCCGCTCGCCGCGCACCTGCGGCCGAACGCGCAGCCGGGCGGCCGCGGGTTCAGCACCGGGCGCTGGCACAGCCGGGTCCGCGGGCTGCCCGAGGTGAAGGGCGAGCTGCCGGTCGCCACGCTCGCCGACGAGATCGAGACGCCGGGGGAGGGGCAGGTCCGGGCGTTCCTGACGGTGGCCGGCAACCCGGTGCTGTCCACCCCGAACAGCGACCGCCTGGCCCGCGCGCTGGACGGGCTCGACTTCATGGTGAGCGTCGACCCCTACCTGAACGAGACCACCCGGCACGCCGACGTGATCCTGCCGCCGCTGGACGCGCTCCGGAAGGGACACTACGACTTCTCGTTCCTGGCCCTGGCCGTGCGCAACTTCGTGGCCTACTCGCCGCCGGTGCTGCCGCCCGGCCCGGACGGGATGGACGAGTGCGACATCCTGGCCCGCCTCATCCTGATCATTTCCGGCCAGGGCGCGGAGGCCGATCCCGCGCTGGTGCACGAGCGGCTGCTGGAGCAGGCGCTCAGCCGGGCTTTCTCCGGCGACGCGGCCGCATCGAGGAGTCAGGTCTCCGGGGACGGCCCGGCCGAGCGGCTCCTCGACGTGGCGTTGCGGACCGGTGCGTACGGTGACCGGTTCGGCGCCGTGCCGGACGGCCTCTCGCTGGACCGCCTGCTCGCCGCCCCGCACGGGATCGACCTCGGCCCGCTGCAGTCCCGGATCCCGGAGGTGCTGAAGACGCCGAGCGGCCTGGTCGAGCTGGCCGCGCCGCCGCTGATCGCCGAGGTGACCCGGCTGCGCGACGCGCTGGACCGGCCGCGCCCCGGCCTGGTGCTGATCGGCCGGCGGCACCTGCGGTCCAACAACAGCTGGATGCACAACGTGCCGGCGCTGGTGAAGGGCCGGGACCGCTGCACGCTGCAGATCCACCCGGCGGACGCGGCCGGGCTGGCCCTGACCGACGGCGCGCCGGCCGCGGTGACGTCGCGGGCCGGGTCGCTGTCGGCGACGGTCGAGGTGACCGACCGGGTGATGCCCGGGGTGGTCAGCCTGCCGCACGGGTGGGGGCACGACCTGCCGGGTGTGCGGATGTCGGTCGCGGCCGCGCATCCCGGGGTGAACTCGAACGTCCTCACCGATGAGCTGGTGATCGACCCGCTCTCCGGCAACGCGGTCCTCAACGGCATCCCCGTCGAGATCAAACCCGCCTGAGGGTCGTTGCGTGGGGATTTTCGGTGCGGAGCGCGCCGTAACTTCACACGTTGCGGTGGGTGGGGCGTTGCGTGGGGTTTTTCGGTGCGGAGCGCGCCGGGCTGGTTGTTGCGTGGGGATTTTCGGTGCGGAGCGCGCCGTAACTTCACACGTAGCGGTGGGTGGGGTGTTGCGTGGGGTTTTTCGGTGCGGAGCGCGCCGTAACTTCACACGTAGCTTGGGGTGATCTGGTTCTCCGGCGCTTGTGCCGGAGGAGGCGGCAGGCTCAGGGTGTGGGCGTGAGCGAAAACGACGAGCCGATCCGGATCGGTCTGGCGCTGGGCGGCGGCGCGGTCCGCGGCGCGGCGCACATCGGGGTCCTCGACGCCCTGGTCGGCGCGGGCCTGGAGCCGGCCGTGGTGACCGGGACCAGCGCCGGCGCCCTGGTCGGCGCGCTGTACGCGGCCGGCAAACGGCCGGACGAGATCATCCAGCTGGCGCAGGCGCTGCGCTGGGCGCGGCTGGTGCGGCCGGGCCGGACCCGCAAGGCGCTGTTCGAGACCAGCAAGCTCGGCGCGTTCCTGGACGACGCGCTCGGCGGGGTGGACTTCGCCGGGCTGAAACTGCCGTTCGCCGCGGTGGCCTGCGAGCTCACCACCGGGCAGGAAGTGGTGATGACCGAGGGGCCGGTGGCGTCCGCGGTGATGGCCAGCGCGGCCATCCCGGGCGTGTTCCCGCCGATCGAACGGGACGGCGGCCTGCTGGTCGACGGCGGCATCGTGAACATGGTCCCGGCCGCCGCCGCCCGTCGGCTGGGCGCCGACATCGTGGTCGCGGTGGACGTGTCCGGGCCGCTGCCGCGCCGCCCGCCGACCACGTTGCTGCACATCATGGTCGCGGTCAGCACCCTGCAACCGGGCGGCACCGACCGGCTGGCCGAGGACGCCGACCTGGTGCTGTGCCCGCAGGTGGACGAGTACGCGTTCTGGGAGCTGTCCCGCATCCCGGAGTTCGAACAGGCCGGGCGGGTCGCGGCCGAGAAGGCCCTGCCCCTGCTGACGGCACTCGTTGAGGCGACCGCGGCGCGGCGGGCCTGGAAACGGGACTGCTGAGCCGACGGCTTGCTATGCAACGAGTTGCATAGCAGAATCCGGGCATGGCGCTGGAGCACGCGATCCTGGTCTCCCTGCTGGAGCAGCCCGGAAGTGGATACGAGCTGGCCCGCCGGTTCGAGCGGTCCATCGGCCGGTTCTGGACCGCCACCCACCAGCAGATCTACCGGGTGCTGAAGCGGATGGAGACCGACGACTGGGTCGTCGCCCTCGAGGTCGGGCAGGACGGCCGGCCGGACAAACGCACGTTCTCGGTCTCGGACACCGGCCGGGACGTGCTGGCCGCGTGGCTGCGCCAACCGGTGCAGCCCGAGGCGGTCCGGCACGACCTGGCAGTCAAGGTGCGCGGCGCGGCGTTCGACGACCCCGCCGGGCGGGCCGCGCTGATCGGCGAGGTGGAGCGGTACCGCGCCGAGCACGAGGAGTTGCTCACCCGCTACCTGGCCGGCGAGAAGCGGGATTTCCCGGACGACGCGGCACCGACCACCGGCCAGCGGCTCCAGCACGTCGTGCTGCGCGGCGGCATCGCCTATGAGCGGATGCTGCTCGACTGGCTCGACGAGGTACTCACCGAACTCCGGAAGGAAGCCTGAACAGTGCTGTTCAACCCCGATACATACGACCCCGCGCACCTGGACGCCGAGAGCCGCCGTCTGCTGCGCGCCACCGTCGGCTTCTTCGAGGAGCGTGGCAAGAAGGCGCTCGTCGAGCGCTACGTCAACCGGACCTGGTACGACGACTTCCTGGCCTTCGCGGCGAAGGAAGGGCTGTTCACCACGTTCATGACCCCGGCCGCCGACGCGGACGGCAACCCGGACAAACGCTGGGACACCGCCCGCAACGCCGCGCTCAGCGAGATCCTCGGCTTCTACGGCCTGGACTACTGGTACGTCTGGCAGGTCACCGTGCTCGGCCTCGGCCCGGTCTGGCAGAGCGGCAACGGTGCGGTGCGCGAGCGCGCGGCGCGGCTGCTCGACGACGGGCACGTGATGGCGTTCGCGCTCTCCGAGCGCAGCCACGGCGCGGACATCTACGCGACCGACATGGTGCTCACCCCGACCGGCGACGGCGGCTTCACCGCCACCGGCACCAAGTACTACATCGGCAACGGCAACGTCGCCGGGCTGGTGTCCGTCTTCGGCCGCCGGGCCGACGTCGAGGGACCCGAGGGGTACGTCTTCTTCGCCGCCGACAGCCGGCACGAGAACTACCACCTGATCAAGAACGTCGTGAACAAGCAGATGTACGTCAGCACGTTCGAGCTGCGCGACTACCCGGTCGGCGAGCAGGACGTGCTGCACACCGGGCGGGCCGCGTTCGACGCCGCGCTGAACACCGTCAACGTCGGCAAGTTCAACCTGTGCACCGCCGCGATCGGCATCTGCGAGCACGCCATGTACGAGGCGGTCACCCACGCGCACCGCCGGATGCTCTACGGCAAGCCGGTCACCGCGTTCCCGCACGTGCGCAGGGAGCTCGCCGACGCGTACGTGCGGCTGGTCGCGATGAAGCTGTTCAGTGACCGGGCCGTCGACTACTTCCGCTCGGCCGGCCCGGACGACCGGCGCTACCTGCTCTTCAACCCGATGACCAAGATGAAGGTGACCACCGAGGGCGAGCGGGTCATCGACCTGATGTGGGACGTGATCGCGGCCAAGGGCTTCGAGACCGACACGTATTTCGACAAGGCGGCGATGGACATCCGCGGCCTGCCGAAGCTCGAGGGCACGGTGCACGTCAACCTGGCGCTGATCCTCAAGTTCATGCCGAACTACCTGTTCAACGCGGCCTCCTTCGAGCCGGTGCCGACCCGGCACGACCCGGCCGACGACGAGTTCCTGTTCAGGCAGGGTCCGGCTCGCGGGCTCGGTGCGATCCGGTTCCACGACTGGCGGGCCGCGTATGACCGGTCCGCCGGGGTGCCGAACGTGGCGCGGTTCCGGCAGCAGGCCGACGGGCTGTGCATGCTGCTGCTCCAGCACGCGCCCAGCGAGGAGCAGCAGAAGGACCTGGACTTCCTGCTCTCGGTCGGGCAGCTGTTCGCGCTGGTCGTCTACGGCCACCTGATCCTGGAGCAGGCCGAGCTGACCGGTCTTGATCAGGTGCTGCTCGACGAGATCTTCGCGGTGCTGGTGCGGGACTTCGCGCAGTACGCGACCGACCTGCACGGCAAGACCGCGACCACCGACGAGCAGGCGGCGTGGGCGCTCGGGCAGGTGCTGCGGCCGGTTGCCGACGAGGCGCGTACCGCTGCCGTGTGGGAGCAGGTGCTGTCGCTGGTCGGCGCGTACGAGATGCGGCCCTGACCGCGGCGTTGCCCACGACGGGGCGGGCCGTGCGAACGGCCCGCCTCGTCGTTCCCGGTCGGTCTCGTCGGTCCCTGCCGGTCTGGTCGTTCCCCGGTCGGTTTAGAGGAACAGTGAGCCCTCGTCGGCTTTCTTGAGCAGCAGCGGCGGTGGGGTGAAGCGCTCGCCGTAGCGGTCGGCCAGCTCGCGGGCACGGGTCACGAAACCGGTCAGGCCGCCCTGGTACTGGTTGATGTACTGCAGCACACCGCCGGTCCAGCCCGGGTAGCCGATGCCCAGGATCGAGCCGATGTTCGCCTCGGCGACCGTGGTGAGCACGCCCTCGTCCAGGCATTTCACCGACTCGAGCGCCTCGATGAAGAGCATCCGCTCCTGGAGGTCCGCGAACGGCACCGGTGCGGCACCGGACTGGGCGAAAGCCGACAGGCCGGGCCAGAGCCCGATCCGCTTGCCGTCGGCGTACACATAAAAACCCGCACCGGACGAGCGGCCCGGACGCCCGAACTCATCGATCATCCGGTCCAGCACCGGGTCCGCGGGGTGCGGCGTCCAGGTCTGCCCGGACGCCCGGATCGCGGCCGCGGTCTCGTCCCGGATTCGCCGGGGCAGCGTCAGCGTCAGCTCGTCGATCAGCGCCAGCACCGGCGCCGGATAGCCGGCCTGGCCGCTGGCCTGCTCGATGCTGGCCGGCGGCACCCCTTCGGCGAGCATCGCGAGGCCCTCGCTGGTGAACGTGCCGATCACCCGGCTGGTGAAGAACCCGCGCGCGTCGTTGACCACGATCGGCGTCTTGCGCAGCAGCCGGACCAGCGCGAGCGCCCGGTGCACCGCCGGGTCGCCGGTCTTCGCCCCGCGGATCACCTCGACCAGCGGCATCCGGTCGACCGGGGAGAAGAAGTGCAGGCCGAGGAAGTCGTCCGGGCGGCGCACCCCGTCGGCGAGCTGCGTGATCGGCAGCGTCGAGGTGTTCGAGCAGAGCAGCGCGCCGGGCGCGACCACGTCCTCGATCTCGGCGAAGACCCGGTGCTTGACCGCCGGATCCTCGAAGACCGCCTCGATCACGGCATCGGCGCCGGCCAGGGCGTCGAGATCCGCGGTGGCGGTGATCCGGTCGAGGAGCGCGGCCGCTTCCGCGTCGCTGTTGGCTGTCGCGGTGCCGGTGGGTTTCGCGCCGCTGTTCGCTTCCGCGCCGCTGGTGGGTTTCACGCCGCTGTGTGCTTCCACGCCGCTTTTTCGGTCGCGGGCCGCGGTTTTTTCGACGAGCCTTTCCGAGTACGCCTTGCCGCGCCGGGCCGCCTCCTCGGTGACGTCTTTGAGGACCACCTCGAGGCCGGCGCGGGCGCACACGTACGCGATGGCCGCGCCCATCATTCCGGCGCCGAGCACCGCCACCTTGCGCACCGGCGGGGTCTCGCCGATCTCGCGGGAGTCGGCCGCGTTCTTGTCGTAGAAGAACGCCTTGATCATGTTCTTGGTGATCTGACCGGTGACCAGCTCGACGAAGTACCGGCTCTCGATCGTGAACGCGGTGTCCACGTCGACCTGCGCACCCTCCACCGCGGCGCACAGGATGTTCCGCGGCGCCGGGTACGGCGCGCCCTTGAGCTGCTTGCGCAGGGTGGCCGGGAATGCCGGCAGCTGGGCGGCCGGCAGCCCGCCGGGGATCCGGTGGCCCTTGACGTCCCACGGCTGCGCGGCGTCCGGATGAGTGAAGATCCATTCGCGGGCCGCGGCGACGAGTGCCGCCGGGGTGTCCACCAGCTGATCGATCAGTCCCAGCTCGCGGGCGGCGGCCGCCCGGTGCCGGGTGCCCGGCAACAGCACCCGGGTCAGGGCCGGGACCAACCCCAGCAACCGCACCGTACGGACGACGCCACCGCCGGCCGGCAGCAGCCCGAGCGTGACCTCGGGCAGCCCGACCCGGACCCGCGGATCGTCCAGCGCGATCCGGTGGTGGCAGGCGAGGGCGAGTTCCAGCCCACCGCCGAGCGCCGCCCCGTTGATCGCCGCGACCACCGGCCGGCCCAGCCGTTCCAGGCGCCGGAACTGCGCCTTCACCTCGGTGGCCGAGTCGAAGGCGGCCTGACCCTGGTCGGGGCCGGTGGCGCCGAGCTTGTCCAGGTCACCACCGGCGAACCAGGACTTCTTGGCGGACGTCAGGATCACGCCGGTGATGCTGTCGCGCTCGGCCTCGAGCCGGGTCACCGTCTCGCCCATGCTGCGGATGTACGCCGCGTTCATGGTGTTGGCGCCGCGCGCCGGGTCGTCCAGGGTGAGCAGCACGATCCCGTCGGCGTCCTGCTCCCAGCGGATGGTCTCGGACATCGGATCTCCCGTCGTGGTTAGAGGCGCTCGATCACGGTGGCGATGCCCATGCCGCCGCCGATGCAGAGGGTGGCCAGGCCGTACCGGCCGCCGCGGCGGTCCAGCTCGTCGATCAGGGTGCCGAGGATGATGGCGCCGGTCGCGCCGAGCGGGTGACCCAGCGCGATCGCGCCGCCGTTCACGTTGACGATCTCCGGGTCGACCTTGAGGTCGTCGATGAAGTGCAGCACCGCCGCGGCGAACGCCTCGTTCATCTCGACCAGGTCCAGGTCGTCGACGGTCAGGCCGGCCTTGGCCAGGGCCTTGCGGGCGGCCGGGGCCGGTCCGGTGAGCATGATGGTCGGGTCGGATCCGCTGACCGCCCCGGCCACGATCCGGGCCCGGGGCATGAGCCCGGCCCGGGCGCCGGCCCGCTCCGAGCCGACCAGGACCAGGGCCGCTCCGTCCACGATGCCGGACGAGTTGCCGGCCGTGTGCACGTGCTCGATCCGCTCGACCCAGTGGTATTTCTGCAGCGCCACCGCGTCGAAGCCGGCCTGGTCACCGATCCGGGCGAACGAGGCGGGCAGCGCACCGAGCCCGTCCAGCGTGGTCTCCGGGCGGACGTGCTCGTCGTGGTCGAGGACGAGCAGGCCGTTGCGGTCGTGCACCGGGATCAGCGAGCGGGCGAACCTCCGGTCACCGGCGGCGGCCGCGGCGCGCTGCTGGGAGCGCAGGGCGTAGCCGTCCACGTCGGCGCGGGAGTACCCGTTGATCGTGGCGATCAGGTCGGCGCTGATGCCCTGCGGGACGAAGTCGGTGGCCAGGCTGGTCTCCGGGTCGAGCGCCCAGGCGCCGCCGTCCGAACCCATCGGCACCCGGGACATCGACTCGACGCCGCCGGCCAGCACCAGGTCCTCCCAGCCGGAGCGGACCTTCTGCGCGGCGGTGTTCACGGCTTCCAGGCCGGAGCCGCAGAAACGGTTGAGTTGCACCCCGGCCACGGTGTCCGGCAATCCGGCGGCGAGGGCCGCGACTTTCGCCAGATCCGAGCCCTGGTCGCCGAGCGGCGAGACGATGCCGAGCACCACGTCCTCGATGTCCGCCGGATCCAGGCCCGGCGCGCGCTCGCGCAGGGCCGCGATCAGTCCGGTGAGCAGCGAGACCGGCTTCACCCCGTGCAGCGCGCCGGTCGGTTTGCCGCGTCCGCGCGGGGTGCGGACGGCGTCGTACACGTACGCCTCGGTGGCCATTCCGGTGCCTACCCAATCGTCGTCGTCAGATGCGAATCAGGATTAACTTATTCATCTATTTGCGCTTCCTGTCAAGGATCTGCGAGTCCACATGAGGCGAAATCGCGAGTACGCTGGCGGGGTGTTGAGCAACGCGGCGGCAGACCCGCCGGTCAAGCCCGGACGGGCGGCAGGCCCGCCCGCCAGCCGGTCCCGGGCGGCTGCTCGGTCCGGTCGTGCTGCGGCCGGGTCGGCGGTCGGGCCGGTGCGCAGGCGGCCGAAGGATCGGCGGGAGCGGATCGCGCAGGTCGCGGCCGAGCTGTTCTGCGAGCACGGCTACCACGGCGTGAGCCTCGAGCAGATCGCCTCGACGGTGGGCATCAGCGGCCCCGCGGTCTACCGGCACTTCCCGAACAAGTACGCGCTCCTGGTCGAGGCTACCCGCGGCCTGCTCGCCGCGGCACTGTCCACCACCGACCTGCCACCCGGCGCCGAGCCGCGGACGACACTCAAGGCGCTGCTGCTCACGCTGTCCCGGCTCGCCGTGAAGCACCGCCGCAGCGGCGGCCTCTACCAGTGGGAGTGGCGCTATCTCGAGCCAGAACACCGCGCGGAGTTCCGGGCCGACCTGGCCGTGCTCTTCGGCCGGCTGGTCGTGCCGCTGCGGGCCGCCCGCCCGGAGGAGCTGACCGTCCCGGACGCGGAGGCGCTGGCCCGGGCCGCGCTGAGCGTGTTCGGCAGCATCACCACGCATCGCACCCCGATCACCAAGGGCCGGGCCGAGGTGGCGCTGCACCGGATCGCGGTCGCGGTGCTGCGGGACGATCCGCCCACCCCGGTGGTGCCGTCCCCGGCGGGCTCCGGCCTGGAGCGCGGTGCGGTGCGGGTGAGCTCCCGCCGCGAGATCGTCCTGGCCGAGGCGATCCGGCTGTTCCACCAGAACGGGTACCACGCGGTCGGGCTCGACGAGATCGGCCGGGCCGCGGGCATCACCGCGTCCAGTGTGTACCGTTACTTCCCGGGCAAGGGCGAGCTGCTCGCCGCCGCGCTGTACCGGGCCTCCGAGCGGGTCGCCGCGGCCACCGCCGCCGCGCTGGCCGATGCGGCGGACGCGTCGCAGGCCCTGCACATGATGGCTGATTCGTACGTCACGCTGACCTTCGAGCGCAGCGACCTGGTCTCGGTCTACCTCGCGGAGAACAACAACCTGCCCGAGATCGATCGGCACGAGCTGCGCAAGGTGCAGCGGCTGCACGTGGAGGAGTGGGTGCGCCTGCTGACCACGGTCCGCCCCGGCCTGCCGGTGCCGGAGGCGCGGGTCCACGTGCACGCGGCGCTGAACCTGGTGACTGATCTGAGCGGGTGGGTGCGCTTCGACCGTCGTACCGGAATGGATCGGCATCTGGTCCGCCTGATGGTGACCGTACTGATGGCCTGAAGTTAATCCGGATTCGTGGCCTGCGGCCGCATCTCTTGGTTATAAGTTAATCCAGATTCGCGGATTTCGCCGAAAAGCAGCGCGATGAGCCGGTGGCTCTTCACAGGAAGTTAACCGCGGTTTACTGTGCCGGCATGGACGAGGGTCTCTTCGGCGACGCGGCGGTGATTCGGCGGGTTGCCGCCGAGAGCCTGCTTCTCGCCGGTGGCGGCCGCGCCACGCTGCTGCAGATCGCCCACCCGGACGTCGCCCGGGGCGTCCACGACCACAGTGACTTCGCCGAGCGCCCGCTCGACCGGCTGCGCACCACGATGACCTACGTCTACGGGGTGCTGTTCGGCACCCGGGCCGAGGGTGAGGCGATCAGCCGGGCCGTCGCCGCCGTGCACCGCCGGGTCACCGGCCCCGGCTACCGCGCCGACGACCCCGACCTCCAGGTGTGGGTGAACGCCACCCTGTTCGACACCGCGGTCCTGCTCTACCAGCGGGTCTTCGGCCCGTTACCGGACGCCGAGCTGGACACCTGCTACCAGCAGTACAGCGTGCTGGCCACGTCGATCGGCTGCCCCGCGGACGCCTGGCCGGCCGATCGGGCCGCGTTCCAGCGGTACTGGGCCCACATGATCGAGACCGTCCGGGTCGGCGCGCCGGCCCGGGAGATCGCGTCGGCGCTGCTCCGGCCGGCCACCATGCCGGCCGTGCTGCGGCCCGGCATCCCGTTCCACCGGTTCGTCACCGTCGGCCTGCTGCCCGAGCCGATCCGGGCCGGGTACGGCTACACCTGGTCGGCGCGGCAGCAGCGGCGGCTCGACCGCGGCCTGTCCGTCACGTCGGCGGTCTACCCGCGGGTGCCGCTCGTCCTGCGGCACGCGCTGAAGGACCACTACCTCAGAGATCTTCGCCAGCGACTGGCTCGAAGGGGGCAACCACGATGGACTCCTCCCTCGCCCAGCGGTGCGCCGACACCGCCCGTGGGCTGACCGTTCCCGCTCTGCTGCACCGCAACGCCACCGAGTACGGCGACCTGCCCGCGCTCGGCACCCTGGGTTCGCCGGACGTACTGACCTGGCGGGCGCTGCGCGACCAGGTCGCCGTGTTGTCCCGCGGGCTGGCCGACCTCGGCCTCGGCGCCGGCGACCGCATGCTGATCATGATGGGCGCCCGCCCGGAGCACTGGCTGGTCGACCTGGCCGCCGCCCACCTCGGCGCCGTGCCGTCCACGGTGTACGCCACTCTTGCGCCGGCCCAGCTCGAGTACGTGGCGCGGCACAGCGGTGCCGAGATCCTGGTGCTGGAGGGGGAGGCGGAGCTGGAGCGGTGGAGCTCGGTGCTGCCGCTGCTGCCCCAGGTCCGGCACGTGGCGCTGGTCGCCCCGGTGGCGCCCCCGGTCTCGGCCGCGTCCTCGGGCGGCCTTCTTCCAGACGGTTTCGCCTCGGGCGGCCTTTCCCCGGCCCGGGCCGCCGGGTCCGGTGATTCGCCGGGTGGTGAGGATCGGCTGGTCAGCCTGCGGCAGGTTGCGGAGCGGGGGGAGGCTGCGCACCGGGCCGACCCGGAGGCGTTCGAGAAGACCTGGCGGGAGATCCAGGCCGATCAGCCGGTGACCCTGCTCTACACGTCCGGCACCACCGGCGACCCGAAGGGCGTGGTGCTCACCCACCACAACGTGATCTACCAGTCCGTCGTCCTGGAGGCGACGGTGCCGACGCCGGACCACGCGCCGTCACTGGCCTACCTGCCGCTCGCGCACATCGCGGAGCGGATACTGGGCATCTACAACGCGGTCTACCGGGCCGGGCACGTCACCATCTGTCCCGACCCCACCCAGTTGCTCGCCGGGCTGGCCGCCGTCCGGCCGGTGTCGTTCTTCGGGGTGCCGCGGATCTGGGAGAAGATGGTCGCCGGCATCCAGGGCCAGCTCGCCGCGGCCGACCCGGCGGTGCGTGCGGCCGTCGAGACCGCGCGGGAGGTGGCACTCCAGGCGTACAAGTTGCGCGGGGCCGAGCAGCCGGTGCCGCCGGAGCTGGCCGTCCGGCTCGACGTCGTGGACACCAGGGTGCTGCGTCCGTTGCGGGCCCGGCTCGGCCTGGACAACGTGCTCTGGCCGGGCAGCGGTGCGGCGCCGATCCCGGTCGAGGTGCTGCTCTATCTGGCCGGGATCGGGATCGACGTGCTCGAGGTCTGGGGGATGACCGAGACCACCGGCACCGCCACCATCAACACGCCTGATCACTTCCGGACCGGGACGGTCGGTCGGGCCAACCCGGGGATGGCGGTGCGGCTCGCCGAGGACGGGGAGATTCTGGTACGCGGCCCGCTGGTCTGCGCCGGGTACCTGCGTGCCGACGGCGGCATCGAACCGGTCACCGACGCCGACGGCTGGCTGGCCACGGGTGACGTCGGCACCCTGGACGCCGACGGGTACCTGACCATTACCGATCGGAAGAAAGAGCTGATCATCAGCTCCGGTGGGAAGAACATCGCGCCGGCGCAGATCGAGAACCTGTTGCGGGCGCATCCGCTGATCGCGCAGGCGGTGGCGATCGGGGACCGGCGGCCGTATGTGACCGCGCTGATCGTCCTGGACGAGGAGTCCGTTCCGCTGTGGGCTGCCCGGAACGGACTCGAGGGCGCGTCGCTCGAGGTTCTGGCCGAGCATCCGGCGCTGATCGCCGAGATCGCCACCGCGGTGGAGGCGGCGAACGGCAGGTTGTCCCGTCCCGAACAGGTGAAGCGGTTCCGGGTGCTGCCGGCCGGGTGGACGCCGGAGAGCGGCGAGCTGACCCCCACCTTGAAGCTGCGGCGGCGGATCGTGCAGGAGCGGTATGCGGAGGCGATCAGCGCCCTCTACGCCGAGTGATCCGCGCTGCCATGCCTGGCGTTTCCCGGGTTCCGGGCCATCCGGTGGGGTGACGTCGCCGGATGCCGCGCGGCCGATGTCGATCCGGGCCGCGGCACGTGAGCGGCCGTCGAACAATGCGTTGCCGCGCGGTCAGAGCGCTGCCGCGTCGGCAATGCGCTGCCGCGTCGGCAATGCGCTGCCGCGTCGGCAATGCGCTGCCGCGTCGGCAATGCGCTGCCGTGCCGGAAATGCGCTGCCGCGGTCAGTTGTCGAACAGGGCTCGTAGTGCGGCCACGTGCTGGGCATAGGCGCGCTTGCCGGCCGGGCTCAGGCTGACCCAGGTCTTCACGCGGCCCAGGCCGGTGGGCTTGGTCATCGTGACGTAGCCGGCGTCCTGCAGGACCTTGAGGTGTTTGCTCAGCACCGAGTCGGCGACGCCGAGCAGGTCGCGCAGGACGCTGAACTCGGTGCTGCTGGTGGCGTCGAGGAAGGCGCAGATCCGCAGCCGGTTGGGGGCGTGGATGACCTCGTCGAACGGCTCGCTCACGCGGCTGCTCGCAGCTGGGCGCGGAGCGCGGCGTCGAACTGGCGGCCGAGCAGGACGGTGCCGGCGAACCCGGTGGCGGCGAGCGCCCACACCGGCCAGTTCAGGTTGGTGTAGGCGGTGGTGGCCCACGTGGCGGCCACGATGACGCCGACCAGCGCGCCCATGGCATATGCCCAGCGGCTCGCCCGGCCGGCCTCGAAGCCGGAGACCCAGACGCCGGTCCGCCGCTTGTAGAGGTGGGCGAGGCCGAGGCAGACCAGGATGAACAGCATCGCGAAGACCGCGCTCACCGGGGTGCCACCGAGGCCGAGGCCGAGCACGTAACCGGCGAGGGCCAGGCCGAGCGCCGGGTGATACCACCACGGGGTGACCAGGCGGCCGGCGACGGCGGTGCGGGTGTCGGCGATCGCGGCGAGCTGCTCAGCGGCATTGTTTTCCATGTCGGAAAGTCAAACACATTCCAAGACGGAAAGTCAACGCGCAGGAGGCAAAGCGCGCAGGAGGCAAAGCGCGCAGGAGGCAAGGCGCGCAAGAGGCAAGGCGCGCAAGAGGCAAGGCGCGCAAGAGGCAAGGCGCGCAAGAGGTGCGGCGTGCGGGAGGCGAGGTGGAGGTCAACGCGAGGTGGAGACGTCCGGCGGGGCAGGGGCGCCCAGGTCCGACGGGCGGTAGCCGGCCGGATAACCCGGATAGGTGCGGTTGCCCGGTGACACGCCCAGGACCGAGGTGCGGCGAGGAGGGAAGAAGCGCAGGGCGAACGCGCGGGTGCGCAACCCCAGGTCGCCGGCCGCGCCGACCCAGCGTGGTGCGGGCCGGAAGCCGAACGCGCGCAGCATCGGCTCGTCGAGCATGCCGCGGACCGCGAGCCGCACCAGCGGGCGCAGGAACGACGGGAACCACGCGGCGAACAGGCCCACCGTGTACTCGCCGATCTTCTGGTTCGTCGGGGAGAACACGAAGTGCTCATTTTCGTACGATCGCTTGAAGTCCGCGAACGCCGAGTAACTTTCCGGAATGTCGCGGATCCCCATCCGCCGTCCGACCTCCCGGTAGTAGTGGAAAGCGGCCAGCCGCTCGTGCTCGTGCGGCGGTCGCCAGCCGTACTTGGTGAGCCAGTCGATCGGGTCGTGGACGAAGGTGGACAGCACGTACCGCATGTCGTCGTTGCTGATCGCGAAGCGGCCGTGCGCCCGGTTGACCACCTTGAGCGCCTCCCGGCCGCGCGGCGAGTCGTAGCCGTGCGCGGCGATCTCGGCCATCAGCAGCGCGGTGTCGTCGTAGCGCTGCTGCGGCCGCTTCTCGAACTCGCCGGTGGCGGCGAGCAGGCGCGAGATGCTCGGTACGCAGTACGTGCGGAACAGGGCGAACTCCAGGGCGCGGGTGTAGTCCCAGGGGAACTCGCGCCCGGCGGAGAGCTGATAGATCTCGAGGTGGTCGCGTTCCGGGTCGAGGGCGGCGATCCGGTCGCGCAGTGCGTAGCGTCGGCGCGGCATCAGTCGATCATCTCCAGGGCCGGGCGAGCGGGGCGGCTTTTGATATTTGATAGCGTGACCCGATGCGGCCGCAACTGTCCGACGAGGTGGCCGTCGTGTTGCGCGGCCGGATCATGTCCGGTGAGTTGCGGCCCGGCGCGCGGATCCGGCTGGAAGAGGTCGCCGAGCAGCTCGGGGTCAGCATCACCCCGGTCCGCGAGGCGCTGCTGACCCTGCGCGGCGAGGACATGGTCGAGCTGGAGCCGCGCAAGGGGTACGTCGTCGCCCCGCTGTCCGAGCAGGACGTCGTGGACCTGTTCCGGCTGCAGGGTGACATCGCCGGCGAGCTGGCGGCCCGGGTCGCCGAGCGGATCACGGCCGGCCAGCGGGACGAGCTGGCCCTGGCCGACCGGGCGCTGCAGCGGGCGATCCGGTCGCGGAAGAGCGACGAGATCGAGCAGCTGGAGTACGCGTTCCACCGCACCGTCAACCGGATGGCGCAGGCCCGCAAACTGAGCTGGTTCCTGCACGTCGCGACGCGGTACACGCCGGCCCGGTTCTACGCCGCCGACCCCGGCTGGCGCGACGCCGTGCGGGTGGAGCACGAGGCGCTGCTCGCCGCGTTCGCCGCGGGCGACCCGGAGGCCGCCCGCGCCACGATGGCCCGGCACTTCACCGACGGCGCCGACCTTCTCGTCAAACACCTGCGCGGCCAGGGAATCTGGGACTAGACCCGGCGCCGGAAGAGACCGCGCCGCGGGCCACCTCCGGGCCGCAGGCCGTGACGAGCCGGGACAGCCAAGTGGCCTGAACCGGCCGTTCCGCGCCACCGATTCACCGCGCGTGGCGGATTTTGAACAGGCGGACCGCGCGGGACAGCACCGCCGGGTCGCGGTGCAGGGTCATCACCGGCAGCGGCGCGCGGAACCGGCGCCACGCCACCGACTGCGCCCGGCTGAACTCGCGCAGCCCGTCCGCGCCGTGCACCCGCCCGAACCCGGAATCACCCGACCCGCCGAACGGCAGCGCCGGGATCGCCGCGAAACCCAGCACCGAGTTGATCGACGTGGCGCCCGCGCGCAGCCGCCGGGCCAGCCCGAGCGCCTTCCGGCGATCACCGGAGAAGATCGACGCGGCCAGGCCGTAGCGGGAGGCGTTCGCCAGGCGTACGGCCTGGTCCAGGTCGTCGACCGGGTTGACGACCACGGTCGGGCCGAACGTCTCCGCGGTCATCGCCTCGGCGTCCTCCGGCACGCCGGTGAGGACGACCGGGTGCACGTACGGCGGTAGCACCGACCCCTCACCCCCGACGACGGCTCGCCCACCACGGGCGACGGCGTCACGCACGTGCCGTCGTACGATCTCGGGCTGTTCCGGGGTGGTCATCCGCCCGTACGGGGAAAGGTCTTGGTCCCCGGGCCGCAGGCCCTCGGCGATCGCGGCGAGCCGGGAGAGGAAAGCGGCCTGGACCGGCCGTTCCACGTAGATCCGCTCGACGCCGGCGCAGGTCTGCCCGGCGTTGCCGAACGCGCCGAACGCCGCGGCCTCGGCGGCGGCGTCGAGATCCGCGTCGGCCGCCACGATCATCGCGTCCTTGCCGCCGCCCTCGACGACGAGCGGGGTCAGCGTCCGCGCGCAGGCGGCCATCACGAGGCGGGCGGTGGCCGCCGACCCGGTGAACGCGATCTTGTCGACGCCGGCCGCGCAGAGGGCCGCCCCGGTCTCCCCGGCGCCGGTCACCACCTGCAGCACCGGCGGGCCGCTGACCGTCTCTGACCAGGCCTGGGCGAGCCACGTCCCGGTCGCCGGGGTGTGCTCGCTGGGCTTGAAGACGACCGCGTTGCCGGCCGCGAGCGCATAGGAGATCGTGCCGAGCGGGGTGTAGACCGGATAGTTCCATGGCCCGATCGCGCCGATCACGCCGAGCGGGTGGTACTCCAGCGCGGCGCCGTGGTCCGCGCCCAGCAGGCCGGAGCGGACCCGGCGGCGGCGCAGCACCCGTTCCGCGTTGCGGGCGGCCCAGTCCAGGTGCTCGACCGCGAGCATCACCTCGAGCAGGGCGTCGCCGTGCGGTTTGCCGGTCTCGGCGCGGATCACGTCGGCCAGGTCGTCGCAGTGCGCGGCGAGGTGCCGTTTCCAGCGCAGCAGCGCGGAGCGCCGTGCGGTGAATTCGCGGCCGGCCCACCACGCGGCGGCCTCCCGCGCCAGGGTGACGGTGGCTGTCACGTCGGTCATCGGTTCGCCTCCGGTGCTCGCCAGATTTGATATTTGATATGTTACGTTCGCTGTCAATCCCCAGGTGAAAACAGGGAAGTGATTGACATGAGCCTCGATTACCACGACTTCTCCGACGAGCAGCGGGCGTTCGCCTCGGCGGTCACCGACTTCTGCAAGCGCGAGACCGGCACCCGGGAGCAGCGCGGTGAACACCCGCACAACCCGGCGGTCTACGAGCGGATGGCCGGCCTCGGCTGGCTCGGTGTGACCGATGCCGGCCTGGTCGACACCTGTGTCTTCCTCGAGCACACCGGGTACGGGATGGCGCCCATCGGCGGGTTCGCCACCTCGGCCATCGTGGCCGGGGCGGTCCGCCGGTCCGGGACCGCCCGGCAGCAGGCGACGGTGTGCGGCGGGCTGGCGGCCGGTCGTACCTTTGCGATAGCGATGTCCGAACCGGAAGCCGGCAGCGATGTCGCGGCCCTGGCCTGCCGGGCGGACCCCGGCCCGGACGGCGGGTGGGTGATCAACGGTCAGAAGACCTGGTGTTCGAACGCGCATTTCGCGGACGCGATCCTGTTGGTGGCGCGCACCGCCGGCCGGCCGGGCGACCACGACGGGCTGACCATGCTGCTGGTGCCGGCCGGCACACCCGGGCTGCGGGTCGCCGGGATCGACACGATGGGCGGCCGCGAGGTCAACGATCTGTGGTTCACCGACTGCCGGGTGCCGGCCGATGCCGTGGTCGGCGTGCCCGGGCAGGGGTGGCGGCAGCTGATGGCCGGGCTGAATCTGGAACGGCTGATCCTGGCCGCGCTGATGCTCGGCACCGCGCGGCGGGCGTTCGACGACGCGCTCGGCTACGCCCGGGAGCGCCGGCAGTTCGGCCGGGCGATCGGCACGTTCCAGGTGCAGCGGCACCGGATCGCCGACCTGGCGACCGAGATCGACTGCTGCGGGCTGCTGGTGTACCGGGTGGCCGCGCTCGCCGACGCCGCGCCCGGCCGGGTGCTGGCCCGGGAGAGCTCGATGGCAAAACTGAAGACCACCGAGGTGGCGAAACAGGTCGCGCTGGCCGGCATGCAGATGATGGGCGGGTACGGCTACGCGACCGAATATGACATGGAGCGGCACGTGCGGGCCACGCTGGTGTCGACGATCTACGGCGGGACCAGTGAGATCCAGCGGGACATCATCGGCCGGTCGTACGGTCTCTGATCTTTAAAATTTCAAGAGTCCTCGGATTTCGTCCGTCGCACCCGATCTTCACCACGAGGACCGGGGAGGGTCAACTTGACGACGTTCGGGCGGTTGCGGCGGGATCCTGTCCTGCTCACCCTCCTCGGGATCACCCTGCTCGGGTGGATCCTGTTCTTCGCGCTGGCCGGCCGGCCGGTCGATCAGGTGCGCGCGTACTGGACCGTGCAGGTGCCGCTGGACTTCGCGCTCGCCTACGGCGGGTGGCGGCTGCGGTGGATCGCGCACGCCCGGTACCGCCGGTTCTGGACCATGATCGGATTCGCCGGGGCGTGCTTCACCACCGGCGACACGTTCCAGGCCCTGCAGTCCATGCTCGCGCCCAGCGTGCCGTCGCTGTCCGGCGGCTCGGTGCAGACGGTGTTCTTCACCGTCGGGATGACCAGCAACGTCATCGCCTGCCTGATCTTCCCGCAGGGGCTGACCACGATCCGGGAGAAGTTCGTCTTCTGGCTGGACGCCACCACGGTGCTGGTCGGCGGGAGCGTGGTGGCCTGGTGCTTCGCGTTCAACCCGGTCTCCGGCAACGAGAGCAGCCGGGTCAACGACAGTGTCACCGCGGCGCTGGTGCTCGTCGCGACGTTCTCGGCGACCAAGGTCGCCCTGGTCCAGGCGCCGCCGATGGCCCGGATCGCCGCCTGGCCGATGGTCAGTGCCGCGATGGTCCAGGGCGTCAGCACGTTCCTGCCCGGCGATTTTCAAACCCTTGATCATCCGTACGTCTACGTCATCCGCCTGGCCCCGTCCCTGCTGATCGCGGTCGGACCGTGGATCCAGCAGGTGATCGTGCGCAGCGGCGGGGCACACCAGAGCGTCAAGCGGCGGCCGTACAGCCTGCTCCCGTACGGGATGATCGCGATCACCTTCGTGGTCTTCTTCATGATGCTGCCGGAGAAGACCAGCTCACAGATGTACGGCGCGACGATCGGCGTCGTCGTGATCACGTTCCTGGTGGCCGGGCGGCAGCTGGTCGCGTTCCACGACAACGCCATGCTGATCTCCCGCCTGGACGTGGCGATGGAGGAGCTGCGGGACCGGGCGTCGTACGACGGGCTGACCCGGCTCGCCAACCGCACCCACTTCGGCGAGCTGATGCGCGACAGCCTGATGCGCGACTGCGACGGTGACGGCGCGGTCCTGCTGATCGACCTGGACGACTTCAAGATCACCAACGACACCATGGGTCACGCGGCCGGCGACACGCTGCTGGTCGAGGTGGCGCAGCGGCTGCAGGCGGCGGTACGCACCGACGACGTGGTCTCCCGGCTCGGCGGTGACGAGTTCGCCGTGCTGCTGCCCGGCGCCGGTCCGGAGATCGCCGGCCGGGTGTGCGAGGAGATCCTGCGGCGCCTGGCCGTGCCGATCGTGGTGCAGCAGCACACCATCGTCACCCGGGCCAGCGTCGGCGTCGCGCAGGCCCGCCCCGGCGACGACCCGCAGACCCTGCTCAGCAACGCGGACATCGCGATGTACGAGGCGAAACGCCGCGGCAAGGGCATGTGGGTGGCCTACACCGGCGAGATGGGCGCCCGGATCAGCGCCGAGGCGGTGCTCATCCGGGAGATGACCACGGCCATCGAGGAGAACCAGTTCAGCCTGGTCTACCAGCCGATCGTCCGGCTCTCCGACGAGCGGCTGACCGGGGTCGAGGCGCTGATCCGGTGGAACCACCCGACCCGCGGCATGGTGTCGCCGGTCGAGTTCATCCCGATCGCGGAACGTACCGGCCAGATCGTGGCGATCGGGCGGTGGGCGCTGCAGGAGGCGTGCCGGCAGGCGGCCGAGTGGCGCGCCGAGTTCCCCGGCGTCGATTCGCTGACCGTCGGGGTCAACGTGGCCGGCCGGCAACTGCGGGACGTCCAGCTGGTCGACGACGTGGCCGCGGCGCTGGCGATCAACAAGCTGCCGCCGGCCTGTCTGAGCATCGAGGTCACCGAGACCGCGGTGCTCGACGACGAGGCGTCCAACGAGGCGATGCTGGCGCTGCGCGGCCTCGGCGTGAAGCTGGCGCTCGACGACTTCGGCACCGCGGCGTCGTCGCTCGGGCTGCTGCTGACCTGCCCGGTGACCACGCTGAAGCTGGACCGCTCGTTCGTCGAGTCGATCAACACGGTGGGCCGGCAGTCGGCGGTGGCCACCGCGGTGAGCCAGATGGCCTCGGCGCTGGCGCTGGCGTCGGTGGCCGAGGGGATCGAGACGTCCGAGCAGCGCGACCTGCTGCGGTCGCTCGGCTATCAGTACGGCCAGGGTTATTACTGGTCCCGGCCGGTCCCGCCGGCCCGGATCGTCGAGCTGCGGCTCGCCGACCTGCAGCGTTCCGCCCAGCCCGCCTGACCCGGTGTGTGAAGTTTCGGCGCGCAGCGCGCCGAAACTTCACACGGTGGGTTGGTGCGGGTCAGGGCGGCGGCGCTTCGGGCGCCGGGGCGGACCAGGCCTGCCGGGTGGTCGCCCGGGTCGCGGCCTGCTCGTAGACCGCCGCGGTGAGCCAGGCCCGCGCCAGCCGGTCCGCGTCGTGCGGGTCGAGGCGGCCGAAGACGTCCCGGGTACGCCGGACCCCGGCCGCGGCGAGCCCGGTGAGCACCGCGCTCGCCGTGCCGAGATGGGCGTCGGCGAGCCGGCGCGCGTCGGCGTCCACCCCGGAGAGCAGGGCCGAGCGGCCCGCCGAGGCGACCCGTTCCACCTGGTGACGCAGCAGGTGGAGCGGGGGTGCGGCGGGTGCGGGGCTCGGCGTGGGGTCGAGGACGGGCCGGCCGGCGACGGTGTGGAAGGTGGCGCCGGGGGAGAGGAAGTTGCCCCGGGCACGGACGGTCTCGGCCACGTCGGCGCGGGTGAGCGGGGTGGCGCCGAGATCGACATGGCCGCCGTGCCCGCCGTGCCCGGTGTTGCCGCCGTGCGCGGTGTCGCCGGTCGCTCCGGCCTGGAGCCATCGCGCGGAGAAGGCCAGACCGTCCACCTGGCGCGGGCCGGTGAAGCGGCCGACCAGCCGGATGCGCCGGCCGGTGGCGTGGATGCCGAGGACCCGCAGGTTGGTGACGTAGGGCAGCGCGGGGTCCTCGTGCGGCGCGGAGACGACGACGGTGAGCGGCGGGGCGGCGTCGGGCCGGTCGAGGGTGAGCAGGAGGCCGCGGCGGTCGGTGCCGAGGACGGTGCCGTCCAGGAAGGCCAGGTCGTGAGCGGCGGGCCGGGCGTGCGCGGGCAGCACGGTGCCCGCCAGCCAGCGGTCCACCTGCTCGGCGAGTGAGGGCTGCCAGAGGGCGTCGAGCGGCGGGTCGAACCAGCCCGCGCCGGGCGCGGCCACCGCCTGCCGGGCGCGTCCGTGGCTGAGCCGGCCGACGGTCGACGCGTGCGCGTTGATCGCGCGCAGGCCGGCCCGGGACAGGGCGTGATGACTGAGCCGGACCTCACCGAGGTCGACCGAGGCGCGGGTCGCCGACCCGGTGGCCGCCCGGTCGGACGGCTTGACGTCGGAGACCACCCAGAGGCGCCCGGTGGGATCGGCCAGGTAGGTCACCGCGCCGGCGTGCCCGGTGGCGGCGCGGATCGGTTCGCAGAACAGTCCGTAGAGGCGCAGGTCGCCGACCGGCTCGTAGTCGCGCCGGGCCACCCCGGCCACGGTGCCGTCGCCGGCCGCCAGCCGGTGGCAGGCGGCGAGGAGTTCCCGCAGGTCGTCGGCGAGGTCGGCGAGCCGGAACGCGGGTTCCGCCCGGCGCCCGGCCCGCAGGTGCTCGACGACCCGGATCGCGGCCGCCGCGGGTCCGTGCAGGCCGGTCGCGCGCGCCTGGTGCACGGCGCGCAGCAGATCGGCCTGTGCGACCGCTCCGGCACCGGCGATGCCGTTGGCCAGGATCGTGGCCGCTACCACCCAGAGCCCTTGTGCCGCGTCGGCTTGCGCCGCGCTGACTTCGGGGCCGCCGGGCTGTGGCTGGTCCGGGGGTGCCGTGCCGGTCCGCGCGGGGTCGCTGTCGGAGGCGGGATCGTCGGTGGGCGCGGGGGGATCGTCACCGCCGGCGCGGATCGGGGCGGCGCTCAGGACCGCGGTCCGGTGCAGGCAGCGGGGTGCCAGCAGGCAACTGCAGACGGCGTCCGCCGGGTCGGTGACGGGGACGGTCAGCACGACGTACACCTGATCGTCGGGACGGACCGTGACCCGATCGCCCGCCGTCTCCACCGGCCAGCCCCGGGCCTGGGTGACCGCCTCGTCGAGCCGTTTGCGCAGGCGAGCGGGGAGGGCCGCGACCGCCTCGGCGGTGACCGCGGGATCGACCGGTGGCAGACTCATCGAACCTTGTCTCCGATCCATCCGGCCAGCTCGGCCGGGCTCAGTGCGGCGACCGGCATGCCCGCGCCGACCAGTTGGGACGCGACGCCGGTGCTGTACCGCGGGCGGCCCCGGTCGTCGAGACTGGCGCAGCCGAGCAGCGTCACCCCGTCGTCGACCAGGGCCCGGGCCGCGCCGACCAGGTCACCGACCGAGTACCCCTCCTCGAAGTCACTGATCGTGACGACCAGCGTGCGGCTCGGCACCAGCGTGATCTGCCGGGCGTAGCGCAGCCCGGCGGCGATGTGCGTGCCACCGCCGACCCGGATCTCCAGCAGCAGCGAGAGCGGATCGGTGACCCGGTCGGTGAGGTCGATGACCTCGGTGGAGAACGTCACGAAGTGGGTCCGCAGAGCGGGCACCCCGGCCAGCACGGAAGCGGTCAGCGCCGCCCAGATCGTCGACGCCTCCATCGAGCCGGAGACGTCGACGAGCAGGATGACCTGCCAGTCGACGCTGCGCCGGCCCGGGCTGCGGAACACCGGCCGCTCCGGGAGCAGCTGCGGCCGCCCGGTCGCGTCGCGGCGCACGGTGTGCAGATTCTGGCGTACGGTCGCGGCCAGGTCGAGGCGGCCGGTCGGGCGGCGGGTCGGCCGGGGCGTGCCCAGGCCGGTCAGCGCCGGGCGGATCCGCCGGGCCAGCTGCGCGGTGAGCTCGGCGGTGAGCCGGGCGACCAGCGGCCGCAGCCGGGCCAGGCGCGCCTCGGGCAGGCCGCCGGCCATCGACAGCACCGCGTGCAGCAGGTCGATCGAGGGCCGCACCCGGTCCGGGTCCGCGGCCAGGACCGCGTCGAGGCGTCCGCGTTCCGCGGCCCGGGCCAGGACCTCATCTCGTACGGACGTGCCGAACAGCGCCTCCAGATCGGTGAGCCAGTCCCGGATCTCGGGGTAGGCCGCCTCCCGCCCCGCGCCGCTGCCGTCCACGGTGTAGGCACCCTCGCCGCGCCCGGTGCCGTAGAGCTCGTCGAGCGCCGTGGCCATCCGGCGCTGTCTCGGGGACAGTTTCTCGTGCTCCCGGCCGAGCAGCAGCCGCCAGCGCTGCCCGGGCGAAATCCCGTCCGTCGTGACATCCGGGCGCGGCTCACCCGGCTCAGGCGCGGCGGCGGCTGAGGCCGGCGGTAACCCGGGGCGGTGGGTGGCCGGGGCCGTGGTGGGGGCGGCCGGGTCCGGCCCGAAGGCGGCCGAGGCCGCAGCCGGAGCCGCCGGGGCCGGGGCTGCGGTGGGGGTGAGGCCCAGCGCTCGCAGGGCGGTCAGACCGGCCCGGTCGGCGGCGATCCAGCCGGCCACCGTGGCCGCGTCGGTGGGCAGGTGTTCGTCGACCGTGCCGTGGCGTTCGCCGACCGTGCGCAGCAGGCGGTCCCGATCGGCCGGGCTCAGCGCGTCGAACCCGCCACGCAACGCCGGGAGACGCTTGACGAAGTCGTCGTCCGGCATCCGGTCAACGGTGTCCATCAGCGGCGTCAGGAACTCGCCCCCGGACTGCAGCAGCGCGCCGGCGACACTGAGCGCCCCGCGCAGCCGATCGGTCGCCCCGGCATCCGGCAGGTCGGCCCAGGACGCCAGCCGGACGCCGAACGCCTCCGGCGAATCGTGCCCGAGCAGCACGCCGACCGCGATCGCGGCCCCGGACATCAGCGGTGTGCCGTTCCGGGCCAGGCCGTGGATCGCCCGGCCCAGCCGGAGCCGCCGCCCGGCCTCGTCAGCGGCCTGGACCAGGTCCGGCAACGCCCGGGCATCCTCGAGCCGCGTCGACCCGGCGAGCCCGCCGACCGCCGCGACCGCCGCGGCGTGCAGCTCGTCCCGGGCCGCCCCGAGCCCGTCAGGGGCCGCGGCCGGATCGGAGGCCGAGGAGGAGAGGGCGGCGGGCTCCGCAGGCGCGGCGGGGAGGCCGGGGATGTGGCCGCGCTCGATGCGGTTGATCAAGTGCAGGGCGCTGATGATCTGCTGGACGCCGCCGCCGTGGCAGACCGCCTGCCGGACGTCGCCGAGCCGCTCGCCGGCCAGTCCCGGCAGCCCGCAGACCGCGGCCTGCTCCAGACCCGCCAGGGCCTGCTCCGCGGTCGGGCCGCCGGCCTGCTGCTCCCGGCGGCGGCGGGCGGCGAGCATCCCCTCCGCGGCCTGGGCCAGGGTGACCCCGTGCAGGCCGGCCAGGCCCAGCGCCGCGTCCACGGCCGGGGTCCACTCCACCCGCCAGGTGGTGGTCAGCGTCTCGCCGCCGGAGACCGGCCCGGCCGTGCCCGGGTCACCGTAGGGAGCGCCGCACGCGGCCAGCCGACGGATGATCAGCTCACGGGCGCGGTCGGTGGGGGAGCGCAGCGGGTCGAGCCGGATCCGCTCGCCGGGGCGGCCCGGACCGGGCAGCTTCCGCGCGGCGATCTCCCCCTCGACCGCCGGCCGCAGCCCGGTGACCGGGACGCCGCCGGGCAGCCGGCCGCGCCGCCGTCCGATCAGCACCTCGTCCATGGCCCGCGCGACACCCCGCCCGGTACCGGCCGGCGCGCCCTGCGCGAGCACTGTCTGCAGGGCTTCGACGAGTTCGCCACGGCCGGGGGCGGGCAACCGGCGCAGCCCGGCGAGGTCCGCGGCCAGCCGGGTCACCTCGGCCGCCTCGCCCGGCCCGGCCGGCTGGCCCTGTGCCCGCAGCGCCCGGGTCACCTCGACGGCGAACCGGTCGGCCGCGGCCCGCACCCGGTCCGGCTCGGCGCCACCCTCGAGGACCGCCTGCTGCCAGCGCGGGTCCCGGATACCGGCCGGATAACCGGACCGGGCGTCCAGCAGGTCGAACGTGTACGGAACCAGCGAGATCACCGGCTGATCCCGCCCACCCGGGCGCGGCGCGAGTAAAGAACCTGCCGGGTCCGGCGCGGCGAGGGGCCCCATCGACGTGCCGTCGAGCAGCGCCGGCGCGTGGAATGCTCCGACCACGGCGGAGACCGGCCCCGCCACATCGGCGAGGCACCGGCGCATCCAGGCTTCGCGGCGCAGGTCGAGCGGCTCCACGCCGTACCGTGAAGTGTCCTGCCGCAGTGCCCACCCGGCCGCGAGAGCGGCCCGCCGGACCGCTTCCGGCGGACTGCCCGGCGCCTCCGCCTCGATCCATCGGTCCCAGAGATCGTCCCCGGCGCGTCCGGACATCGTGGCGTGCACGGTCTCGCGAAGCCCCGGCCCGTCGGCGACAGGCATCGAAGCGGATCGCTCGGACTCCCAGGCCGGATCGGTCAGCGGGAGATCCGCGCAGATCACCGGCACCTCGTGGCGGCGCGCCCAGCGGACCGCGGCCAGCTCCGGGCTGAAGTCGGCGAACGGGTAGAACGCCAGCGGCCGGTCCTCACCGGCGGCCGCGAGGGCGACCGGCGCGACGGTGTCCGGATCGGACAGCCAGTGGACCCACGGCTGCATCTCGGCGGGCAGCTCGACCAGCACCGTCGCCGGCCGGAACGCGTCGAGCAGCGCGGGGATCGCCGCGGCCAGCACCGGCGAGTGGTGCCGCACCCCGATCAGCTGCACCCGGGCGTCCCCGGCGAGCCGGTCGACGGCGGCGCGCGGGTCAGTCACGGAGCACGTCCCGGTGCTCCCACAGCTGCCGCCACATCCGGCCACCGGCCTCGGCGCGCCGCCGCAGCGCACCGTCCCAGTACGCCAGCAACCGCTCCGCGTCCGCCGGGTCGTCCTTGCGGACCACCCCGAGCAGGTGCCCGGGCAGCAGCGACAGCGGATCCGGCCCCGGCAGGTACGCCGCGGACAGCCCGATCGACGCCGCCACCGCCACCGCCTCGGCGGTGCTCATCACCGACGACGGCCGTTCCACCTCCCAGCCTTCCGCGCTGATCCCGTTCCGCAGGTCCCGGAACGCGGTCACCAGCGTCTCCAGCACCGCCTCGTCCACCTCGAAGGCCGCCCCGCCGCGCTCCACCGACGCCCGGGCCTGCCGGGTGACCAGCGCGACCTCGGCGTCCAGGTCGGCGATCGGCGGGACCACCTCGAAGTTGAACCGCCGTTTCAGCGCGGCCGACATCTCGGACACCCCGCGGTCGCGCAGGTTGGCCGTCGCGATCAGGCAGAACCCGGGTACGGCATACCCGACCGCCCCGTCCTGCCCGGCCAGCTCGGGCACGCTGATCCGGCGCTCCGACATGATCGACACGAGGGCGTCCTGCACCTCGGGCAGGCAGCGGGTGATCTCCTCGACCCGGGCGACCGCGCCGGTGGTCATCGCGGTCAGGATCGGCGACGCCACCAGGGATTCCGGCGACGGGCCCTGTGCCAGCAGCAGCGCGTAGTTCCAGCCGTACCGGAGCTGGTCCTCGGTGGTGCCGGCGGTGCCCTGCACGGCCAGGGCGCTGGTCCCGCAGATCGCCGCGGCGAGCAGCTCGGAGAGCATCGACTTGGCCGTGCCCGGCTCACCGACCAGCAGCAGCCCGCGTTCGCCGGCCAGGGTGACCACGCAGCGTTCGACGAGCGCGCGCTCACCGACGAACTTCGGCTCGATCACCCGCTTGCCGCCCGGGCCGTCGAGGAGCGCGCCGCCGGAGCCGCCGATGAAGGTGACCACCGCCCGGGGCGTGAGCCGCCAGCCGGGCGGCCGGGCCCCGGTGTCGGCGGCGGCGAGGAAGGCCAGCTCGTCGGCGAACCGATGCTCGGGCGGGTCGATCTGCCGGGCGGCGGCCGGATCGGCCTCGGGGGCGGCGGCCGGTGCGGTCGGGCGCGTCGTGGTCACAGCTTCTCCTGCAGGTCGTGGTAGCGGGGCACGTCACCGGCGGTGATCCTGGCCCAGGCGGCGGCGAACAGCTGCGGCAGCGGCAGCGTGACGAACTGCCGCCCGCTCAGGTGCAGGTAGAGCGGCAGTTTCCAGGTCTCGACCGGCAGCCGCGGCACCCGGGCCGGTGTCCAGCCGCCGGGCAGGAACACCGGCCGGGCGGCCCGCTCCCGCTTCGCCGCCACCAGCAGACCGTTGTCGGTCAGGACCGTCTGCGCCTTGCGCAGCGCGGCGACGTTCCAGCCGTTCCATTTCTGTACGGCCTTGTCCGTCGGATCCGGCAGCGCGAGCACCTGGAGGTAATACGTGGCCGCCGCCCTGTCCACCCCGAGCCGCGCACCGGCCGCGTCGACCAGCTCCGGTGCCGCGACCCGGGGGTCGTGTGGATCCCCGCCGGCGCCGGCCGGGGCGGCGACCACCCGGTCCAGCCACCCGCCGAGCACCACCCGCAGGCTGCTCGCGGTGTCGTCGTCGATCAGGCCGAGCACCGGATCGTCCGGCCCGGACAGCAGCGCCGGTACGACGTGGTGGCGCACCGTCCCGCCGTAGGTGCAGCCGTCGACCAGCGCGGGCCCGGCCGCCGGGCGGGCGGTCGCCTCGTGCTCGCCGGTCCCGACCGCCAGGTGCGGGTGGCGCAGCCGTTCGCGGATCAGTCGCAACGCCTCGGGCAGCCCGGCCCGCAGCGGATCGTCCCAGGTCAGTCCGTAGGCCAGCCAGGGCAGCGCGGCCGCCGCGGCGTGCAGGTAACCCTCGTCGAACGGCACCCCGGTGGCGGCCCGGGTCTGCAGCGACCACCCGCCGCGCTCGGTCCGGCCGTCGGTGCTCAGCCAGTCACCCGGGCCGGGCCCGGCGATCGCCTGCAGCACCGCCGCGGCCCGCTCCCGGTCGGTGATCCGGGCCAGCTCGGCGACCAGGTCCTCGGGCACCGGCGTCCGCCGGCCGCGGATCCGGATCCACACCTCGGCGACCGCGGGCACGTCCGGCCCGTGGGTCCAGAGAGCGGCCGGGTCGGCGGGCATCGCCGCGTCGAGCAGCGCGACCCGCTGCGGCGGGGTCAGCTCGCGCAGCGCGGCCTGCCCCACCTTCGCGTGTGCCGAGGTCAGGCCGAGCACCGTGCGCTGCCCGGCGGTGAGGAAGTTCGCCTCCCACGAGGCGATCCCGGGCAGCCCGGCCAGCAGCAGGATCGCCTCGGCCCGGGTCATCCCGGTCGCCGCGGCGAGGGCCTCGGCCGCCTCCGGCCGCCACGGCGCCGGCCCGTGCTCGGCGAGCAGCGCGCCGAACGTGCGCAGCCGCTCGCCGGAGAGCCGGCCGCCGGCCCGCAGCTCCTCCTCGAGGGTCATGCCGGCGGGCGGATCGAACGGGGTGAGCTGCACCCCGGCGTGGGTGACCGTCCGGTCCTTGCCGTAGTACTGCTGCTCGCCCGGCAGCAGCACGGTGTGCCGCGAGTTCGGGTGGGCCGGGGCCTTGTCCGGGTGGGACAGGTACAGCACACGCAGCGGCGCGCCGCCGTCGAGCGGGGTGCCGGCCACCGTGGCCAGGAACGCGGCGAGCGCCCGCCGGCCGTCGTCGCCGGTCACCGGGGACGCCGCACGCAGGGCCACCGCGCCCGGCCCGGCCAGCAGCGGCAACCAGACCGGCTCGACCGCGCGCAACGGCACCGGCTCGTCGCCGCCGAGCGTG
Organism: Actinoplanes awajinensis subsp. mycoplanecinus; assembly: GCF_001509495.1. NCBI lineage: Bacteria > Bacillati > Actinomycetota > Actinomycetes > Micromonosporales > Micromonosporaceae > Actinoplanes > Actinoplanes awajinensis. The sequence goes on along the minus strand of NZ_LLZH01000294.1, from coordinate 136,866 downwards.
GCCGCGACCGCGCCGACCTGGGCCAGGATGTCGTGGCGGCCCTCCCTCCCGGTTCCGTACCCGTGGTGGGTCTGGTGACTGAAGCCGCACAGGCCGCGCCACGCCTCCTCCAGCACGTCGTCGGCGACGGCCGGCGCCGGGCCGGCCGCCGCCGGCACGGCGTCCAGGTGCTGCGGGATCTCGGTGATCCGCCGCCGCAGCCGGACCGCCCGGGCGACCACCTCGACGATCCGGTCCCGCAGCACCTCGTCGGTGACCGCCGGCAGGTGCGCCGCGAGGTTCGCCGCCACGGCCGCCTTGACCTGCGCGGTGCCGGTCACCGCGCCGTCCACGATGAGCAACGCGGCCGCGGTCGCCTCGTCCAGCTCGCGCAGCGCCGCCGACCCGGCCTCGTCGCGGGCCCGCAGCCCGTGCCACCAGGCCAGCGGCGGCAGCGTGCTGGTCCCGTCCGGCTGCTCGGCCAGCAGGTGCTCGCCGTCCGCGGTCCAGATCTGCAGGCGTCCGCGGGAGTGGCCGTCGGTCCGGGTGATCGGCAGCGGGACGGTCGCGCCCGGGAGCAGCACCGCGGCGCTGAGCCGGGACGACCCGCTGTCCCGGTCGAACCGGCTCAGGGTGCGCTGCGGCAGCGTGACCCGGCGGCCGTCGACGCTCTCGCCGGCCTGGTCGCCGTCCGCGGTGATCTCGGCGCGCCAGCCGACCAGGCCGTCGCGGCGGCCCAGCGGCGACCCGGCGAACGCCGCCGGGGCCGGCCGCAGCTGGCAGACCTGCTCCACCAGGCGGTGGCCGTCCGGGGCGCCGGTGAAGAACGTGGGCATGCTGATCCGGCCGTACTGACCGGTGCGGGGGTCGAACTCGCGCCACCGCCAGCCGTGCTCCGGTGACGGCTCGCAGAGCCAGAGCGCCTGCCCGTCGGTGGCCAGCGGGTACGCCGTCCCGGGACCGACCCGGTCACCGGGGTGCACCGGCCGGGTGCCGGTGGTGACCCCGCCGCCCGGCAGGGGCAGTTGCAGCGCGGCCACGCCCCAGGCCACCGGGTGGACCCGCAGGTCGTCGTCGAACACGTCGGCCGGGTGCGACGACCAGTACGCGTCCCGCCCGTCCCAGTTCCACCCGGCCACCAGCAGGTCACCGTCGACGAGCCGGCAGCTGACGTCCTGGTAGGTGGCGCCCGGCAGCCGGAACACGTGCTCGGTGACCCGGTCGCCGGGTGCGATGACGTGCGCGGAGAGGTGATCGTGCACGACCAGGTCGGGCCAGGCGTCGCCGAAGCTGACCCGCAGCTTCTGTTTGGCCGCCGCCTCGTACGCCGGCCAGCTCAGCTCCACCGGCAGCCCGGCCCGCAGCGTCCGGCGCACCACGCCCGGCACGTCCACGGCCAGCAGCCGGCGGAACCCGTCCGGGACGAGGGCCATCCCGGCCGGCGACCAGAGCGGCGCCAGCGAGGTCAGGTCGAAGTCGAGGCTGGCGACGGTGCCCTGCCCGGCCCGGACGGTCTGCTCGGTGAGCTCCTCCACCAGCAGGTCGCGGACCCCGGGCGCGCCGAACGCGACGGTCAGGGTCTCGGCCGGCAGCGCCGGGCCGGTGAGCGAGTCGCCGGAGCGGGCCCGGCTGACGGCGGTCCGGACACTGCGCCGCAGCAGCGGGCGCCAGACCGGGTCGGCGGCGATCGCGGCCAGGTCCCGGCGGCCCGGCCCGGTGTCGGACACCCACGACTCGAGCGGCAGGTGGTCGCCGGCCTGCTCGCCGCAGCGGACCGGCACCCCGCCGGCCAGGCACAGGTCGAGCAGGTCCAGCTCGGCCGACCACGGCCGGGACGCGATCGTCAGGCCACCCTCGGCGACCAGCCGCGGCAGCATCCGCTCGACCAGCGCGATCAGCCGGGCGCTGCGGCCGGTGATCCGCCCCGCCTCCCGGCCGGCCAGGAACCGTTCCAGCCAGCGGCTCGCCGTGCCGTCCGGTGACTCCGGCGGGATCAGCTCGCCGGTCGCGCCGGCCGCGTCGAGCAGTTCCAGCCACTGGTCGGTCATGTCGGTGTCGTAGCCGGGCGGCTCCGGGACGAGCTGCCGCAGCCGGTCGCGGACCGCGGCGTCCCGCTTGCCGAGCCGGACCAGGCTCTTCCGGTACGCCTTCCACACCGACGGGTGCGCCCGGACCGTCGCCGGGAACACCAGCAGCTGCCCGGCCACCGCGTCGGCCTCCGCCTCGGCGTCCAGCCCGGCGGCCTTCGCCAGCCGGGCCAGGTCGGCGGCCATCGAGGCGTGCGGCGCCAGCCCACCGGCGACCCGCCGCACCGCGAGCGACCGCACCAGGTGGTACGCCTCGGCCGCGGACCGCCGGTCGGTCACCCCGCGGGCGTACGCGGTCAGCATCGCCGCGGTCAGCGCCCCGCCGAACGCGAACTCCAGGTGCACGTCGCGCACCCGGTCCTCGTCGATGACCAGCCCGTGCACCTGTTCGGCGCGGCGGGCCCCGGTGAAACACGTCCCGGCCATCCGCGGGTTGCCGGCGTCGAGGAACGCCCGCCCGGCCTGTTCCCAGAACGTCGGCAGGAACTGTGGCGCGGCCGCGCCGAGCCGGTCGGCCAGCGCGTGGTAGCCGTCCACCGCGAGGCCCGGTTTGCTGCGCGCCGTCCGGGCCAGCTTCTCGATGTCCTTCACCAGCGCCAGGGCGTGCCGCCCGTTGGCCGGATCGTGGACGAGGGCCCACGCCGGGAAGCCCAGCGCCTGCGCCCGCGCGTGCCCGACCGGGACCGGGTCGCCGGCCGTGAACCCGAGGAACTCCATGGTCAGGTCCTCGGCCGGGCCGAGGGTCGCGCCGACCAGCCGGACCACGGTCCGCCCGGGCAGCACCGGGTGCCGATAGGACCGGGCGGTCACCGTGTCCAGCCCGGGCTCCCCGGCCGGACCGGTCAGGATCGCTCCCGCCGCCAGCAGCGCCTCGCTCACCGGGTCTCCTTCAGATCGTGGTAGCGGGGCAGGTCACCGTCGGTGACCCGGCCCCAGGCCGTGGCGAACAGGCGTGGCACGGACATCGGCGGCGCCATCGCCACCGTCCCGTCCACTTCGTACAGCGGTTGTTTCCAGGTCTCCATCGGCGCGACCGGCGCCCGGGCCGGCTGCCAGCCGCCGGGCAGGAAGACCGGCCGTCCGGCGCGCTCCCGCTTGGCGGCCACCACCAGACCGCTGTCGGTCAAGGCCGCCTGTGCCTTGCGCAGGACCGCGGGTTTCCAGCCGTTCCATTTCTGTACGGCCTTGTCCACCGGGTCCCGCAGCGCCAGCAGTTGCAGGTAGTACGCCGCGGCGTCGAGGTCCAGCCCGTGCCGGTCCCGCACCTGCGCGACCAGGCCGGGCACGCTCACCCGCGGGTCGTGCGGGTCACCGGTGGCCCCGGCCGGGGTGCTCACCACGTCGTCCATCCACGCGGACAGCAGCATCCGCAGCGGGCTCGCGACGAACGCGCCGATCAGACCGAGCGCCGGGTCGTCCGGGCCGTCGAGCCGCGCCGTCGCCAGGTGGTGCACCGCGTAGCGGCCCCAGCTCTCGCCGGGGACCAGCGGCAGGCCGGGATCCGGCTCGTCCTCCGGCGGATGGTTCCACGCGCCGATCAGCAGGTGCGGGTTCCGCAGCCGCTCGCGGACCAGGCGCAGCGCCTCCGGCAGCGCGGCCCGGATCGGGTCGTCCCAGGTGAGGTGATAGCCCAGCCAGAACAGCGCGGTCGCGGCGGCCAGCAGGTGCGGCACGTCGAACGGCTCCCCCTCGCCGGCCTCGGTCCGGATGCTCCCGTGGCTCGCCGGGGTGCTGCGGCCGTCGGTGGTCAGCCAGTCGCCGGCGGCCGGCGCGGCGATCGCCTGGAGCGTGCCCGCGGCCCGGGACGCGTCCATCACCTTGCCCAGCTCGGCGACGAGGTCGTCCGGCACGACCGCCCGCCGTCCGCGCAGCGCGATCCACCGCTCGGCGATCGCCGCCACGTCCGGCCCGAGCTCCCAGAGGTCGCCCGGTTCGGCAGGCATCGCCGCGTCGAGGAGCGCGATCCGTTCCGTGAAGCTCAGGTCGCTCAGGCCGGCCCGCGCCACCTTGGCGTGCGCCGCGGAGACGCCGAGCAGGGCGCGCTGCTCGGCGCCGAGGAAGTTCGCCTCCCACCGGGCCACCCCGGGCAGCCCGCCGAGCAGCATCGCCGCCTCGGCGCGGGCCATCCCGGTCGCCGCGGCGAGGGCGTCGGCCGCCTCCGGCCGCCACGGCGCCGGCCCGCGCTCGGCGAGCAGCGTCAGGAACGTGCGCAGGCGGTCGCCGGCGAGCCGGCCGCCCGGCGGGGCGTCGGCCCGCAGGAACAGGCCGTCCGGCAGGGTGAACACGCCGTCCGGCGCGGCCTGCAGCGCCTGACGCCGCCACTGCGCGCCCTGGCGGAGGGCGTAGCCGCGGCCGGGCGGGAAGAGCACGGTGAGCTGCTCGCCGTCCCGGTGCACCTCGACCGGCTCGGCGACCATCCGCTCCTGGACCACCTCGATGACCCGCAACGGCACACCGCTGCCGTCCAGCGGCGTCCCGGCGATCAGGGTGAGCAGACCGGCCAGGGCGGCCCGGTCGGCGTCCGGGGTCACCGGGGACGCCGCGCGCAGGGCGACCGCGCCCAGCCCGGTGAGCAGGGCCGTCCACTGCCCGCCGAGCGCCGGGACCCCCTCCGGTCCGGCTGCCCCCGGCGCGGCCAGCAGCGCGCCGACCCGCTGGATCTGCTCCGCGATCTGGCTCTGCTCGGCGGTCGAGCCGGAGTAGTACGCGCTGTCCGAACCGCACAGCCCGTCCCAGGCCTGCCGCAGCGCGCGGTCGGTGAGCTCCGGCGGTCGCCGGGTGGCCACCGGCTGCTCGCCCAGGTGCTGCGGGACGGTGGCGATCCGCCGGCCCAGCAGCACCGTGCGGGCCACCACCTCGGCGATCCGCTGCCGCAGCGTGGTGTCGGTGACCTCGGGCAGGTGGGCCAGCACGGTCGCGGTGGCCGCCGCGGCGAGCGCGTTCGTGCCGGTCACCGTGGCGTCCACGGCGAGCAGTGCGGCCGCGGTCGCCGGGTCGAGGCGGCGCAGCGCGGCCGACCCGGCCTGGTCGCGGGCCCGCATCGCGTGCCACCACTCCAGCGGCGGCAGCGCCGGGGTGACGTCCGGCTGGACGGTCAGCGGGTGCTCGCCGTCGGCGGTCCAGATCCGCAGGTCACCCACCGGATAGCCGCGGAGCCGGGTGACCGGCAGCGGCGCCGTCGCGCCGGGCAGCAGCACCGCGGCGACAAGCGTCTCGCCGTGGTCCCCGCGGTCGTGGTGCTCCTGGCGGGGGCGCGGCATGACGACCTCGCGGCCGTCGATGCCGGTGCCGATCAGCACGCCCGCGCCGGTGGCGGTCACCCGCCAGCCGGCCATCCCGTCCCGGACGCCGAGCGGGGAGCCCGCGAACGCCACCGGGACCGGCCGCAACCGGCACGCATGCGCAACCAGCCAGCTGTCCCCCGCGGCTCCGCTGTCGGTCTCGGCGGCGGTGAAGAACGCCGGCACGCTGAGCCGGCCACCCTCGCCGGTGTGCGGGTCGAACTCCCGCCACCTCCACGCCCAGGTCCGCTCGGCGGCCTGGTGCCACTCGCACCGCCAGAACGCCTGCCCGTCGGTGGCCACCGGATAGGCGTCCCCGGGCACCCGCGCGTCCCCGGCGTGCAGCGGCCGCGACCCGGCGGTCAGGCCCCCGCCCGGGATCGGCAGCGGCTCGCCCAGCGTCGTCCAGCCCGGCGACGCGATCCGCCAGGCCCCCGGCCGCACCTCGTCCGGCCGTGACGACCAGTAGTGCGCGTGGTGGCCCTCGCTGGAATACCAGCTCACCACCAGCTCGCCGTCCACCAGCGCGCAGTTGACGCCGGCGTGGTGCACGGGGGCGCCGGCCGGGAGCCGGAACACGTGCTCGGTGGTCGTCCCGTCCGGCGCGAGGACCAGCGCGGTCTGCTCGTCGTGCAGCACCAGCTCGGGCCACGACGTCCCGGCCCGCACGGTCCGCAGCCGCGCCGTGGCCCGCTCGTACGCCGGCCAGCTCAGCTCGGTGATCAATCCGGCCCGCAGCGACCGGGCCAGCACCGCCGGCAGGTCGACCGCGAGCAGGCCGCCGAACGCCTCCGGGGCGAACGCCATACCGGTCGCCGACCACAGCGCGCCCAGCTCGGTCAGGGTGTGATCGAGCCCGGTGACGGTGCCCGCGCCGGCCCGCCCGGCCAGCTCGGCGAGCAGGTCGGCCAGCACGTCGCGCACGCCGGCCGCGTCGAACATCTGCTGCAGTGCCGCGTCGGACAGCGGTGGCGCGGTCAGCGAGTTCTCCCCGCCGCGCCGGGCGAACAGCCGCCGGGCACTCCCGCCCAGCATCGGGCGCAGGGCCGGGTCGGCGGCGATCGCGGTCAGATCCCGCCGGCCCGGTCCGGTGTCCCGGGCCCAGGAGAGCAGGTCGAAGCGGGAGGCGGTGTGCTGGTTGCCGACCGTGGCCGGCACGCCGAGGGCCAGGCAGAGGTCGAGGACGTCGAGGTCGGTGCTCCACGGGCCGGGCGCGATCTGCACGCCGCCCTCGGCGATCAGCCGCGGCGCGAGCCGCTCGACCAGCGCCAGCAGCCGTTCGCTGCGCCGGCCCCGGCGCCGGCCGTGCAGGAACCGTTCCAGCCAGCGACCGGCCGGGCCGCCCGCTCCGGAGGCCAGGTCGGCGCTCGCCCCGGTGGCGTCGAGCAACTCCACCCAGTCGTCGGTGAACTCGGTGCGGTGCCCCGGCGGGTCCGGCACGATCGCCAGCAGCCGGGCGCGGACCGCGTCGTCCCGCTTGCCGAGCCGGACCAGGCTCTTCCGGTACGCCTTCCACACCGACGGGTGCGCCCGGGCCGCCGCCGGGTAGGTCGGCAGCAGCGCGGCCACCGCGTCGGCCTCCGCCTCGGCGTCCAGCCCGGCGGCCTTCGCCAGCCGGTTCAGATCGGTCGCCAGGCCGGCCTGCGGCGCCAGCCCACCCGCGATCCGCCGCAGGCTCAGCGTCTTGACCAGCTCGTACGCCTCCGCCGCCGGATGCCGCCCGACCACCTCGCGCGAGTAGGCGGTGAGCATGGCCGCGGTCAGCGCCCCGCCGAACGCGAACTCCAGGTGCACGTCGCGCACCCGTTCCTCGTCGACGACCAGCCCGTGCACCTGCTCGGCGCGGCGCGCGTCGGTGAAGCAGGTCCCGGCCATCCGCGGGTTGCCGGCCTCGAGGAACGCCCGACCGGCCTGCTCCCAGAACGTCGGCAGGAACTGCGGTGCCGCGCCGCCGAGCCGCTGGGCCAGGGCCGCGTAGCCGTCGCGGGCGTTGCCGGGCTTGCCGCGGGCCGTCCTGGCCAGCCGTTCCATGTCCTTGACCAGGGCGAGCGCGTGCCGGCCGTTGGCCGGGTCGTGCACCAGCGCCCACGCGGGGAAGCCCAGCGCCTGCCGCCGCCCGTGGCCCACCTCGGTGACACCGGCCGCCGCGAAGCCGAGGAACTCCATGCTCAGGTCCTCGGCCGGGCCGACGGTCGCGCCGACCAGCCGGACCACCGTGCGGCCGTCGAGCGCCGGGTGCCGATAGGCCCGCGCGGTCATCGTGTCCGGCCCGGGCTCCGGGGCCGGTCCGGCCAGGATCGCTCCGGCCGCCAGCAGTGCCTCGCTCACCGGGTCTCCTCCAGGTCGTGGTAGCGGGGCAGGTCACCGTCGGTGACCCGGGCCCAGGCCGTGCCGAACAGCCCGGGCAGCGACCGGATCACCAGCCGGGCCTGCCACATCTGCGTGTACATCGGGAGTTTCCAGGTCTCCACCGGGAGCCGCGGCGACGTGTCCGGGTGCCATCCGCCGGGCAGGAACACCGGCCGCCCGGCGCGTTCCCGTTTCGCGGTCACCACCAGACCGCTGTCGATCAGGGCCGCCTGCACCGTGCGCAGGGCCGCGGGTTTCCAGCCGTTCCATTTCTGTACGGCCTTGTCCGCCGGGTCCGGCAACGCGAGCAGCTGGAGGTAGTACGTGGCGGCGTCGGCGTCCAGCCCGTGCCGCGCCTGCACCTGTGCGACCAGGCCGGGCACGCTGACCCGAGGGTCGTGCGGATCCCCGGTGGCGCCGTCCGGGGTGCTCAGCGCCTCGTCGATCTCCGGGGACAGCAGGATCCGCAGCGCGGTCGCGGTGGCGTCGTCGACGAACCCGATCGCCGGGTCGTCCGGGCCGGTCAGGTGCGCCGGGACGAGGTGCAGGACCACGTGGGTGTTGTAGGTGACGCCGTCGACGACGGCCGGTCCGGCGTCGGGCCGGGTGCTCGCCCGGTGCATCATGGACCCGACCAGCAGATGCGGGTTGCGCAGTCGTTCCCGGATCAGGCGCAGCGCCTCGGGCAGCGTGCCCCGCAGCGGATCGTCCCAGCTCAGCGAATACGCCAGCCAGGGCAGGACGATGGCCGTCAGGTGCAGGTGCTCCTCGGTGAACGGCACACCCCGCTCGGCCTCCGTGACGATCCAGTGGTTGCCGCGCGGGACGCACCGGCCGTCGGTGTTCAGCCAGTCGTCGGGGCCGGGCCCGGCGATCGCCTGCAGCACGGTGGACGCCCGCGACGCGTTGACCAGCCGGGCCACCTCGCCGACGAGCTGCTCCGGCACGGCCACCCGGCGGCCGCGCAGCGCGATCCACGCCGCCGCGATCGAGGCCACGTCCGGTCCGCGTTCCCAGAGGTCCACCGGGTCGGCGGGCATCGCCGCGTCGAGCAGCGCCACCCGCTCGGTCATGCTCAGCTTCTGCAGCGTGGTCCGGGCGATCCGGGCGGGCGGCTGGGCGACGCCGATCGCGGCGCGCTGCTGCGTGGTCAGATACGTCGCCCGCCACGTGGCGATGTCGGGCAGCCCGGCGAGCAGGAGCACCGCCTCGGCCCGGCCCATCCCGGTCGCCTCGGCCAGGGCGTCGGCCGCTTCCGGCCGCCACGGCGCCGGCCCGCGCTCGGCGAGCAGGGTCAGGAACGTGCGCAGGCGGTCACCGGCGAGCCGGCCGCTGGGCCGGGCCGACGCGCGGTCGAACAGGGCCGGCCCGGACGGCAGCGCGAACACCCCGTCCGGCGCCGCCTGGATCGCCCGGTGATTCCAGCGGTTGGGTATCTGCAGACGGTGGAAACCGTTCGGGGCGAAGAGGACGAGGGTCCGCCCACCGTCGCGGTACACGTCGACGGTGCCGTCGAGCCGGGCCTCCTGGACCACCTCCAGCAGGCGGATCGGCGGGCCGCTGCCGTCCAGGGGTGTGCCGGCGATCGTGCCGAGCAGGGCGCTCAGCGCGGCCCGGTCGTCGTCGCCGGTGGCCGGTGAGGCGGCCCGCAGCGCCAGGGCGCCGAGGCCGGCCAGCAGCGGCACCCACTCCGCGGGCGCGGTCGGCAGCGGGACGGCGGGGTCCGGCGCGCCGGCGAGCAGGGCGCCGGCTCCGGCCACCTGCTCCAGGAACTGGTGGTCGGGGGCCGTGGACCGGTAGTCGTTCCCGGAGTCGCACAGCCCGGCCCAGGCGGCGCGCAGCGCGTCGTCGGCGACCAGCGGCACCCGCGACGCCCGCTCCGGCTGCCGGCCGAGCAGCGCGGTGACCTCGGCGAGCCGGCGGCGCAGCCGGACCGCGAGGGTGACCACCCCGGCGATCCGGTCGCGCAGCGTGGCGTCGGTGATCGCGGGCAGGTGGGCCGCGAGGTTCGCGGTCGCCGCCGCGTGCAGCTCGGCCGGGCCGGTCACCGTGTCGGCGACGGTGAGCAGGGCGGCCGCGGTGGCGTCGTCGACGACCCGCAGCGCGGCGGAGCCGGCCTCGTCCCGGGTCCGCAGCGCGTGCCACCAGTCCAGCGGCGGCAGGGTGGCGCTGGGCAGGGACTCGGTGGCCAGCAGGTGCTCGCCGTCGGCGGTCCAGAGCCGGACACCGTGGTGTCCGGAAGTGATCGGCAGCGGCGCGGCCGTGCCGGGCAGGGACACCGCGCCGATCGGCCAGTCGCCGGAGTGCTGCCCGAGCAGGGTCACCTGGCGGCCGTCGATGCCGGTGCCGGTGAGGACCCCCTCGGAGGTCCGGGTCAGCCGCCAGCCGGCCAGCCCGTCCCGCCGGCCCAGCGGTGTGCCGTCGAACGCGGCCAGCAGCGGCCGCAGCGAGCTCTCGTAAACCATCAGCTCGTCGCCGGCCGCGGCGAAGAACGCCGGCCGGCTGATCCGCCCGGCCTGGCCGGTCCGCGGGTCGAACTCCCGCCACTGCCAGCCCCGGGCCCCGGACTGCTGCTCACGACGCCAGTACGTGGTGCCGTCCGAGGCCACCGCGTAGCCGGAGTTTATCGCGATCCGGGCGTCCCCGGCGTGCACCGGTTGCTGTCCGGTGGTCAGCCCGCCGCCCGGCAGCGGCAGCGGCAGGCCGTACTGGAGCTGCCACTCGCCCTCGATCACCTCGTCGGGGTGCGACGACCAGTACCCGGCCTGGCCGTCGTCGGTGCTCCAGCACACCAGCAGCTCGCCGTCGGCGGCCAGGCAGGAGGTGCGCGACCAGCGGCCGGGCGCGTGCCGGTGCCCGGCCGACGGGATCCGGAACACGTGCTCGGTGACCCGGCCGTCCGGGCTGATCACCTGGGCCGTCCGCTGGTCGTGCAGCACCAGGTCGGGCCAGGACACGCCCTGCTCGAGGCGCTCCAGCCGGGCCGCGGCCCGCTCGTACGCCGGCCAGGTCAGCTCCGCGGGCGACCCGGCGCGCAGCGTGCGGCCGAGCACCGCCGCCACGTCGACGGCCGGCAGCCGACCGAACGCATCAGGGGCGAGCGCGACGCCGGCCGCCGACCAGAGCGGGCCGAGCGTGATCAGGTTGGCCTCGAGCCCGGCCACGCCGCCGGCGCCGGCCCGCCCGGCGAGGTCGCCGATCAGCTCGACCAGCACCTCCCGGACGCCGGCCGGGCTGAACCGCTCGGTCAGCATCGGGGCCGGCAGCGGCGGATCGGCGAGGCCGTCGTCGCCGCGGAACGAGGCGAGCAGCCGGCGGACGCCCCGGCGCAGCAGCGGCCGTAGCTCCGGGTCGGCGGCGACCGCGGCCAGGTCGCGGCGGCCCGCGCCGGCGTCGTCCGCCCAGGCCCGGATGTGGAACCCGTGCGCGTCGGCCGGGCCGACCCGGACGGGCACGCCACCGGCCCGCAGCACGTCGACCAGGTCCACGTCGGCCTGCCACGGGTCGGTGGCGACGGTCACCCCGCCCTCGGCGATCAGCCGCCGGGTCATCCGGCCGGCCAGGTCGAGCAGCCCGGCGTGGCGGCGCCCGGCCCGATGATGCAGGTGGATCGCCAGGAACCGGGCCAGCCAGCGCGCGGCCGAGACGCCGGAGACGGCGGGGGAGGTCAGGTCGGCGGCCGCGCCGGTGGCGTCGAGCAGCTCCAGCCACTGGTCACGGATGTCGGTGTCCCACCCCGGCGGGTCCGGGACGATCTCCAGCAGCCGGGCGCGGACGGCGGCGTCGCGCTTGCCGAGCCGGACCAGGTTCTTCCGGTACGCCTTCCACACCGCCGGGTGGGCGCGGGCCGTCGCCGGGTAGGTCAGGGTCAGCGCCACGACCGTGTCGGCCTCCACCTCGGCGTCCAGCCCGGCGGCCTTCGCCAGCCGGGCCAGGTCGGCCGCCATCGACGCGTGCGGCGCCAGCCCGCCCGCGACCCGCTGCAGTGCCAGGGACCGGACCAGCTGGTACGCCTCGGCCGGGGTCCGCCGGGTGACCACCTCGCGCGAATACGCCGTGAGCATGGCCGCGGTCAGCGCCCCGCCGAACGCGAACTCCAGGTGCACGTCGCGGAGCCGGTCCTCGTCGACGGTCAGCCCGTGCACCTGCTCGGCGCGGCGGGCGTCGGTGAAGCAGGTCCCGGCCATCCGCTGGTTGTCGACGGCCAGGAACGCGCGCCCGGCCTGCTCCCAGAACGTCGGCAGGAACTGCGGTGCGGCGTCGCCGAGCCGCTGGGCCAGGGCGAGATAGCCGTCGCGGGCGTTGCCGGGTTTGTTGCGCGCGGTCCGGGCCAGCTTCTCCATGTCCTTGACCATGGCGAGCGCGTGCCGCCCGTTGGCCGGGTCGTGCACCAGCGCCCAGGCCGGGAAGCCCAGCGCGTGCCGCCGGCCGTGCCCGACCTCGGTGACCCCGGCCGCCTGGAAGCCGAGGAACTCCATGCTCAGGTCCTCGGCCGGGCCGACGGTCGCGCCGGTCAGCCGGACCACGGTGCGGCCGTCCAGCGCCGGGTGCCGATAGGCGCGGGCGGTCATCGTGTCGAGGGTGGCGTCAGTGGACCGGCCGGGCAGGATCGCGCCGGCCTCGAGCAGTGTCGTGCTCATCGCTCGGACTGCTCCTCGTCGACGACCCGGCCGGCGTGCAGGGTGGCGGCCATCCGCAGGCCCTCGGACCAGGCCACCGGCGGCACGTCGGCGGGCTCCAGTCGCTGCCCGGCCGCGTCGGCGAAGGACAGGTCGGAGGTCTCGGTCTCATACCCCGGGTCGCCCTCGCCGATCCACACCGAGGCGACAACGGTCCGGCCGTCCTCCCAGATCCGGCAGACCGCGGTGCCGCCCTGCACGCGATATCCCGCGGCGGAGGCCCGGGACTGCACGTGGCGCAGCTCCTTGAACTTCGCGCCGGAGTAGCGGGCCAGCTCGCGCCGCTGCTCGGCCGGCTCGGCCGGCCGGTGCCAGACCTCGCGGAACAGCTGCAGGGTGCCCTGCTCGACGCCGAGGTCGGAGGCGAACTCGCGGAGGTCGTCGAGGTCGGGGAGCCGGACCGGGTGCGGGATCGCGACCCGCTCCGCGGTGATCCGGGTGGACTCGCCGTCGAGGTCGACGACGCCGAGGCCCTTGGCCTCCTCGGCGTCGCGCAGCAGCCCGGCGCCGGCGACATCCCACGCGCCGTCGGCGCCGACCGGCACGACCACCAGGTCGCGCAGCACGGCCCGCCACGACTCGTCGGCCCAGACCTGGGCGATGACCGCGACCGGCACCGGCAACGAGCGGATCATCCACCGCTCGACCTCGGTCCGGCACGTCGTCTCGTGCCGGGTCAGCCACTCGACGAGCTGCCGGAGGCCGAGCACCGCCTCGTGGTCCTTGAGTGCCTTGGGCAGGCTTTTCAGCCGCTTGCCCTGTGCCGTGCGCGCGACCACCTTGCCCTGGTCGACGCTCACTTCATACCCGGCACCTGCCGACACCCAGCCCATGACCCACCCTCTCGCCGAAACGTGAGGCGGATTGTGCCAGTGGGCACCGACATTTTTAGGGGATCCCGCCCACCGGACGGGATCCCCTGAAAATCACCTGTCAGCCGCGGCGCGCCGTGATCGCCGCGATGATCCGCGGCCGCAGCTCGGCGGCCTTGATCACCGCGTCGACCGAACCGACCTCGACGGCGCGCTGGATGCTGTGCACCTTGTCGAACTCGGTCGCCACCTCACCGAGTTTCTCGGCCCGCACCGACGTGCGCAGCTCGTCCAGTTCGGCGGCGAGCGAGCTGCGGTCCGCGCCGGTCGCCGCGGCCACCCGGGCCTCCAGCTCGCGGACCCGCAGGTCCGCCGCGGTCCGCCGGTTGACGTCACCGGTGAAGACCACGGCCGCGGCCGGCGCCCCGCCGAGCACCGACGCGAACGAGCCCTCCAGGGCCAGCACGGTCATGTTCGGGTTGAGCGCCTTGGAGAAGACCACGAACGCGCCGCCGTGGTAGCGGGAGATCACGCAGAAGACGATCGGGCCGTCGAAGTTGACGATGGCCCGGCCGATCTCGGCGCCGTACTCCAGCTGCAGCTTGCGCATCGACTCCGGGGAGCCGTCGAAGCCGGACAGGTTGGCCAGCACGACCAGCGGGCGGTTGCCGCTGGCCGCGTTGATCGCCCGGGCCGCCTTCTTCGACGAGCGCGGGAACAGCGTGCCCGCGGTGTAGGTGTCCGGGCCGTCGGTGGGCGGGAAGCCCCGGCGCGGCACCGAGCGGGACTCGATGCCGAGCAGGCACACCGGCATGCCGCCCAGGTGGGCGTCCTGCACGACGGCGGTCTCCGCGTCGGCCATCCCGGCCCAGCGCTCCAGGACGGCGTGGTCCTGGTCGGTGAGGGCGCGCATGACCGTACGGATGTCGAAGGGCTTCTTGCGGTCGGGGTTGTGCGTGGCCGAGAAGATCTGCCCGACCGTGCTGAAATCGCTGCCGTCGACGGTGTGCGGGAAGTCGGAGACGTCCCGGTCGATCGGGTCGGCGGTGACCGCGGGCCGCGGGCCGGCCTCACCCGGCACCACGTAAGTGTGCTCGTAGTGCGCCATGAGCACGTCCCGGGCGGCCATCAGGTTCGGCGCCCAGTACTGCGCCTGTCCGTTTCCGCCCATCACCCGGTCGTAGCCGCCGATGCCGAAGTTGTCCTCGGCCGACACGCCGCCGGAGAAGTCCAGCGACTGCTTGCCGGTCAGCACCATCGCCGAGTCCGGCGTCATGATCAGGACACCCTTGGTATGCATGAGCATCGTCGCTTCGGCGTTCCAGTACGGCTGGGCGCCCACGTTGATGCCCGCGACCACGATGTTGATCTCGCCGCCGGCCTGGGTGAACTCGACGATCCGCTTCAGCGCGGCGGCCACCCAGTCCATGTTCTCGGTGCCCGAGGTCATCGAGATCCGGGCGCCGGACGACAGCGCGTACCACTCCAGCGGCACACCCAGCGACGTGGCCAGGTCCAGGGCGGCGATGACCCGGCGGCACTCGGCCTCGGACAGCGCGCCCAGCGACTTGGTCGGGTCGCCGAGCAGCAGCACCCGGCTGATCCCCTCGGGGTGCCGCGCGGTGACCGTGCGGATCACGCCGGCGACCAGGGCCGCGGAGTTCTTGCCCTTCGGCCGGTCGACAGGTGTCAGCACGTGCTGCTCGTCGAGGTCGTACTCGTCGAAGGCGCCCAGGAACTCGGTCAGCTCGTACGGATAAACGGTGTTCCGGCTGCTCGCCCGGAGCACCTTCTGCCGGTAGCCGTCCAGCGGCTCGACCGGCTCCTCGTTCGGCTCACCGATGATCAGCTCGGTGCCGCCGGTCGCACTGAACGTGATCCGCACGTTCACCTTGACCAGCTCGCCGGTGGCCTCGTGGCGCCGCCGCGCGATGAACAGGATCTCCTCGAGCCCGGCGCCGGCCGTGGTCGGCGACACCCGGCGGGCGATCATCTCCATCTCGTTGTACGTCAGGCCCAGCTCAGGCCAGACGTAGATGACGATGCGGTTGGTGTTGAACCGCTTGTCCGAGGAGCGCCGCGACTGCGCCCGCCGGATCCCGTCCAAGCAGGTCGCGATGGTGTCCTCGGTGGTCGGCAGCGCGACCAGCCGGCCGTCCTGCTCGCGCAGCTCGGTGAGGTCCCGGATCTGGGCGAACGCCACGAGCCGGTCGTCGCCCGGGTTCTCCCGCGCCACGCACTGGAAGAGGTAGATCTCCTCGTCCGCGGACGGCAGCCGGGTCAGGTCGAACTTGCGGAGCCGTTCGAGCTGCATCCGCTGCGCGATGTACGGGTGCAGCCCCCGGATCAGCCGCTCCTCCTCCATCCCGGTGGTGGACGGCCGGAACGTGAAGTGGTGGTGCATGACCGCGCCGCTGCGCCCGGCGACCGTCGCGGTGAGGCGGCGGATCTGGCCGGGCATCGGGTGCCGGCCGATCACCTCGTGCAGCGCGGTGGCCATCTCCTCCGGGTCGGCCGGCTGGCCCTCCCAGGCGAGGTAGATGTCGGCGTCGACCGCGCCGTCGTGGGTGGCGAGCGCGGCCAGGCCGGCCAGGGTGCCGGACAGCTTCTCGAAGCTCTCCGCGGCCGAGACCACCAGCGAGCCGTCCCGCTCGGCGACGGTGAACGAGAAGCCCTCGGAGGTGACCGTGTGCACCCCGCTCAGGCCCTTGTTGCCGTAGTAGCGGCGGGTCAGCACCTCGAGCAGGACCGAGTTGTCCAGGTTGTGGCGGACCAGGCGCTGACCGAGCAGCCGGACCAGCGGCTCGGTGCTGCGGACCATCTCGGCGATCCGGTCGGCCCGGTCGGGGGCCTGCGGGAACTCGTCCAGGTGGCGCAGGTGCTTGCGGATCTCCGCGTACACCCGGGCCCGGTTGCGGCGCAGCAGCGGCTGGCCGAACCAGGTGAACACCACGCCGCGGGCCAGGTCGGCGACCGCGGGGAAGCGCACCTGGGTCGCGGCGACCAGCCGTTCCAGGGCGAGGCCGGCCGGCTCGTGCAGGGTCGCGTCCGGCGGCGGCTCCTGCAGCCAGGACCGCAGCAGCGTGGCGATCACCGCGGCGTCGGCGGTGGACCGCTGCTGGGCCAGGAAGATCCGGAACACCGCGGCCTCGAGGTCGGGCGTGCGCTCCAGCTCGGTGACGCCGTAGTGACCCAGTGCCTTGGACAGCTTGGTCTGGAACGAGGCCGGCAGCGCGGCCCGCTCCACGTCCAGGCTCTGCAGGTACGAGTGGAAGAACTCCCGCGCGCTGTGCACGTGGGTGTCGCCGGGCTCCTCGCCGGCCGGCCGGTTGCGGCTCAGCTCGGCCAGGTCGGCGAACAGCTCGATCAGGGCGATCTCCCGGTCCAGCGGCCGGTGCCCCTCCTCGGTGGCGGCGCGGCGGGCGGCCAGGTAGTCGTCGAGCACCCGGCGCTCATCGTGCGGGTCGACGTCGAAACCGAGCAGCAGGCTGCGCAGGTCCTCGTTGCCGCGGGCGGCGCGCTGCCGGGCCGGCAGGGTCGCCGGTGCGGCGGGCAGGTCGACGTCGATCCCGGTGTCGGCGGCGGCCGGTTCGGCCTCGTCGCCGGCGATCGGTTCCAGGCGCAGCAGCGCGGCACCGGCGTCGACCTTGCCACCGACCGCGACCAGCACCTCCTTGACCCGGGCCCGGAACGGCGCGCGCAGCACCGCCTCCATCTTCATGGCCTCGAGGACCAGGACCGGCGCGCCGGCCTCGACCTCGGCGCCGGCCTCGATCGGGGTGGCCACCACCAGCGCGGGCATCGGCGAGCGCAGCACGCCGCCCTCGTCCCGGCTGACCCGGTGGGTGACCCCGTCGACCTCGACCAGGGTGATCGCGCCGTGCGAGCCGGTGAGCAGCTTGTGCCGCGCGCCGTTGACCGTGATCCGGCCGCTGTGCTCGTCGAAGCGTTCCAGCGTCACGTCGGCCAGGCGGACCTCGTCACCGGCCTCGATGCCGACCCGGAAGCGGTGCGCGCCGACCCGGGCGACCCGCACCCGGTACGACGAGCCGCGCAGCTTCAGGTCGAGCGGCGCCCCGCTCTCGTGGCGCACCTGCGGCCGGCCGCCGAACGCCGTGGAGAGCAGGCGCTGCTCCTCGACCCGCTCCTCGTCCTCGTACGCCTCGATGGCGGCCGCGGCCAGGGCGATCCCGGAGTGCCGGTCGGAGACCAGCCGGCCCTCGCCGCGCACCCGGTCGATCCAGCCGGTGTCGGCGCTGCCGTCGATCACCTCGGGCTGGTCCAGCAGGTCCAGCACGAAGCTCTTGTTGGTGGCTCCGCCCTGGATCACGACGGTGGTCTCGGCCATCGCCCGGCGCAGCCGGCCGAGCGCCTCGTCCCGGTCCTTCCCGTACGCGATCACCTTGGCGATCATCGAGTCGAAGTCACCCGGGATGGTGTCGCCCTCGCTGACGCCGGTGTCGACGCGGATGCCCGGGCCGGCCGGGAAGGTGAGCCGGACGATCTTGCCGGGGGAGGGTGCGAAGTCGCGGTCCGGGTCCTCGGCGTTGAGCCGCGCCTCGATGGCGTGCCCGCGCTCGACCGGCCGCTCGCCCTCCAGGCGGTGGCCGGCGGCGACGTGCAGCTGCGCCTTGACCAGGTCGATGCCGGTCACGTACTCGGTGATCGGGTGCTCGACCTGCAGCCGCGTGTTGACCTCGAGGAACGCGAGGAGGTCCTCGCCGGGGTGGTAGAGGAACTCGACGGTCGCCGCACCGCGGTACCCGACCTTGATCGCGAGCCGTTCGGCGGACGCCTTGAGCTCGGCGGCCCGCTCCGGCGACATCACCGGTGAGGCCGACTCCTCGATCACCTTCTGGTTGCGCCGCTGCACCGAGCAGTCCCGCACGCCGATCGCCCAGGCGGTGCCCTGGCCGTCCGCGATCACCTGGACCTCGACGTGCCGGGCGCCGGTGACCAGGCGCTCCAGGAACACGACGCCGGAGCCGAACGCGCGGGCCGCTTCCTGGCTGGTCCGCTCGTAGGCGTCGGTCAGCTCCTCGGCCGAACCGACCTTGCGGATGCCGCGGCCACCGCCACCGGCGGTCGCCTTCAGCATCAGCGGGTAGCCGATCCGCTCGGCCGCGGCGAGCGCGGCCTCCAGGGTCTCGACCGGGCCGCGGCTCCAGGCCGCGACCGGGACACCGACCTCCTCGGCGATCAGCTTCGAGCCGATCTTGTCACCGAGCTGGCGCATGGCGTCCGCGCTGGGCCCGATGAACGTGATCCCGATGCGGTCGCACAGCTCCGCGAACGCCGGGTCCTCGGCGACGAAGCCCCAGCCGACCCAGGCCGCGTCGGCCCCGGTCTCGACCAGCGCGTGCTCCAGCAGTTTCAGGTCCAGATACGGCCGCGACGCGGCCGGCCCCAGGTCGTACGCGATGTCTGCCTCGCGGACGAAGGTGGCGGTCCGGTCGACGTCG
Organism: Actinoplanes awajinensis subsp. mycoplanecinus; assembly: GCF_001509495.1. Lineage (NCBI taxonomy): Bacteria > Bacillati > Actinomycetota > Actinomycetes > Micromonosporales > Micromonosporaceae > Actinoplanes > Actinoplanes awajinensis. Next base: position 118,217 of record NZ_LLZH01000294.1, on the reverse strand, counting down.
GTGAACAGCGCGACGGTCTCGACGGGCACGCCGGTCTCCGCGGCGAGCTCCCGGACGGCATGGATGAGCCGCATCGCGGCCTCACCACGGTTGACGATGGCGATTCGTTTGAACACCCGATCGAGCCCTTACCTCGGCAAAAACATTCGCCAGGAGACTACAGGTGGTAAGGGCGAATCAGCGGCAACCGCCCAGCTCCCGATGCATCTCCGGGTTACCGGCCAGTGCTACTGATCGGTAACTCAGAAGCCCCGGCGACATCAACGTGAATAGATCTCCAACTTCACGCCTCCCCCGTTCGGGGCCGATCGTGCAATTTGCACATCACAGCGTCCGAGCCCAGCGGCCATCTGACATCCGTGTCCCTCGATCAGGGTGTTGACCGGGAGTTGACCGACGCCAATTCTGGGCGACGGCTACGGAACGGCGGCAGCCGACCACCCACGGCAAGGAGAACCCGGTATGTGGCGCAGGACCCGGCGCGACCACACGATTCGCAGCCGTGTCGTACGGATGCTGGCTCTGCCCCTCGCGGCGATGGTGGTGATGCTCTCGGTGATCTACACCGGCGAGATCACCCGGTACCGCAACGCGTCCGCGACCGAACGCCGGATCACCGTGACCCTCGCCCTGCAGAGCCTGGTCCAGGAGCTGCAGAACGAGCGCGGCCTGACCGTCGCGGTGCTCGGCGGCAACACCGGCTTCCGGTCCCGGATCGCACCGGCCCGCCAGCGGGTCGACGCCCAGCGGGCCGAGGCGCGCACCGCGCTGGCGGCCGGCGACGCGTTCGCCGGGGAGACCGCGGAGTCGCTGGCCGCCCTCGACCAGCTCGCCGGCGTGCGCACCAGCGCCGACGCCGGCCGGGCCGAGCGCGACGAGACGTTCGACCTCTACACCGGACTGATCGAGGACCTCACCGGCGACACCCGGCACCTGGAGATCGTCGAGGACCTGGAGCTGCGCCGCGGCGCCGAGTCGCTGGAGATGCTGACCGAGGTCAAGGAGGCGACCGCGCAGGAGTGGGTCTTCCTGGACGGCGTGATCAGCGCCGGCGGCTTCCAGACCGGTGAGTTCTCCGAGCTGCTGAACATCGTCGCGTCCCGGGACCTGTCGCTCGGCGAGTTCGACGAGTTCGCCGACGACGCCGGGCGCGCGGCGATGGCGACGGTGGTGGCCTCCGGCGCCGCCCAGCAGGCCCGCGCCGTGGAACGGGCCGCGCTGAGCGCCGGCGACCGGCAGAGCCTGCTGGCCGACAGCGGATCCTGGTGGACCGCGGTGGCCACCACGCTCGACGACATGACCGCGCTGGGCCAGCGGATCGGCGAGTCCACCCTGGTCCGGGCACAGCACCTGCAGGACCGGGCCACGCTGCGGCTGGAGCTGCTGTCCGCGGTGGTCCTGCTCTGCCTGGCCGGTTCGGCCTACCTGGCGATCGCGGCGAGCCGGTCGCTGGCCGAACCGCTGGCCGGGCTGGCCGGCGAGGCCGACCGGCTGGCCGGCGAACGGCTGCCCGAGGCGGTCCGCCGGGCCGCGGCCGGCGAGGACACCGGGCCGCCCGAGCCGCTGCCGGTGTCCCGCGCGGCGAGCGCCGAGGTGCGCCGGGTGGCCGACGCCTTCGACCGGGTGCGCAGCACCGCGTACGCCCTCGCCACCGAGCAGGCGCAGTTGCGCCGCACGGCCGCCGAGTCGATGGCCGACCTGGGCCGGCGCAACCAGAACCTGCTGCGCCGCCAGCTCGGCTTCATCTCCCGGCTGGAGCGCGAGGAGTCCAACCCGAACGGCCTGGCGAACCTGTTCGAGCTCGACCACCTGGCCACCCGGATGCGCCGCAACGCGGAGAGCCTGCTGGTCCTGGTCGGCGCGGCCAGCCCGCGCCAGTGGCCCGGCCCGCTGCCGCTGACCGACGTGATCCGGGCCGCGGTGTCCGAGGTGGAGGAGTACCGCCGGGTGGTGCTGCGCCGGCTGGACGAGGCGCAGGTGCACGGCGGGATCGCCAGCGGGCTGGCCCACATGCTCGCCGAGCTGATCGAGAACGGACTGACCTTCTCCCCGCCGGACGTCGAGGTCGAGATCCACGGACGGCGGATGGGCGACGGCTACCTGATCGCGGTCTGCGACCAGGGCGTCGGGATGAACGACGAGGACCTGGCCCGGGCCAACCGGCGGCTGTGCGGCGACGGCGACTTCATGACCGGCCCGTCCCGGTTCCTGGGCCACTACGTGGTCGGCCGGCTCGCCGCCGAGATGGACGTCCAGGTGCGGCTCACCCCGTCACCGGTGACCGGGGTGACCGCCCGGATCAGCCTGCCGGCCGGGTTGATGGCCGAGCCCGCCCCGCTCGACCCGGCACCGCCCGCACCGGCCTCGCTCGGCCCGGCCCCCGGACGGCCCGTGCCGGACGCGCGGTTCGAGCAGCCGCGCACCGGCGATCCGATCCGCATCCGGCCGCGGGCGCTCGAGGTCGACTACGTGGTGGTCACCGAACGTCCGCCGGTCCCGGTTCCGGCACTCAACGGGTCCGCGGTACGGCTGGAGGCCGAATTCGGCTCCGGACCGTCCGAGGCCGACCGTACGACGAACGGGTTGCGCAAACGCATCCCCCGGGCTCGCCGACCCGAACCTGGCGCCGCGACCACCTCGCGGGACGGCCGTCTCGAGCAGACCGTGCGGATCGATCGGGGCGGCCGCAACGAGCCGACCGTCGAGGTCGCCGACTCGCCCGACGCGGTGCGGGACCGCCTGACCGCCTTCCGCAAGGGCGTCCAGCGCGGCGCCGACGCACCCTTCGCAGCATCTTCCGAGGAGAACCGATGAGCGTGGAAGCGCCCGCCGACCGGCACCAGTTCAACTGGATGCTGGGCAACTTCGTCCACCAGACCGACGGAGTCCGCGACGCCGTGGCGGTCTCCTCGGACGGGCTGCTGATCGCCGGGTCGGACGGGCTGAGCCGGGCCGAGGCGGACCAGCTCGCCGCGATCGTGTCCAGCATGGCCAGCCTGGCCCGCACCGCGGCGCGCCGGTACGAGTTCGACGGCCTCAAACTCATCATGATCGAGATGCGCCGGGGCTTCCTGATCATCTCGGTGATCCCGGGCGGCAGCTGCCTGGGCGTGATGGCCGGCGGCGACAGCGACCCGGGCCTGGTCGGCTACGAGATCGCCAAGCTCGCCGAGCGGTTCGGTGACCTGCTGACCCCCGCGCTGATCGCCGAGTCCCGGCAGAGCCTGCCGCGATGAACGAACCGGATCCGATCGTCCGCCCCTTCATGATCACCAATGGGCGGACCGAGCCGATGCGCGACGGCCTGCGGATCGAGACCCAGCTGCACGCGTCCCGGGCCGCGCTCTCCGCGCCGCTGCGGTTCGAATCGCGCCGGATCGTCGAGCTGTGCCAGACGCCGAAGTCGATCGCTGACCTGGCGTCGGCGCTGACCGTGCCGCTGGGCGTGGTCCGGGTGATCGTCGGTGACCTGGTCACCGAGGGGTACGTCCTCGTCGAGGACGCGCCTGCCGAATTGTCCTTCGCACTGATCGAAAGGATCCGGGATCGTGTTCGGGCGCTCTGAAACACTCACGGCGCCGGCGCCGGTCGCCGTCAAGATCGTGATCAGCGGCGGGTTCGGGGTCGGCAAGACCACGTTCGTCGGTGCGGTCTCCGAGATCGAACCGCTGGTCACCGAGGCCGAGATGACTGAGAAGTCGATCGGCATCGACGACACGTCCGGGGTCTCCGGCAAGACCACGACCACCGTCGCGCTCGACTTCGGCCGGATCACCCTCGACGACGCGCTGCTGCTCTACCTGTTCGGCACGCCCGGCCAGGACCGGTTCGCGTTCCTCTGGGACGACCTGGTCGACGGGGCGCTCGGCGCGATCGTCCTGGTCGACACGCGGCGGATCGAGGACTGCTTCCCGGCCATCGACTACTTCGAGGACCACGGCATCCCGTTCATCATCGGCGTGAACACGTTCGACGGGGCGCGCCGCTTCGAGCACACCGAGATCCGCGAGGCGCTCGGCCTGGACCTCGAACTGCCCCTGGTGGAGTGCGACGCCCGCCGCCGCGACTCGGTCAAGCTGGTCCTGGTCTCCCTGACCGAACGCGTCCTCACCCAGCGCCTGGAACGCACCACGGTTCACTAGGCGGGCGCGCGATGTCTCGGTGATCGACTCTGACGTCGTGGTCAGGGCTGCTGGAGTTCTTCCAGGGGAGCGCCGCTGACGACCTTCGCAACGTTGGCGTCGTGGTCGCCGGCTACGAGTTTGCTCGCCAGCTCGTCAAGGCCGGCGAAGTCGCCGAACCGGTTCTGCAGCATCAGCCGCATCGAGCGCACCAGGCCCTGTTCGAGTCCTTGTTCGCGCCCTTGCTGGAGTCCTTCTTCGCGGCCTCGCTTCAGGTTCTTCTGAGCGATCTCGCGGCCGATGTCCGTTCCTTCGAGAACGTTGCCCATTCCTCTGCTCCTCAACGCCGTCACGACCTGAGCTGCGAGACCCTGTTCGGCCAGCATACAAAGGTCGACGAGAACCAACTGTTGCTCGCGGCTCGACAGCTTGCCGATCCGCCCGGCGATCCGGTCGGCGAAATCGGTCGGCCGGCGGCTCGACCACAGCACGAGTGGCGCGAGCGGACTCGCCAGCAGTGCCTCCGGGTCGAGGTCTTCCGGGACGTTCACCGAGTGGTATTCCAGGCTCAGGCGGTCCCGTTGGAAGGATCCGGGGTAGCCGCCGCCGACCGGCCACACCACGGTCTGGTGGATGCGATGACCGGGCTCGTCGTATTGCCGGCCAGTCCCGCCCAGTACGCCTTGTACAGGCCGTCGTAGTCCCGGACGGCTTCCCGGGTCCGTGCCGGGCCGGAGTGGCTGGTGTCAGAACTGCCCGGCATGTCGCCACTTTCGTGCGAGGTGGGTGGCATGAGACCACTGTACGTACGACCAGGTACCTGTGACAAGTGGGTGCCATTCGCCCCGGGACGGCGCGAATCCGTGATCCCCGGAACTGCCGCGCTGCGAAGGCGCGGTCGCCTGCGCGCGCTCGTCGAGGGACTGATCGGCTGGACCCGGCGCCGTGCCTGCCACGGCTGACCCCGGCCGGGGTGGTCCGGCCCGGTAACCTCGCATCCGATGCTGCCGCGGACCGTACTCGCCGTGCTCGCTGAGCTGGCTCCGGCCGCCGCCGAGCGCACCATGGACGTGACCCGGGGCGCGCAGCCGCTGGTCTGGCTGGAGACCGCGGAGAAGGCGCCGCGCCAGGCGGCCGTCGAACGCCTGGCCGCCCTGGACGCCCTGCACCGCGAGGAGCGGATCCTGCACCGCGGGTGGGGCTTCCTGGCCGGCCGGGTGGAGGTCGAGGGCAAACCGCGCAAGGTCCGGGTGCCGCTGCTCAGCCAGCCGGTGCACCTGGAGCGGTCGCTGCTGGGGTACAAGGTCGTCCCGGCCGGCGACGTCGAGGTCACCCCGCTGGTCGAGGACCGGGACCTGGCCGCCGCGTTCGAGTCGGCGCCCGGCCTGGCCACTCCCGGCTGGCTCGAGGCGATCGGCAGCGGCGCCTGGCTGCGGTCGGTCGCCGACGCCACCGGGTTCACCGCCGGCGCCACGATCGGCGCGAAGCAGCGGATCCCGGCGGACGGGCTGGCGCTGGTCGCGGCGCCGGCGCTGTTCGTGGTCCGGGACGTGTTCGGCGTCGGCCTCGCCGACAGCCTGCGCAGCTGGGCCGGGCGGGACCTGACCGGGACCGCGCTCACCGCCGTCTACGGCTCCTCGTCCGCTCCCGGCGCCGAGGATCCCGAGCCGGCGCTCTCGCCGCTGCCGCTGACCGGCGCGCAGGCCCGGGTGGTGGTCCGGGCCCGATCAGCACCGGTCACGGTGGTCTCCGGGCCGCCGGGCAGCGGCAAGAGCCACACGGTGGTCGCGGCGGCGCTCGAGGTGGTCGCCCGGGGCGGTTCGGTGCTGGTCGCGACCCAGTCGCCGCACGCGGCCGAGGTGCTCGCCGGGCTGCTGGCGCGCTATCCGGGTCCGCCGCCGGTGCTGTTCGGCGACGCGAGCGGCCGCGCCGGGCTCGAGGCCGACCTCACCGCGGGCGCGGATCAAGGGGTCGAGGCAGGCGTCATCCGTTCCGGTCACGCTGCGGTCCAGGCCGCTTCCGATCTGGTACGCAGGGAGAGCGCCGAGATCACGGATGACCTGGAGCGGGAGCGGCAGGCTGCGGCGCTCCCGGGGTATCAGCCGTTCCTCGCGGAGTTGGCGGTGGAGGTCCCGGGCGCGTTCGACGACTCCGTCGACCTGGCAGCGGTCCGCACCCTGCTGGCCGCCGCCGGTGCGGGTCCCGGCGGCGGGCCGGGGGACGGTGCGGACCGCGCGGGGCCGGCTGCGGCGCTCGGCGGGTGGTGGGCGCGGCGGCGTGCCCGTGCCGCCCGGCGCCGGGCGTATCGGGTGCTGGGCGCGGCTCCGGACGTACCGGAAAAGAATGTGACCGAAGCGCTCGCCGCGGCCACCGCGCAGCGTGCCGCCGCCCACCTCGCCGCGACCGGCGGCACCGATCTGGCCGCCCGCTGGTCGGCCCTGCACGACGCGGAGAGTGAGCTGCGGACGGCCGCCGGTGTCGCGGTGCGGAACGCCGCGGGCAGCGCGGAACGCTGGGACCGTGACGCCCGGCGCGCGGCCGGAGCCCTGGCCACCGCACTGCGGGCAGGCCGCAACCGGCGCCGCGAACTGCTCGCCCGGATGGACGCCGCGCCCCTGGTCCGCGCGCTGCCGCTGTGGATCGGCACGGTCGCCGACGTCGAGGACCTGCTGCCACCGGAACCCGGCCTGTTCGACCTCGTGGTGATCGACGAGGCCTCGCACGTGGACCAGATCCGGGCCGCTCCGGTGCTGGCCCGGGCCCGGCGCGCGCTGATCGTCGGCGACCCGCGGCAGCTGCGGTTCGTGTCGTTCGTCAGCGACGTCGACGTGACCCAGGTCCTGGACCGGCACGGCGCCGACGAACGGCTCGACGTCCGGCGGGTCAGCACCTACGACCTGGCCGCCGCGGCCGCCCCGGTGACCTGGCTGGCCGAGCATCACCGCAGCGTCCCGCACCTGATCGACTTCCCGGCGCGGCGGTTCTACGCCGGCAAGGTCTCGGTGATGACCCGCACCCCGCTCGCCGACGCCACCGACGCCATCGACGTGGTTCACGTGCCCGCACCCGCGCTGCTCAAGGGGGTCAACGAGGCCGAGGTGGCGGCGGCGTTGCGGGCGGTCGAGGAGCTGGCCGCGGCCGGGTACCGGGGGATCGGCGTGATCAGCCCGTTCCGCGCGCAGGCCGAGGCCCTGGAGGCGGCCCTGGTCGCGGCGGTCCCGGCGGAGCGGATCGAGGAGCTGCGGCTGCGGGTCGGCACGGTGCACGCGTTCCAGGGCAGCGAGGCGGACGCGGTGGTGGTGTCGCTCGGCCTGGTCGACGCGGACTCCCCGAGCCGCCGCCGCTTCGTCACCGACCCCCAGCTGTTCACCGTGATGGTCACCCGGGCCCGCCGCCGGCTCATCATGCTCAGCTCCCTGACCGGCCCGGACGGCCTGCTCGGCGACTATCTCGGGTATGCGGGGCACCCGCTCGCGCACGAGGACGGTCCGGTTGAGGTCCCCGGCTGGTCGTCAGGGGTGTCTCCGGGCCCCGGAGACACCCCTGACACCCAGCCGGGGACCGCGACGTCCGGCTGGGCGGCGAGCCTCGCCGCGGAACTCGGCCGGTTGGGGGTGCCGGTCCGGCCGGGGTACACCGTCGGGCCGTGGGTGCTCGACCTGTGCGCGGGGCCGGCGCCGGACGCGGTCGGAGTGTTCTGCGCGGTCCACCCGGACGGCCCGGCCGCGCATCTGGAGCGGCAGGGCGCGCTGCACCGCGCGGGGTGGCGGCTGGTGGACGCGTTCCCCAGCCGCTGGCACGGCGACCCCCGCCGAGCCGCCCTGGAAATCGCCGCGGCGCTCGTCCCGCAGCCCGCCACCACGCCCTGACCAGCAAAGATCTACCCTGGCCGAGGCGATCTCGGTGACGCTGGGGCCGGACACCTCGAGCAGCGGCCACGGCGTGGTCGCGCTGACCGCCGTGGGCCGCGAGCTCGGCCTGCCCCCGTGGGCGTTCCCGATCTAGGCCCGGTTCAGCCGCTTGTAGATCGGGGCCAGCTGCTTGTGCAGATCCGTGTAGACCGGGTAGATCTCGTTGTACTTCGCGTGGTCCGGGCCCGGCTCGAACACGTGGTTGTTCCTCGCCAGGGCGGAGATGTCCGCGAAGTCGATCATCCCGGCGCCGACCGCCCCGATCCACCCCGCCCCGCGAGCATTCACCACCACCGGATCCGCGTCCCGCCGGATCTCGATGCCGAGCACGTCCGCGAAGATCTGGCACCACGAGTTGGACCGCGCGGCCCCGCCGGTGATCACCAGTGACGTCACCGGTGCGCCGAGGAAGCGGTCCACCGCCTTCGCCATCCAGCGGGTGTTCAGCGCGACACCCTCGAACACCGCCCGCAGCAGGTCCGACCGGGTCGTCTCCAGGGAGATGTTCAGGAATCCGGCGCGCAGGTGCGGGTCGTCGACCGGTGCGCGTTCGCCGTAGAGCCAGGGCATGTAGAGCACGCCGTCCGCGCCGGCCGGCACCGACGGGATGATCTTGTCGAAGGCGTCGAAGATGGTGCCCTCGTCGCGGCTGATGTGGCCGGCGGAGAGCAGCGGGTCGTCGTACTCGACGATCTTGTCGCGGAGCCAGGTGAGGTTCGCGCCCGCGGTGGCCTGCAGCGCGGTCATCAGGTAGCGGTCCGGCAGCGCGCACGGGATCGACGCGATGCCGCTTGTCACGTCGGTCTTCTTGGCCGGCACGTGCGCCGCGATCCAGGACGACGTGCCCAGGTAGAGGTGCGGTTCGTTGTCGCGGACCGTACCGGCCCCGATCGCGGCCGCGGTGTTGTCTATCGCGCCGGCCACCACCTGGACGGACGCCGGCAGACCGAGGTGATCGGCAGCGCTGGGGGCAAGCGTGCCGATCACCTCGGTGCATTTCACGATCGGCGGGAACTTGTCCCGGTCGATCCCGCTCGCGGCGACCAGGGACGGGGCGTACCGGATGTCGGTCGCCGTGCGGTTGTCGGTGACCCAGGAGGTGAGGATCGAGTCGACGGTCGCGACCGTCCGGCCGGTGAGCTTCAGGTTGATCCAGTCCAGGACGTTGAGGAACGTCGCGGTCCGCGCGTACACCTCGGGCATCTCGTCGCGTACGAAGAGCATGTGCGCGGCCGGATCCTTCCCGGTCACCGACGGCATCCCGCCGGTCAACCGCAGCCACCGGGCGATTTTCAAGATCGAGATTCCACCGTACGACGGGAAGCCCCCGAACTGCCGCCGCAGGTGAGCCGCCCCGCGCATGTCCAGCCAGCTGATGCACTGGGTGAGCGGTTCTCCGGCGGCGTCCACCGCGATGGTGCCCTCACCCTGTGTCGAGGAGCAGATCGTCGTCACCGCGCGCAGGTGGTCGGGGAAGTCCCGCCCGAGGTCGGCGACGACCTCGGCGAGCGCGTCCCACCAGGCGACCGGGTCCTGTTCGGCGCCACCGCCGGGCAGCACCCGCAGCGGCACCGGGCGTTCGGCCCACCCGGTGACCGTGCCGTCCGCGGCGACCAGGGCGGCCTTCATCCCGGAGGTGCCCAGGTCGATCGCGAGCACCTGCGGCGGCGTCGGCACTAGACCCCCTCGACCTGGGCGAAGACCTGGTCGAACCGGGTGAGAGCGTCGTCGATGACCTCGTCGGTGTCGGCCATCGAGGTGTACATCCGGGAGCCCGCGAGGGTGATGATGCCGTGCGCCGCGTACGCCGCGCCCATCTGCTCCATCAGCGTCTTGCGGGCCTTGTTCTCCTTGAACAGCTTGATCGGGTTGCGCATGTCGAGCAGCATCACGCCGCTGCACTCCAGGTGCACGATCGAGCCCTGGTTGTACGCCACGTACGGCAGCCCGTACTTGTCGAGCAGCTTCTGCAGCCCGCGGGTGAGCCGGTCCCCGGCGCGACCGGCGAGCACCGGCGCGTTGGTCCGGGCCATCTCCTGGATCGCGAAGTACCCGGCCGCGCAGGACAGCGGGTTCGCCGAGAGGGTGCCGCCGACCTGGATGTGCGCGCCGCTCTTGCCGTCCAGCCCGGAGCCGAACACGCTCATCACCTCGGCGCTGCCGCCGACCCCGCCGGCCATCGGGTAACCACCCGAGACGGCCTTGCCGAACACGGTCAGGTCGGGTTTCACCCCGAAGTAGCCGGCCGCGCCGCCCATCCCGGTCCGGAACCCGGTCACCACCTCGTCGAAGATCAGCATCGCGCCGAACTCGTCGCAGAGTTTGCGGACGGCCGCGTTGAAGTCCTTCGGCACCGGCCGGGTGCCGGACTCCGGGCCGAACGGCTCGACGATGACCGCGGCGGTGCCACCCCGCACCCGGTTCTCGATCAGCTTGCGCTTGAGGGTGCCGAGGTCGTGCGGGAACGCCTCACGGGTCCGCCCGGTGGCGCCCCACGGGATGCCCTTGGCGTTCATCCGGAAGCTGCCGGGCACCCGCAGGCCGTAGACGACGGTGTCCGACCAGCCGTGGTAGGCCCCGCCGACCTTGATCACCATCTTCTTGCCGGTCTTCGCACGGGCCGCGCGGACCGCCGCCATCACCGCCTCGGTGCCGGAGCCCAGCGACCGGTACATCTCGATGTGCGGCATGTGCTGGTTGATGATCTCGGCGAGCTTCAGCTCGTACTCGTGGAACAGGCCGGTGACCGGCCCGGACTCCGCGATCACCGCGGCCACCTGCTCGTTCACCGGGCCGTAGTTGCTGCCCAGGATGGTCGGCCCGCCGGCCTGCAGGAAGTCGATGTAGACGTTGCCGTCCCGGTCGGTCAGGTACGCGCCGTGCGCCCGGTCGACGGCGAGCGGGAACGGGTAGTTGAACGCCAGGTTGTGCTGCACCCCGCCGGGGATCCGCAGCTTGGCCCGCTCGGTGATCTCCCGGCTGGCGGTGCACTTGGTGTCGAAGTAGTTCAGCACGTCCAGCAGCGCGTCGTGGCGCAGCCCGCGGATCGGCTGGGAGACCAGCGCCTTGAGCCGGCGCATGGTGTCGTCGACGTCCAGGTACTCACTGATCATGTAGCCGCTGGCCGCAGTCTCGGCGATGTCCGCATGCGTGGCGACGCTGGGGAGCTCCTCGTCCTCGGGCACCCGCACCGGCTCCACCGCGTCGACGATCTGCGAGGCGATCCGCTTCTCGTCCTTCTTCAGCTTGCTGAACGCGATCTCGCGGATCGTCGCCGGGATCGTGTAGACCTTCCCGGCCTCGCTGGTCAGCGCCATCAGATAGGCGATCGACACCTTCTCCAGCAGCGCCATGTTGAACACCGCGCGGGACGGGTCGGTGCCCAGCGCCACCACACCGTGGTTGGCGATGATGAACGCGTTGTCCCCGCTCACCACCTTCTTCTGCACGTTCTTGGCGAGGAAGCCGGTGCCGGACGGCGCGTAGTCGATGATCGCGACCTCTTTGCCGAGGAAGCGCACCTGCTCGTCGGTCAGCGCCGGGATCGGCTTGCGCAGGAACGCCAGCGCCGACGCGTACGGCTGGTGGGTGTGCACGATCGCGTTGACGTCCGGGCGTTCGCGGTAGACGTTCGCGTGCATCCCGCACTCGATCGACGGCACCAGCCCGCCCGCCCCGCCGACGTCCGGCACGTGCTTGCCCTGGAAGTCGACGATGCAGACGTCCTCGACGCGCATCTTGTCGTAGTCGTAGTTGCTCGGCGTGACGGCGTAGAGCTGGTGGCCCGGCACGCGGACCGAGACGTTGCCCTCGGTGGCCTTCAGGTAGCCGCGGTCGAGCATGGTCCGGCACATGTCGACCACGTGCTGACGAGACATCCGATGCTTCACGAGCGGATCCGATCCTGGTGTGCGGGGGTGACCTGCCCCATCGTCACCCGATCGCGGGTATGACGCACCGTCGTCCGGGAAGCGATCTGCGACCCGCCCGTTATCACCGGGTGACAAAATCGCCCGATGACCACCCCGTGGCTGCGCGTGCCGACCGACCTCGCGGCGGCCATGCGGCCCCGGCTGCCGGTCACCGCGCAGGCCATCGCGGCCGCGGTGGCCGAGGCCAACCCGGCGTTCGCCGAGACCACCGGCGCCAAGGTCGACCGGGACCTGCGCACCGCCGTCGAGGTCGCGCTGGACCGTTTCCTGGACCTGGCCGGCACCGACGAACCGGCGCTGCCCCCGCGGATCCGCGAGGTGTTCGTGGCGCTCGGCGCGGCCGAGGCGCGCGAGAACCGGGGCCCGGAGCTGCTGCTCGGCGCGCTGCGCACGGCGGCCCGGCTGCTGCTGCGCAGCGCCTCCCAGTCGCTGGCCGGCTCCCGCCCGGTCACCGTCGAGGAGATCATCGACCTGTCCGACGCGACCAGCGCCTTCGTCGACGAGCTCGCCTCGGCCTGCACCGACGGCCTGGCCCGGCAGCTGCGGGAACAGGCCGGCGAGGGCGACCGGCGCCGCCGCCGGGCCGCCGACCTGCTGCTGCGCGGCGGCGCACCGGCCGACGTGGCCCGCGAGGCGGTCACCGCGATCGGCTGGCCCACGCTGGACCGGGTGGTGCCGGTGCTGCTCCCCACCGACCAGGCCCGCGACGCCCGGTTCCGGTTCGCCACCGACGGCGTGGTGGCCGAACGGGCCGGCGACGCGGTGCTGCTGCTGCGGGCCGGCCCGCGCGCCGAGCGTGCGGTGCTGGCCGAGGCGTTCGCCGGCCGGGACGCGGTGGTCGGGCCGGGACTGCCGTGGACCGAGGTGCCGGAGGCGGTCCGGCTCGCCGAACGCGCCGCCGAGCTGGTCGGCACCGGTCCCGCCGCGGTCTTCGTCGAGGACCACTTCGCGGCGCTGGCGCTGCGCGGCGAGCCGGGCGCGCTCGCCGCGCTCTCCACCCGGCGGCTGGCGGCGCTGGCCGACGCGAAACCCGGCCAGCGCGAGCAGCTGCTGACCACCCTGGAGTCCTGGTTGCGGCACTGGGGTTCGCGGTCCGCGGTGGCCGCCGAGCTCTACGTCCACCCGCAGACCGTCAGCTACCGGCTGAACCGGCTGCGCGAGCTGCTCGGCCCGGACCTCGACGACCCCACCGTCCGTTTCGAGCTGCTGCTGGTGCTCAGTCAGCGGCCGGGCGCCTCATCCGCCCGCCGATCCCCGGACGGCTCCGCCACCCGGGGCGGCCCGGCCGCCTGACGCGGCGGCACGATCGGGCCGGACGCGCGCCGGTGTGCCGGCTGCCGTCCCGGTCCGCGCTGGTCCGGCAGGCGCCGGTGGTCCTCGGGTTCGCGTCGCCCGCGGGGGATAGTGGCCCGCTTACCCGGGCCGGGTGTGCCGCTCGGGACGGCGTCGGCGGCCGGGGACCGGCGGCGCAGCAGCAGGCGCCGCGCCGGGCCCTCCACCCCGACGTTCAGCAGCCAGGCCGCGGCCAGCGACAGCAGGAACGCGGAGACGGTCAGGCCGATCCCGGCGCCCAGGGCGAGCTTCGGGTGATAACCGAACCATCCCTCGAACATCCGGATCACGATCAGGTGGACCAGGTAGAACGCGAACGAGAGCTCGCCGAGCCGGACCATCACCCGGCCGCGCCACGGCGTCCAGCACTCCCGCACGTCCGAGCGGGCCGCCGCGACGAGCACCAGCGCGAAGCCCGGCATGGTGCACGCGGCGACACCCCACGGGCCGGGGACGTGCGCGGACAGGACGTATCCGCCGGCCGTGAGCACGGCGGCCAGGCGGCCGAGACCGCGCCACCGCGGCGCGCCCGCGGAGCGGACCAGACGGGCCAGCGCGACCCCGCAGACGAACTCGGGCAGCCGGCCCAGCGGCACCCAGTGGAAGAACAGCTCGACCGCGTCGGCTCCGGCCACCAGCCGGGCCAGGCCGGGACCGGCCGCGGTGACCAGCCACGAACCGGCCGCGACCAGGATCAGCCCGCGGGACCGCAGCCGCGCGACGCCCGCCGCGATCAGCGGGAACAGCAGGTAGAAGAAGACCTCGCAGGAGAGTGTCCAGCTGACCGTGTTGACGCTCTGGTAGAACGCCACGTCCGGGATCCAGGACTGCACCAGGGCGAGGTTGGCGATCAGCGCCGGCGGCCCGGGAACGGCGTGCCAGTCGTGCACCGACAGGTAGCCGACCACCAGCAGCGCGGTGACCAGGTGCAGCGGATAGACCCGGGCGAACCGGCGCCACCAGAACCGGCGGTACCCGTCCCGCGCGCACGACCACATCAGCACAAAACCGGAGAGGATGAAGAAGAACGAGACGCCGACCGAGCCGGACGCGAACAGCCGCTCCAGCACCTGCTCGGCCGGTCCGGGCGCGAAGAACTCCACGATCTGCAGGTGGAACGCGAAGACCAGGAACGCGGCCACCCAGCGCAGCCCGGTCAGCGACGGCAGGGAGGCGCCGCGCGTCGCGCTGGCCGAGGTCCGCGGGTCGGGGGCGGTGAGCATTCGGCGTACGATAGCAAGGGGTGCAAATAGTCCGATTTTGCTCTTGTGTGAGCAGGTCAGCGGGATACCGCCCCGCGCCGCAGCAGCAACCGTCGGGCCGGCCGCTCGACGGTGGTGTTGAGCACCCAGGCCACCACCAGCGCCGACAGCAGGGCGCACAGCGACCCGGCGAGCGCCACGCCGGCGCTGAGATCCGGGCGGGGCGTGTCGAGCACGGTCTCGAAGCCGCGGAGCACGAGCACGTGGACCAGGTAGAACGCGAACGACAATTCACCCAGCCGGACCATCACCCGGTTGCGCCACGGCGTCCACCGGCCGCGCAGGTCCGCGAGCGCCGCGGCGGCCAGCACCAGCGCGAAGCCGGGCAGCGTGTAGGCGGCCAGGTTCCACGGCTCGGCGACCCGGCCGGCCAGCACATACCCGGCGACGGTGACGACCGCGGCGGCGCACCACAGGCGGGTCAGGTTCACCCGGTCCGGCGCGGTCCGGCGCACCAGGCAGGCCAGCGCCAGGCCGCAGACGAATTCCGGCAGCCGCCCGGCCGGCGTCCAGTGGAAGAACCACACCGCCGGACCGCCGGCGAACGGCCCGGCCACGATGACCAGCCACGCGCCGATCAGGGTCAGCGTCAGCGCGTCCGGGCGCAGCCGGCCGATCCCGGCCGCCAGCAGCGGGAACATCAGGTAGAAGAACGCCTCGCAGGAGAGGGTCCAGCTCACCGCGTTCAGGCCCTGGTAGTAGGCGTGGTCCGGCGACCAGGCCTGGACCAGCGTGAGGTTGGCGGCCACCACCGGCGCCGGCGGGAGGCCGCCGCCGACGATCAGCGCCAGCGCCGCGGTCGCCGCGTGCAGCGGGTAGACCCGGGCGAATCGCCGCCACCAGAACTCGCCGGGCCGTTCCCGCGCCGACGACCACATCAGTACGAAACCGGAGAGCAGGAAGAAGAACGAGACCCCGGTCGCGCCGGCGCCGAACACGTCCTGGACGAGGCGGGTGGCGGTGGCTTCCGGGAGGCGGCCGCCGACCTGCACGTGGAAGCCGAAGACCAGGAACGCGGCGATCCAGCGCAGCCCGGTCAGCGACGGCAGGTGCGTGCCCGGAGCCACCGGCGAACCGTAACACCCGATAACAGCGGTATTACCCGGATTCTCCGGGCGGTGGACCTTGCGGTGCGTTCCTAGGCTCGCGGCATGCTCCGGCTCGCGCGCTGCGCGCTGTTCGCGGTGATCAGCCTGGTCGCCGTGATCGCCGCGGCCCACCTGGTCCTCCCGGCCGAAACCCCCTCTTCGGTACGGCGTCAGCTCACCCACCTGCGGCACGAGCTGACCACCGGCGCTGCCGAGCGGGCCCAGGACGGTTTCCCGGAGGGCTACTTCTTCCTCTACGCGCTCTACGGCCTGACCGCGGTGCAACTCGGTGACGCCGCGCAGGCCCGCTGGGCGCTCGACCGGATCGACAGTGACACCGGCCGGGCACCGTTCGCGTCCTCGCTCGTACCGTCGTACGGGGTGTTCTACCGGGGCTGGGTCAACTGGCTACGCGGCGGTCTCCTCGCCGCGCAGCACCCGGCCGACCGTGATCCGGCCCAGGTGTCCCGTTTCGATCAGGACTCCGCGGCGTTCGACGCCTCACCGACCCCGTTCCTGGCGGCCTACCCCGGGCAGGCGTGGCCGGTCGACTCCACCGTCGCGATCGCCTCGCTGCGCCTGCACGACACGGTCACCACGCCGCGCTTCGACACCACCGTCACCCGGTGGCTGGCCGCCGCCCGGTCCCGCCTCGACCCGGTCACCGGGCTGCTGCCGCACACCGCGGACGTGGACACCGGCCGTCCCACCTCGGGGGCTCGCGGCAGCTCGCAAAGCATGATCCAGCGCTTCCTGCCGGAGATCGACCCGGCTTTCGCCCGTACCCAATATCTGGTCTTCCGGACCGCCTTCCTGGACCGGCCGTGGGGTCTCGGCCCGGCCGTGCGCGAATATCCGCACGGCACCGACGGCCCCGGCGACGTCGACTCCGGCCCGTTGGTGCACGGCATCAGCCTGTCCGCGACGGTGGTGACCCTCGGCGCCGCCCGGATCCAGGGCGACAGCGCACTGTCCGGGGCGCTCGCCACCGCCGGCGACGTGTTCGGCGTCCCGATCGACACGATCACCACCCGCCGGTACGTGTTCGGTGTGCTCCCGATCGGCGACGCGTTCCTGGCCTGGGCCAAGAGCGCCCGCCCGCTGGTCGCGGCGGTTCCGTCCGCCCCGCCCGCGGTGATCTCCTGGTGGTGGCGCCTCCCGCTGCTGGCGGTGTTCCTGCTGCTCGGCGCCGCACCATGGCTGACCCGAGCCCTCCTCCGCCGCCGCGCCACCCGCCGTCCGTCCCCGGCTCCCGGCTGACCCGAGCCCTCCGCCGCCGCACGGCGCGCTCCGCGTGATCACGATCAAGATCAAGAGCTTGATGTCGTGCGTCCGCTGTGGTGCGGATCGTCGCTCCCGCCGGGACCCCTGCGGGCTTCGCTGGCCGCTGGCGCGTCCATGACGCGAAGCCCTCCGGGGCGACGTCCGTGGGTGGTCCCGGAAACCCTTGTGTGTGAACTTTCGGTGCGGAGCGCGCCGAAAGTCCCCACGCTCGTGGTGTTGCCCGCGGTGTGGGGCGGGGTCAGCGGGGGAGGGATGCGTGGACGTCGTGTTCGTGGATCCAGCTGACCATCTCGGGCAGGTTCTGCAGGCGGGCGTTGCGCTCGGTCGCGGCCGGGCCGTCGGGGACCTGGAAACACGCCGCGTTGGCGCGTGAGCCGAGCTGGATCTGCCGGGTCCGCGCCTTGCGGAGTTGTTCATAGCGCCGCAGCCCCTCGGCCGGCCCCAGACCGGACAGGCAGGCGGCCAGCGTCGCGGCGTCCTCGAGGGCCTGGTTCGTGCCCTGGCCGGCGTGCGGGAGCATCGGGTGGGCGGCGTCGCCGAGCAGCGTGACCCGGCCGGTGCTCCACCGGCGCAGCGGCTCGCGGTCGTAGAGCGCCCAGCGCCCGGTCTCCTCGGCGTTCGCCAGCAGCGTGGTCACGGCCGGGTGCCAGCCGTCGAACGCGGCGGCCGCCTCGGCCGGTGGGCACTTCGCCGACCAGGACTCCAGGGTCCACTCCGGATCCGGCACGTACGCCACGAAGTTGATCAGCTCGCCGCCGCGGACCGGGTAGGCGACCAGGTGGCGCCCGGGACCGAGGAAGAAGGTCAGCCCCGACACGGCGGAGCCGGGCGGAGCCGGTACCAGGCCACGGAAGCAGCTCATCGCGGCGAAGACCGCCTCGTCCGGCCCGTTCACGTGCCGGCGTACCGCGGAGCGCAGGCCGTCCGCGCCGACCACCACGTCGGCGCCGGCCGTGGTGCCGTCGGCGAACTCCAGCTCGACGCCGTGCGGGGACTCGTGCACCGCGACGCAGCGGCGGCCCAGGTGCGGCGTCCCGTCGAACGCGGCGAGCAGCACGTGGTGGAAGTCGGCGCGGTGCACGCCCAGGAACGGGCCGCCGAACCGCTGTTCGTACCAGTCGCCCATCGGGTGCTGGTAGAAGATCTCACCGGTGCGCCAGTGGTGGAACTCGATGCGGTGCAGGTTCGCGGCCACCTCCCGCACGGCCCGGCCGAGCCCGAGCGCGTCGATCACCCGCATCCCGTTGCCGCCGAGGGAGAGTCCCGCGCCGATCTCGCTCAGGCTGCTCGCCTGGTCGTACACATCGATGGTGAATCCGCGCGCCCGGAGGGCGATCGCGGTGGTCAGACCACCGATACCGGCGCCGACCACCGCGACCCGAAGCGATCCCATCGCGCCACTCTATCGAGAAAGGTCAATTGCGAGGGTGTGTCACCGAGAAGATCCACTTGGCGATGTCGTCGGTGCGCGCCGCGTTCTCCACCTGGGTGTGCGGGCAGCTCGGCCCGTTGCTGACCACCCCGGCGAGCACCGGGACACCGTGGCGCTCGGTGAAGTACGGGCCGCCCGAGTCGTACGGGCAGGGCGTGGTGTCCGGCTGCGGCGCGTAACCGTTCAGCCCGAGCACCGCGTCCGCGACCGACACCACCGTGAGCCGGCCGGTCATCAGCCGCGTGGACGGCACCGGGTTCACGCTGGTGAGCGAGCCGTACCCGGTCACCCGCAGCACCGTGCCGATCTTCGGGGCCCGGGTGCCCACCCGGATCGGCCGGATGTCGCGCACCGGCTCCGCCAGCTGGGCGAGCGAGACGTCGGCGGTCGGCGACTGCCGCACCGCGATCACCGTGAGCACGTGACCGCCGGTCCCGGTCAGGTCGGTGCGGCCCACCGTCGCGGTGGTCAGGTCGGCGACCGGGTACTCGACCCGGACCCCGTTCGCGTCCCGGAAGCAGTGCCCCGCCGTGATGATCCAGTTCGGGGCGATCAGGGCGCCGGAGCAGGCGCTGTTACGCCGGCCGCCGCTGGCGGTCGGGATCCCGGTCATGGTCAGCTTCACCGAGAAGCGGTAGTGACCGTCCGGTACGGGTTCGCCGTTGGCGATGGCGTACGCCGGTGTTGCGGTCCCGGCAAGTGTTCCCACCAGGGCCAGTGCGGCCACGGCCCAGCGGATTCGGTTACCCACGGTTGATCGTCCTTTCCGGACTCCGGCAACGACCGCATCGACGTTAGTACCTGTCGGCGCGCTCCGAAACCCGAAGACGGACCCCGGCGTGGTGCCGGGGCCCGCCCGATCAGTGCCGGGTCATGCAGCGGTGCAGGTCAATGCGGGGGTGGTGGCGGCGCCGTTCGCGATCAGGCCGAATTCGGCGGTGCCGGCGGACGGGAGCGAGCCGTTCCAGGAAACGTTACGCACGGTCACCGTGGATCCGCTGGTGGTCAGCGTTCCGTTCCACGCCTGGCTGACCGACTGGCCGTTGCCGAGCGTCCAGGACACCGCCCAGCCGGTGATCGCCCGACCGGCGGTCACCGTGACCTGTGCCTGGAACCCGCCCGACCAGGAGCTGGTGATCTTGAAAGCCGCGGAACAGGCCGCGCCGGTCGAGGGGGTGCTGGCCGAGGCCGACGGTGAGGCCGACGAGGCTGACGGCGAGGCCGACGAGGCCGACGGCGAGCTGGTCACCGGCGGGTTCGGGGCGCTGCTCGCCAGGCTGTACGCCAGATCGGGCTGGAACGACCCGGCCGCGTACCGGCAGCCGTCCGCCTCACCCGGCGGCTTGACCCACAGGAACGCGTCGACGTTGTCGTCACCGGTCGCCGTCGTCGGGTACGACCCGATCCGCCGGTCGGTGTTGTCGTCCCCGCACCAGTCCCCGGACGCCCCGCCGTTACGGCTGGTGTCCACGACCTGGCGCTTGCCGGTGACCCCGCGCCCGTTCAGCGCGCTGATGATCGCCCGCCCGTACGCGGTCTCCGCCGCGGTGCCGTTGAAGTTCGAGACGTTGGTGTAGAACCCGTCGGCGTTCGCCACCCCGGCCGCGACCAGTCGTCCGGCCTGGTCAGCGGCGGTGTTCCAGGTCGAGTGCCCGGCGTCCAGGTAGACCTTGGCGTTCGGGTTGGCGTTTTTCAGCGTACGAACGGCGGTCGCCAGCGCCGAGTCCCGGGCCGCGATCTCGCTCGCGCTCAGGCAGGTCTGCAGCGCGATCGAGTCCGGTTCCAGGATCACGATCACGGTGCGGTTGCCCAGCGCGTTCGCGATCGCCGAGATCCAGGTCTGGTACGTGCCGAGGTCCGGCGCCCCACCCGCGCTGGCGCCACCGCAGTCCCGGTTGGGGATGCCGTACGCGGTCAGCGCCGGGATCTGGCCCGCGGCGTTCGCGGCGCCGACGTACGCCGACACCTCGGACCCGATCGTGCCGAGGTTGAAGTTGCTGAGCCAGCGGGACGCCGGCTGACTGGCCACCTTGGTGCGGATCACCGCGGTGCGGGAGTCGTTCGGGTTGGCGGCCACCCATCGGGCGACCGCGGTGTCCGGGTCCCGGTAGAGCGTGCCGTTGATGGTGCCGGCCTCGGCGGTGCCGGCGGCGGCGAGGACGGCGCCGGCCGCGACGGTGACACCGGCGGCCGTGGCCGCGATCCATCGGGTTCTGAGTCGGGGGGAGCTGGGAGACATGGGCTTCCTTCCAGGGGGAGAAAGACCTACTGGGAGCGCTCCCAAAGTAACGGCATCGACATCCGTTAGCAATCTGTACGACTCGATATAACCGCGAGTGCCGCGATCGCAACCCAGAAGGGTTTGCGTGACCAGGGGTTTTAGGGCAACCTAAGTTAGGTAAGGTTAACCATCAGAAAGTCGCCGCATGTTCGTCTGCATCTGTCACCACGTCCGCGAAAGTGAAGTCCGCATGGCCGTTCGTTGCGGCGCGCGGACGGAGGAGGCGGTTGGCGACGCCTGTGGCGCCGGTACCGGCTGCGGGAGCTGCCTGGACCGGATCTTCGACCTGATCGAGGAGGAGGGGACCACCGACACGCGACTACCGAACGCCGCCTAGCCCTTACGGGCAGTACGCTTGACCCCAAGTAGTCATACTATGGGGGTATTTGACGTGCAAGGCGACGCCCGTGTCATCGAGTTCCTGAACGAGCAGCTGACCGCGGAACTGACCGCGATCAACCAGTACTTCCTGCACGCCAAGATGCAGGACAACTGGGGCTACACCGTGCTGGCCAAGCACACCAAGGCCGAGTCGATCGACGAGATGCGGCACGCCGAGGTGCTCACCGACCGGATCCTCTTCCTCGAGGGCCTGCCGAACTACCAGAAGCTGTTCTCGCTGCGGATCGGCGAGACGGTCAAGGAGCAGTTCGAGTGCGACATGAAGGTCGAGGTCGAGGCGGTCGACCGGCTCCGGCGCGGGCTCGAGTACATGCGCTCGATCGGTGACATCACCTCGGCCCGGATCTTCGAGGACATCCTCGCCGACGAGGAGCACCACGTGGACTACCTGGAGACCCAGCTCGGCCTGATCGAGAAGCTGGGCGAGCCGCTCTACCTGCAGAACGTCACGGAGCACCCCGAGGCCGGTTGATCGGCGGTGTGGTGGGCCGTGGGGAGGCGGCCCACCGGGATCAGCGGAAGCCGGCCAGGCCGAGCAGCACGACGCCGGCCGCGGTCAGCGGCAGGGCGAGAAGCAGGACCAGACCGCGGCGGGTCCAGGTCCGCGTGATCATCACGGTGATCCCGAGACCGATGACGATCACAACAACGGTGTACGACGTGAGCTCGGCGACCGGGTACGAAGGATCACCGATCCGGCGGGCCTGGAGCACCGCCTCGGCGAACAGCACCGAGCCGGGCAGGGCGAGCGCGACGGTGCTGAGCCACGCGGCGGCACGCCCGGGCCGGCCGCCGGAGGTGCCGCTGCCGGGAACACGGCCCGCGTCCGCACGCCCGGGGGTGCTGCCGGAGTGCTCGCGGGCCAGCATGCCGCCGGCGCCGAAGACCGCACCGGCGATCACGCCGAAGGCCATCCACAGCAGGGCGTTGGCGTTGACCATGTTCGAC
Source organism: Actinoplanes awajinensis subsp. mycoplanecinus (assembly GCF_001509495.1). NCBI lineage: Bacteria > Bacillati > Actinomycetota > Actinomycetes > Micromonosporales > Micromonosporaceae > Actinoplanes > Actinoplanes awajinensis. The sequence goes on along the minus strand of NZ_LLZH01000294.1, from coordinate 96,224 downwards.
CAGGCGTCGTGCTGGATCAGTGCCGCGGCCAGGTAGTAGCTCGGTACGGCGATCACGAGCTGGGCCGCCGCCGCTGCCACGCTGACCGGCAGGCTCCAGCGGTGACCGAAGGTGAGCAGGAACGCCGCCACCGCCCACACCGCCATCGAGTTGCCGAGCCCGCCGAACGGGCCCGGCACGTACTTGATCCAGACGAAGTCCAGGGACCCCAGCAGCACGCCGGTCACCGGTGCCGCCACGACCGCACTGCGCATGATCTTCATGACTGAGGATGCTAGGAACGCGGACGCGGCCACACATCACACTCCGGTCGGACCCGGCCCTCCGGCGCCTCTGCCGAAAGGCTGATCCGCACGGGGGTCAACGGGTCACGGTCAGGTCGACGCGACGGTTCATGGCGCGGTGCTCGGGGGTGTCGTTGGCGACCTTCGGCTGCGCCTCGCCGTGGCCGGCCACCGTCAGGCGGTCCGCGGCGACACCCTCCTCGATCAGGCCGGTCCGTACCGCGTCGGCGCGGTCCCGGCTCAGCGCCAGGTTCATCGCCTTCGGGCCGCGCGAGTCGGTGTGGCCGTCGACGCGGATGGTGGCGCTCGGGTTGGCGGCGAGGAGGTCCGCGATGGTCCGCAGGGACTTCCGCGACTCCGGGGTCAGGGTGGCGCCGTCGGTGCGGAACGTCAGCGGGGGCACCGCGGCGAGTTGCGGTTGCAGGGCGGCCACCGTCATCCGGTCGGTGACCGGGGCGCCGAGGCGCTGGGCGGCCGCGGTCAGCGCGGTGTGCACGGTCTCGGCCGGGGTGGTGCCGGTGAGGGTCAGGGCGCCGGCTTCCCATCGTACGGAGAAAGTGGCGGCCCGGGCCGGCAGCAACCGCAGCAGGGACGGCAACCCGGTGAGCGTGGGGTCGGCGGTGACGGTGTCCGCGACGGTGAAGCGGTCGTCGGTCCCGGCCGGGCCGAACGCCGCGGCGGTGGCGTCGTGCAGCGCGGTCCGCAACTCGGCGTCCGCGACGGTGCCGGTGAGCACGGCGTGGCCCTGGGACGCGACCAGCAGGAAGGTCGGCGGGATGCGCACCGGAGCGGCCGGAACGACCCTGGTGTGCACGGTGCGGACCCCGGTGACCGCCGCGACGACGGTTCGGGCACGGTCGGCTTCGGCCGGCGAATCGGCGTTCACTTCGGCGTCGCGGCCGGTGAACGAGACTTCGGTCTTCTGCTGGCCGGCGGCGGCCAGCGCCCGGGTGGCGCGGTCGGTGAGGTCGTTCTCGATGCGGTGCCGCTGCGGGCCGAGCTGAACGGTGAGGAGCGCGGCGAGGCCGATCACCGCGATCAGCGCGGCGAACCAGAGCCGCCGGACGCCGGCGTGGTCCGGGCGGGTGAAGCGCGGCCGCCGCCGGGCGTCGTTGGTCTGCACCCCGATCATCGGACGATCTCCGCGTCCCGGCCGGCAGCGGCCTGGTCCCGGCCGGCGGTCGGTGGGCCGGCTGGGCGCGGCGAAGGACGCCGGGTGGTGGCGGCGGTAAGTGAATCGGGGTTCGGGGAGCGGGCCGGGTCGGTGTCGCGGCCGGCGATCAGGCGGGCGGTGAGTTCGGCGAAGGCCTCCTCGTCGCCGTCGGCGATCAGGCGGGCCTGGCGGCTCCAGGTGACCAGGCTGGGGGCGAAGCTGAGACCGGCCGCCCGGATGGCGGAGCGTTTGGTGTCGTCGTCGCTCTCGGCGAGCTGGGCGAACGAGTGGATCCCGGCGGCACGCAGGGCGTCGGCCATCTTCGGGCCGATTCCCTCGATCCGCTCCAATTCCTCATCGGCCACCGGCGTTCCCGCCGCGGCGCTTTCCGTCACCGTGGCGGGGGACGCCTTTTCGGCCGAAAGCGCCTTTTCCGGTGATACCTTTTCCGGAGTCCTCAGATTGCTTTCCGATTTCTCCGGCGCTGCGGCAAAGGTCGGTTCCGGCGTGGTGCCGCGGCGACCGGTAAAGCGTGCGCTGAGGCGTCCGACAAGCACGCCGAGCAGGAAGGCGAGCAGGATGAAAACGAGCGATTGGCCGATGAACCAGGTCATGCTGACCTCCGGAAACGGGCGCGGTGAAGCGCCGTCGAACAGGACGGGAAACCGCACGGAATGCCTGCATGCAATAGGCGTTCACGGATAGCATGCGGTGCCGGTTTCCCGCGTCCGGGAGCCGTTACATGATCAGAATAGGGCCATCATCTGCACATTGCAAAATGGACAGAGGTGTGCTGTGCGTAAACGATTGTTGCCGTTTCTGTCACACGCTGCGGAGTACCGAAACGACTTTGCCGAGAATGACCGCGTGGTCACCGTCGATGTCTGAGTAGGCCGGGTTGCGCGGCTCGAGGATCACGTGGCCGCCACGGCGCCGGAACACCTTGACCGTCGCCTCGTCGTCGATCATCGCGGCCACGATGTCGCCGTTGAACGCCTCGGGCTGCTGCTTCACCACGACCAGGTCGCCGTCACAGATCGCCGCGTCGATCATCGAGTCGCCGCGCACCCGTAGCGCGAACAGGGCGCCGCCCTTGCCGACCAGTTCGCGCGGGAGGGACAGCATCTCGTCCGCGCTCTGCTGGGCCAGGATCGGCGCGCCGGCCGCGATGTCGCCCAGCACCGGTACGCCGATCGTCGTCGTCTCCCGGTGCGGCTGCTCGTCCGCGCGCAGGAACATCCGGATGTCGACCGGCCGGGTCGAGCGCCCGCGCCGCAGGAACCCGTGGTCCTCGAGGGCGCGCAGGTGCCGGGCCACCGTGGTGGTGGACAGCCGGACCGCGTCGGCGATCTCCCTGGTGGAGGGCGAGTAGCCGTGCCGGAGGGCCCCGTCGCGGATGACGGTGAGGATCCGGCGCTGCCGCTCGGTCAGGATCGAGGTGTCGAGTTCGTCATCCGCTAGCACCCCGGAATCTTCCCCGATCCGCGTTCCCCACCGCGACCGGGCTCGCCGCAGTCCCCTGTCGAACAACCGGAACGAGGTCAGCGGCCCGGCCCGGACAACCGCAACGGGTCAGCGGTGCCGGTAGTGGTGTGCCGCGAGGACGACGGCGCAGGCCAGTGTCACCAGGCCGAAGCCGAGACCGACGACGACGCTGACGTCCAGGCTGGACGCGACCGCGTTCGCGGCCACGCTGAGGATCAGCAGCAGCCAGAGCGCGGGACGCCACCAGGAAGTCATGGCTCCCACGCTAGGGACCGCCCGGCCGCCCGGCGATCCCACCAGCGCGTCTCTGCTGGTACAGCCTGCTGTACTGCCCCGGCACCAGCGGCCACCTATCGTCAGACGGATGCCGCAGAAAAGACGGACGCCGCAGAAGAGCAGGCCCCGGCGTGACTACCTCGTCGAGCGGCTCCGGATCAGCGTCGACGCCCTCGAACACGTCGTCGGCGGCCTCGGCACCTCGCTGCTCGCCCTGACCGCGCTGGTCTGGCTGCTGATGGTCGCCGCCGCGAGCCTGCTCGGCGTCGGCCTGCTGCTCGCGCCGACGGTCCCCCGGGTCACCCGCGCGGTCGCCGACCGGGAACGCGCCCGGCTCACCCGCTGGGGCCCGGCGGTGATCGGCCCGCCACCGCTGCCACCGGCCGTCCGGGACGCCCTGCGCGACCCGGCGGTCCGCCGTGAGCTGGCCTGGCTGGCCGGGCACGGCACGGCCGGCTTCCTGCTCGGCGCGATCGGGATCACCCTGCCGATCTACGCCGTCGAGAACGGCACGTTCCCGCTCTGGTACCGCGCGCTCGACCCGGACCAGGGCGGCCCCGGGATGATCTGGTGGCGGATCGACGGGCTCGCCGACGCGCTCGGCGTGTGGCTGATCGGGGTCGGCTTCGCGGCCGTCGTGATCGGACTCGGTCCGGCGATCGCCCGGCTGCAGGCGCTCCCCGGCCGGCGGCTGCTCGGGCCGGCCGGTGACGTCGACCTGTCCCGGCGGGTCGCCGAGCTGACCGCGACCCGGGCCGCCGCCCTCGACGCGCACGCCGCCGAGCTGCGCCGGATCGAGCGCTCCCTGCACGACGGCACGCAGAACCGTCTGGTGGCGCTGACCGTACTGGTGGGTGCGGCCCGGCGGGCGGCGGACCGCAACCCGGACGCGGTCGCGGACATCCTGGACCGCGCGCAGGAAGCCGGCGAGCAGGCCCTGGCCGAGCTGCGCGCGGTGGTCCGCGGGATCCTGCCGCCGGTGCTCGACGACCGGGGTCTGGCCGGTGCGCTCGCCGGGCTGGCCGGCACCTGCGCGGTGCCGTGCCGGCTCGAGGTGGACGTGCCCGGCCGGTGTGCGGTCTCGGTCGAGGCGACCGCGTACTTCGTGGTCGCCGAGGCGCTGACCAACCTGGTGAAGCACAGCGGCGCGGTCTCGGCCGCGGTCACCGTGCGGCGCGACGGCGACCGGCTGCGCCTGCGGATCAGCGACGACGGCACCGGCGGCGCGGACGAGGACGGCGGCACCGGGCTGCGCGGCATCCGGCGCCGGGTCGAGGCCTACGATGGCCGCTTCGTGATGGTCAGCCCGCCGGGCGGCCCGACGACGATGGACGTGGAGCTGCCGTGCGGATCGTGATCGCCGAGGACGACCCGCTGCTGCGCGAGGGCCTGGCGCTGCTGCTGCGGGCCGAGGGTCTGGAGGTGGTCGCCACCGCCGACGGGCCGGGCACGTTCCTGGACGCGGTCGGCGAGCACCGGCCGGACGTCGCGATCGTCGACGTGCGGATGCCGCCCACGCACACCGACGAGGGGATCGTGGCCGCCGTCGAGGCGCGCCGCCGGCAGCCGGGCCTGGCCGTGCTGGTGCTGTCCGCGTATGTCGAGCAGGCGTTCGCCACCGACCTGCTGGCCCGGGGCAGCGCCGGGCTCGGCTACCTGCTCAAGGAACGGGTCGGCCGGGTCGAGGAGTTCCTCACCGCCCTGCACCGGGTGGCCGCCGGTGGCACCGCGGTCGACCCGGAGGTGGTCGGGCAGCTGCTGGCCCGGTCCCGCCCGGACAGCGGGCTGGCCCAGCTCAGCCCGCGCGAGACCGAGGTGCTCGCGGTGATGGCCGAGGGGCTGGGCAACTCCGCGATCGCCGAGCGGCTGGTCATCACGGACGGGGCGGTGCACAAACACATCCGCAGCATCTTCGCCAAGCTCGGCCTGGCGCCCGACGACCGCGCCGACCGCCGGGTGACCGCCGTGCTGCGCTACCTGGACGGCCCGCCGGGACAGCCCCGGGGGTAGCGCCTGCTGTACCTGGATCGTGGTGCCAGCGTCATTTCGCGGGCCGGGCGATCGGCGAAGACTTTCCGGCGTGAACAGCCAGCGAACCTCCGTCCCCGATGAGCCCGCGGTGCGAGTCCAGGGGCTCACCCGCACCTACGCGTCCGACGGGGAGCCGGTCCGGGCGCTGGCCGGCGTCGACGCCGCCTTCCTCCGGGGCACCTTCACCGCGATCATGGGCCCGTCCGGCTCCGGCAAGAGCACCCTGCTGCAGGCGGCGGCCGGCCTGGACCGGCCGACCGCGGGCAGCGTCTGGATCGGTGACACCGAGCTGTCCCGGCTCTCCGAGACCCGGCTGACCGAGCTGCGCCGGGGCCGGATCGGTTTCGTCTTCCAGGCGTTCAACCTGATCGGCGCGCTGACCGTCGAGGAGAACATCCTGTTGCCGCTGCGCCTGTCCGGCGTCCGGCCCGACCGCGCCTGGATCGCGCGGGTGGTCGAGCGGGTCGGGCTCGGTGAGCGGCTGCGGCATCGGCCGTCCGCGCTCTCCGGCGGCCAGCAGCAGCGGGTCGCGATCGCCCGGGCGCTGGCCACCCGTCCGGAAGTGATCTTCTGCGACGAGCCGACCGGCGCGCTCGACACCACCACCGCGGCCGAGGTGCTCGCTCTGCTGCGCGGGGTGGTCGACGAGCACGGGCAGACCGTCGTGATGGTCACCCACGACCCGGTGGCCGCGTCCTGGGCCGACCGGGTGATCGTGCTGGCCGACGGGCGGCTGGTGCACGACATGCCACAGCCGGGCGCGGAGCGGATCGCCGAGCACCTGGCCGCCCTGGGCCGCAAGCGCGCGGTGGGTGCCCGATGACCACGCTCGCCGCGCGCCTGCTGCGCGCCCGCCCCGGTTCCTCGGCCGCCACCCTGCTCGCGCTCACGCTCGGCGCGTTGATCCTGACCGCGATGGGCGTCCTGGTCGAGTCCGGGCTGCGCTATCACCCCGAGCCGGTCCGCTATGCCGCCGCCGATCTGGTGGTCGCCCGGCCGGACACCACGTTCACCAGCAAGGAGTTCGACGGGGAGACCTATCGGAGCACGGTGGCGCTGCCCGAGGGCGGGACGGTGCCGGTCGCGCTGGCCGGGACGATCCGCGACCTGCCGGGCGTCGCGGCGGTCGCGGTGGACGAGAACATCCCGGTGGTCACCGCCGACGGCTCGCTCGCGGCGGGCCGGGGCTGGGGGAGTGCGATCCTTTCACCGTACGAGCTGACAGCCGGCCGCGCGCCCGGCCGTGAGGACGAGGTGGTGCTCGACGCGGGTGCCGCCGGGGGTGCGCTGCCGGGTTCCCGGGTGGGGCTGGTGGTGGGCGGGGTGCTCCGGTCGTACGAGATCAGTGGTCTTGTCACCGGGACCGGGACGGCCACGGCTTTCTTCACCGACGCGCACGCCGCGGCACTGGCCCCGCGCAGCGGCGGGGTGACCGCGATCGGCGTGCTCGCCGCGCCCGGCACCGACGTCGCCGACCTGCGTGCCCGGATCGAAGCGGTCGCCGGTGACGCGCGGGTGCTGACCGGAACTGATCGCGGCCTGGCGGAACGGTCGGCGGATCGCGCGGCGGCCGGCCTGCTGATCCAGATCGGCGCCTCGTTCGGGGGCTACGTCGCGCTGCTGATCGTCTTCGTGGTCGCCGCGACCGTCGGGCTCTCGGTCCGGCACCGCCGCCGCGACCTGGCCCTGCTCCGGGCCGTGGCGGCCACCCCGGGCCAGGTCCGCCGCATGATCATGGCGGAGTCGGCGCTGATCGGCCTGGTCGCCGCGGTGCTCGGCGTGCCGGGCGGCCTGGTCGCGGCCCGCTGGCTGACCGGCGAGCTGACCGGGCGCGGGTTCCTGCCGGCCAGCTTCCCGATGCTTCCCGGTGTGCTCGCCGCGCCCGCCGCGGCCGGCGTCGTGCTGGTGTCGGCGGTGCTGGCCGGGCTGCTCGCCGCCCGCCGGATCAGCGCCGTCAAGCCCGCCGAGGCGCTGGGCGAGGCCGCCGCCGAACCGACCGGCGGTGGCCGCACCCGGCTGATCGGCGGCCTGGTCGCGCTGGTCGCGGCGGCCTCGGCGGCGGTGGCCGCGGTCGCGGTGAGCGGGCAGACCGCGATGGGCGCGGCGCTCGGCATGCTGTACCTGTTCGTCCTCGCCGTCGCGCTGCTCGCACCGTGGATCACGAATGCGGCCGCCCGGCTGCTGACCCCGGTGTTGCGGACGGGGTTCGGGACCGGCGGCTACCTGGCGGCGGCCAACCTGCGGGCGAACGCCCGGGGCTCGGCGACCGTGCTGACCTCGCTGGTGCTCGCGGTCGGGTTCGGCGGTTCGGTGTGGTTCCTGCAGAACAACCTGGAACGTCAGGCGGTCGCCGAGAGCCGGTCCGGCCTGCTCGCCTCGCGGGCCCTGGTGTCGGGTGCGGGCCTGTCCGGGTCGGCGCTGGCCGAGGTCCGCGCGATCCCCGGGGTCCGCTCGGCGACCCCGGTCCGGCACACCACCGTGCTGGCCCCGCTGATGGGCGACGGTGAGTCGATCGGCGCCCGGGCGGTCGACCCGGCCACCGCGGGCGCGGCCCTCGACCTCGACGTCACCGCGGGCTCGCTGGCCGGCCTGGGTGAGGGCGCCGTCGCGGTGTCGCGCACCCAGTCGTCGATGTTCGGCTGGGACCTGGGCGACGACGTCGAGCTGCGGCTCGGCGACGGCGCCGCCGTGCACGCCCGGGTCGTCGCGATCTACCGGCGCGGCCTCGGCTTCGGCGACGTGGTGCTGCCCCTGTCGACGGTCGCCGGGCACACCGCGACGAACCTCGACGACGAGATCCTGGTCAGCGCACCGGCCTCGGCCGACACCGCGCTGCGGGCGGTCGCCGCCCGGCACCCGGGCAGCACCGTGGTCGACGCCGCCGCGCTGACCGGCGGCCTGGCGAAGGACCTGGCGCTGAGCGCCTGGCTGAACCGCCTCCTGATCGGAGTGATGGTCGGCTACACGGTGGTCGCGGCGGCCAACACCATGGTGATGGCCGCCCTCGCGCGGCGCCGGGAGCTGGCCCTGCTGCGCCTGGTCGGGGTGACCCGGCGTCAGGTCCGGCGGATGGTGAACGCGGAACAGTTCGGGCTGCTCGGCACCGCCGTGGTGCTCGGCGGGTCGATCGCCGCGCTGACCCTGAGCAGCGTGGTCCGGGCGCTGACCGGCAGCCCGGTGCCGTACGTGCCGCCGCTGGGCGCGGTGGTCGTGCTCGGCGGGACGACGATCCTGGCGCTGGCCACGACGGTGCTGCCGATCGCCCGGTTGCTGCGGGTGCCGCCGATCGAGCACATCGGCATCAAGGAATAAGGGGGGTGGGTGGGGCCGGACGAGGGGGTGTCCGGCCCCACCCACGAGGGGGTGTCAGCCGATGTGGAACGAGTCGCCGTAGACCTTGAAGTCCAGCGGCGTGTTCAGGTCGAAGTTGCCGTTGTTGAGGAAGACCCGCTGGGCCGTGTCGATCCGCGACACGTCCGAGTGCGCCTCCTCCTTCTTCATCTCGACGACCCGCTCGTCCATGAACGCGTTCAGCCAGGCGCGCTCGTCGCCGCCCTGCGCCGGCGGCTTGGCCTTCTTGAGCGCGCGGGTCCGGATGGACCGCATGCCCTCGTAGCCGTGCACCACCGAGGCGTCGTAGTAGGCGAACTGCCCGAGGGCGCGGACGCCGTCGGACTTGCCGTCACGGACCGACGGGTTGAAGTACACCCGGTCCCGCTCGGACTCCTGCGCGGCCTGGAACACCGAGTCGGCCGCCGCGGTCTTCCAGTCCCTGGTGAAGTTGGGGTCGAGCCCGGCGTGCGACTCGGTCCCGTTGACGTTGCGCAGCGCCGGCAGGTATTTCGCCAGCACGTTCGACGGCTTGGTGGCGGTGTACGCCTCGACCAGCTCGAGCATGTCACCGGTGCCCGAGCAGAAGCCGATGATGCCGGCCGTGTAGCCCCGGCCGTCCTTGATGTCCTCGATGTAGGAGAACTGGGCGCGCCAGTTCAGCGAGGAGTTCTCGGCCGCCGAGACGATCTGCATGGCGACGTCCTTCTTCGCCGGATCGTCGAGGTTCTTGCCGGTCGGTGCCGCCGTGGTCGACGTGGGCGTGGGGCTGGTCGGGCTGGTGCCGCCGGGCAGGACCCAGGTCTGGTTCGCGGTGGTGGAACACGTCCAGATCTGCAGCCGGGCGCCGTTGGCGGTGCTCTTGTCCGTCACGTCCAGGCACTTGCCGGAACCGGCGTTGACCAGGGTGCCGTTGGTGAACGTCCACTTCTGGGCGCCGGTGGCGTTGCAGTCGTACAGCTGGATCTTGGCGCCGTTCGCGGTGGCGGCGGCGGTCACGTCCAGGCACTTGCCCAGCGAGCGGATGGTCTGGTCGGTGTTGCCGACCGACCACTGCTGTGCGGCCGAATTGTTGCAGTCGTAGAGCTGGATCGCGGCTCCGTTGGTGCTCGAGGCACCGGCGACATCGATGCATTTGCCACCGAGGCCCTTGATCGGTCCGGCCGTGGCAGCACTGGCCGGCAGCAGTCCGTAGATCACGGCCGCACCGGGGATGACCAGGCCTAACGTGGCGTAGAGGACTTTCCTGACGCGAGTCATGGCGCTCCTGAGAGAGGGGGGTGAGGGGGTCAGCGCGCGCGTTGGGGTCGGACTCTACGACTGTTAAGTTGGTTTATCAATCCCGGTCTATCAGGAAGATTCGACTCTTGACTCAGTCGATGGAGTGCCTCAGGATGAGCCAACTGTTAAACAACTTGCCTATCAACCGGGGGCCCCGATGACGCGTCTTGCCGGCTCGTCCAAGCTGCTCCGGGCCATGAACGAGAGCGCCGCGCTGGAGCTGCTGCTCGACCCGGGCAACCTCACCCGGGCCGATCTGCGCAAGCTGACCGCGCTCTCCACGCCGACCATCTCCGAGGTGCTGCGCCGGCTGACCGAGGCCGGACTGGTCACCGTCGTCGGGCACGCCAGCGGCCGGCCGGGCCCGAACGCCGAGGTCTACGCGGCCAACCCGGACGCCGCCTACGCGGCCGCCGTCTCGGTCCGCGACGTCGGCACCAGCGGCACCCCGTCGGTCGCGGCCGCGCTCTGCGACCTGACCGGCGAGGTCCGGGCCCGGTTCGAGTCCCGCGTCGACTTCCTCGGCGCCGACCCGGTGGCCGCGGTGTCCGATGTGGTCGCCCAGCTTCGCGAGCAGGCCGGCATCCCGGCCGAGCGGCTGCGGCACGTGCAGCTCGGCGTGCCCGGGTCGTACGACCCGCGGACCGGGACGATCCGCCTGGTCGACGTGCCCGGCTTCGGCCGTCCCGGCCTGGTGCCCGCGATCGCCGCGGCGCTCGGCACGGACGTCGGCGTCGACAACGACGTCAACCTGGCCGCGGTCGCCGAGCGCCGGCGCGGCGCGGGCCGGGACACGGAGAACTTCGCGCTGCTCTGGATCGGCCAGGACGGCCTCGGTCTGGCCATCGACATCAACGGGACGCTGCTGCGCGGCACCCGCGGAGGCGCCGGCGAGATCGGGTACGTGCCGCTGTACTCACCCGACTCACCGCACCGCAAGCTGGACCTGCAGGACCTGTTCGGCGGCGCCGCGATCATGGAGCTGGCCCGGGACACCGGTGTCGCCGGCGACACCCCCGCCGAGGTGGTCGCGGCCGCCGCCGCGGCCGGGCCCGGCGAGTTCCTGACCACCCTGGCCGACCGGATCGTGGTCGGCCTGGCCGCCGTGATCGCGGTGCTCGACCCCTATCTCGTGGTGCTCGCCGGCCCGATCGCCCAGGCCGGTGGCGACACCCTGCTCACCACGGTGACCACCGCGTTCCGGCGGGCCGCCCCGCTGGAGAGTTCGTTCGCGGTCACCACCATCGATGACGACGCGGTGCTGCTCGGCGCTCTCGACGCCGGTCTCGCCGCGGTCCGGGAAGCCTTGATCGTCGCCGTCCGCGACAGCTGATACCCCTCACCTTTCTTGAGAGGCTCACGTGAACAAACGGATCCCCCATACCCTTTTCACCCTCGGCGCCGCGGTCCTGCTGACCACGGCGTGCACCCCGGCTCCGAAGGAGAACAAGGTCGCCGACCCCGGCACCGCGGTCTCCGGGACGGTCGAGCTGTGGCACTTCTTCACCGAGCGTGAGGCCAGCGCGATCGACCAGGTGGTCAAGGACTTCACCGCCACCCACCCGAACATCACGGTGACGGTCAAGGCCGGTCAGGACGACTCCAAGGTCACCCAGGCGATCGGCGCCGGCAACGGGCCGGACGTCGGGCTCTCCTACTCCACCGACATCGTCGGCAAGTTCTGCTCGTCCGGCGCGTGGGTCGACCTCAAGCCGTACCTCGACCGGGACAAGGTGGACCTGAACCAGCTCAACGCGACCACGCGGTCGTACACCGAGTTCGACGGCAAGCGGTGCGCCATGCCGTTCCTGGCCGACGCGTACGGGATGTACTACAACAAGGACCTGTTCGCGAAGGCCGGCATCACGTCGCCGCCGAAGACCCTGGACGAGCTGACCGAGGACGCCAAGAAGCTGACCGTCCGCAGCCCGGACGGGTCGCTCAAGCAGGTCGGTTTCCTGCCGCTCTACGACTTCTACGAGAACGCCGCCGCGCACCTGGCCCCGGCCACCGGCGCGAAGTGGCTGACCGCCGACGGCAAGAGCGCGGTCGGCGCCGACCCGAACTGGAAGACCCTGCTCACCTGGCAGAAGAACCTGGTCGACTGGTACGGCTACGCGAACCTGACCAAGTTCAAGGCCAGCCTCGGCGACGAGTTCAGCGCCGACAACGCGTTCCAGAAGGGCCAGGTGGCGATCAACATCGACGCCGAGTACCGCCTGGCGTTCCTCAAGGACCAGTCCCCGGACCTCAAGTACGGCGTGGCACCGCTGCCCACCAGCGACCCGGCCCGCTACGGCGGCGGCTACGTCACCGGCAACATCATGGGCATCTCCAAGAACGCCAAGAACCCCGAGGCGGCCTGGGAGCTGATCAAGTACCTGACCACCGACGACGCCGCGGTGATCAAGCTGGCCGGACTGCTGAAGAACGTGCCGACCACAACCAAGGCGATCGCCGACCCGACGCTGAACGCGGACCCGGACTTCAAGACGTTCATCGACATCTTCAACAACCCGAACTCGATGACGTCGCCGCCGTCCGCGTCCGGACCGGCGTACCAGGAGACCTTCGGGCAGTTCCTGACCACCTACCAGTCCGGCAAGGTGCCCGACCTGGACAAGGGCCTGACCGAGGCGGACCAGAAGATCAACGGCGTCATGTCGCTGGGCGGCTGAGGCATGGGCGTCCGTCTCCGCCGGGGTGCGATCACGTTCTCCTTCCTGGCGCCCGCGCTGATCGGCATCGCGGCGTTCTTCGTCTACCCCCTGATCTCGGCGGTCTACTTCTCGTTCACGAAGTTCGACCTGCTCTCCGTGCCGCAGTGGGTGGGACTGGACAACTACCGGCGGATGGCGGACGACCCGTTCCTGCTCCAGGCGGTGCGTAACACGCTCTGGATGGTGGCGGTCTTCGTCCCGGTGCGGATCCTCGGCGCGATCGGCCTGTCGATGCTGCTCGTCCAGTTCAAACGGGGCGCCGGCATCTACCGGACGATCTTCTACCTGCCGGCCCTGATCCCGCCGGTGGCCGCCACCATCGCGTTCGTCTACCTGCTCAAGCCGGGCACCGGCCCGGTCAACCACCTGCTCGAGATGGTCGGCATCGACGGCCCGCTCTGGTTCAACTCACCGGCCTGGGCCAAGCCGTCGCTCGTCCTGCTCGGGCTGTGGGGCATCGGCGAGTTGATGATCATCTTCCTGGCGGCGGTGCTGGGCGTCCCGGAGAGCCTCTACGAGGCCGCGTCGCTGGACGGCGCGAACGCCTGGCACAAGTTCCGGTCGATCACGCTGCCGACGATCCGTCCGGTGATCCTCTTCGCGGCGGTCACCGGCGTGATCTACACGCTGCAGTACTTCGACCAGGCGGCGGTGGCCGGCTCGATCGCCAGCGGGCAGGCCACCGTCGGCGCCGGGATCTCCCAGTCCTTCGGCTATCCGGAGGGTTCCACGTTCACCTACCCGCTGTGGCTCTACACCGTCGGGTTCCGCTACAGCGCGCTCGGCTACGCGAACGCCCTCGCGATCGCGCTGTTCGCGGTCGCGCTCGGGGTCACCGTGATCCTGCTGCGCCGCGCCAAGGCGTTCTCCGGGGAGGAATCATGACGGCCCTGCTTGACCGGCTGCCGGACCGGCCGGCGGCGCCCGCCGCCGCGCCGCGTACCGAGAAGAGGCGGATCCGGCTCGACTGGATCGCCCGGCACAGCATCGCCATCGCCCTGGCGATCATGTTCCTGACGCCGGTCGTCTACCTGGTCCTGCTCTCGCTGATGACCAGCGACCAGGCCCTGACCAGCGATTACTGGCCGAACTCCTGGCACCCGGAGAACTACCTCAAGGTGTTCCAGGCGACGCCGCTGCCGCACTACCTGCTGAACACCATGATCTACGCGGTGTCGGCGACGGTGCTCACCCTGGCGTCCAGCGTGCCCGCCGCGTACGCCCTGGCGAAGCTGAAGTTCCGCGGCCGCAACCTGATGTTCCTCACGGTGATCTGCGTGATGATGCTCCCGCCGCAGGTGGTCACGGTCCCGCTCTACCTGATGTGGGCCCGCTACGGCCTGACCGGCTCGCTCTGGCCGCTGATCATCCCGACCCTGTTCGGCGACGCGTTCTGCATCTTCCTGCTCCGGCAGTTCCTGCTGACCATTCCGAGCGAATATCTCGACGCGGCCCGGGTGGACGGCTGCGGCGAGTGGCGCACCCTGCTGCGGGTGGTGCTGCCGATGGCCCGGCCGGGCATCGCGGCGGCCGGCCTGTTCCAGTTCTTCTTCTGCTGGAACGACTACTACGGTCCACTGCTCTACACCAGCGAGAACGAGAGCTCGTGGACGCTCTCGCTGGGCCTGGCCTCGTTCCGCACCGTGCACCACGTCGACTGGAATCTGGTCACCGCGGCGACGGTGCTGGCCATGGCCCCATTGATCATCATTTTCTTCTTCGCTCAGCGCTCGTTCGTGCAGGGCATCACACTGACAGGGTTCAAAGGATGAAGATCGCGGTCATCGGCGGCGGATCGACCTACACGCCCGAGCTGGTCGACGGGTTCGCCCGGCTCGGCTCGATGGTCTCCGAGCTCGTCCTGATCGACCCGGCCGCCGAACGGCTGGAGATCGTCGGGGCGTTCGCGGCCCGGATCTTCAAGCAGTACGGCCACCCGGGCACGGTGACCTGGACGACCGATCTGGACGCCGGGGTCACCGACGCCGACGCCGCGGTGATCCAGCTGCGGGTCGGCGGCCAGCAGGCCCGGATCACCGACGAGACGTTCCCGCTCGAGTGCGGCTGCGTCGGTCAGGAGACGACCGGCGCGGGCGGGCTGGCCAAGGCGCTGCGGACCGTACCGGTGATCCTGGACGTCGCGGAGCGGATCCGGGCGCGGGCCAAGCCCGGCGCGTGGATCGTCGACTTCACCAACCCGGTCGGGATCGTCACCCGGGCGCTGCTGGACGCCGGGCACAAGGCGGTCGGGCTGTGCAACGTGGCGATCGGGTTCCAGCGCCGGTTCGCCGCCCACCTGGGTGTCGCGCCGTCCGCGGTGGTCCTCGACCACGTCGGGCTGAACCACCTGACCTGGGAACGGGCCGCCTACGTGGACGGCGTCGACCGGCTCCCGGAGCTGATCTCCGCGCATCTCGACGAGATCGCCGGTGAGGTGGACGTGCCCGCCGAGATCATCACGATGCTCGGCAACGTGCCGTCGTACTACCTGTCGTACTTCTACAACCACGACAAACACGTGCGGGAGTCGCGGAACGTGCCGACCCGCGGGCAGCGGGTCGCCGAGATCGAGGCGATCCTGCTCGACATGTACCGCGACGTCACCCTCACCGAGAAGCCGGCGCTGCTCGGCGAACGCGGCGGCGCCTACTACTCGGAGGCCGCGGTCGGCCTGCTCGCCTCGCTCTTCGGCC
This sequence comes from Actinoplanes awajinensis subsp. mycoplanecinus, assembly GCF_001509495.1. Lineage (NCBI taxonomy): Bacteria > Bacillati > Actinomycetota > Actinomycetes > Micromonosporales > Micromonosporaceae > Actinoplanes > Actinoplanes awajinensis. Next base: position 80,971 of record NZ_LLZH01000294.1, on the reverse strand, counting down.
TCGACGACGGCGCCGTGCACTCGGTGAACGTCCGCAACAACCTGATCCTGCCGTTTCTCCCGGCCGACGCGGTCATCGAGATCTCGGCCCGGGCGGGCCTCGAGGGCCCGGTTCCGCTGCCGGTCACCGCGGTCTCGCCCGACCTGGCCGCGCTCATCACACACACCTGGGGGTACGAGGAACTGGCGCTCGACGCGGCCCTGCGCGGCGGACGCGACCGGGTCTACCGGGCGCTGCTCGCGCACCCGCTGATCGGACAGCACGAATACGCCGACGCCCTCGCGGACAAGCTGATCGCGGCCGGTCGCAGCCACCTCGCGTGGGCGCGATGAGCGCGCTCTACCTGGCGGCCGACGGTGGCAACTCGAAGACCGACGTGGTCCTCGGCGACGCCTCCGGCGAGGTGCTCGCCGTGGTCCGCGGCGGCACGTCCTCGCCGCACAACATCGGCCTGACCGGCACCGTCCGGGTGTTGGGCGCCCTGTTCGAGGCGGCCCGGGCCCGGGCCGGGCTGGCACCGGACACCCCGATCGACACCGTCGCGGTGTACCTGGCCGGCGCCGACCTGCCGATCGAGGTGAGCCGGCTGCAGGAGGCGGTGTCCGGGCAGGGCTGGGGCCATCGCGCCCTGGTCGACAACGACTGTTTCGCCCTGCTCCGGGCCGGCACGTCGATGCCGGACGCGGTGACCGTGGTGTGCGGCGCGGGCACCAACTGCGTCGGGCGCTCCGCCGACGGCCGCACCGCCCGGTTCGTCGCGCTCGGCCCGATCTCGGGGGACTGGGGCGGCGGCCACGACCTGGCCGAGCACACGCTGCGCGAGGCGGCCCGGGGCGAGGACGGCCGCGGCCGCTCGACCGCGTTGTCCGCCGCGGTGGCCGCGCACTTCGGCCGGGCGTCCGTGGAGGAGGTCAGCATCGCCCTGCACCTGGGTGAGCTGCCGATGGACCGGATCCCGGAGCTGGCCCCGCTGCTGTTCGAGGTGGCCACGGCCGGCGACCAGGTGGCGTCCGCGCTGATCACCCGGCAGGCCGAGGAGATCCTGGCCCAGCACCGGGTGGCCGCCGGCCGGCTGAACCTGCTGGCCGCCCCGCACGCCCTGGTGCTCGGCGGCGGCGTCCTGCAGGCCCGGCACCCGTTGCTGCACGACCAGGTGGTCGCCGGTGCCCGCGCCCAGGCGCCGCTGGCCGAGGTCACCGTGCTCTCCGCCCCGCCGGTGGTCGGCGCCGCCCTGCTGGCCCTGGACACCCTGGACACCACCCCGGCCGCCGAGCCCACCCTGCGAGCCGCCATCACCCCCGCCAACCTCCTCACCCCGGTCTGACCCCAGCGGTGGTCCATGCCGCGGCGGAGCTCGCGGTTCCCGGCTGGTGCTCAGGGGTGTCTCAACGCCCTTGAGACACCCCTGAGCACCAGCCGGGGAAATGTCGGATCGAGGCCGCAGCTGTTGAGTGGGTCTTCCCGGGCGAGTACCGACGTCGGGTAGGGACGACACGGAGGAGGCCACACCATGTCCTGGGATCTCGACGGCAATCAGGTGAACGGCAACAACAACTTCCTCGGCACCAGGAACAACGCTTCCCTGGTGATCCGGACGAACACGAGCGGCGCGCCCTCGAACCTCGAGGAGGTGCTCCGCGTGACGCCCTCCTCGAACAGCGCCCGGGGCCGGGTCGGCATCGCCACCACCAGTCCCAGCCAGCAACTCACGCTGGGCGCCGGCAACGTGCTGCTGCCGGACGCGCGCCAGGGCACCGACGGGAACCTGTACTTCGGCGGTCGTACCGACGCCGGCGAGAACGGCATGCGGCTGTTCGGCGGGGACGTCAACGGTGGCACCCTGCCCGGCGGCTTCCTCGACGTGAAGACGGCCGACGGGCAGGACGGACTGCGGATCCGGGTGGACACCGCGAACGGCGGCACCGAGCGGGTCCGGGTCGCCGCGAACGGCAACGTCGGCATCGGCACCGGGACACCGAGCCAGCGGCTGACCCTGGGCTCCGGCAACGCGTTGTTGCCCACCGCGGCGGCCGGCACCGACGGGAACCTGTACTTCGGCGGTCGTACCGATGCCGGGGAGACCGGCATGCGGTTGTTCGGCGGCAACGTCAACGGCACCATTCCCGGCGGCTTCATCGACGTCCGCAGCACCAGCCCCGCCGAGGGGCTCCGGATCCGGGTCGACACCGGCAACGGCGGCACCGAACGGCTGCGGGTCACCTCGAACGAGGTCCGCGCCTCGGTGCCGATCGTCGCGCCGAACCTGTCCGACATGCGGGTGAAGGAGAACGTCCGGCCGCTGCGCGGCGTGCTGGACCGCTTGGCCGGGGTTCGCGGTGTCGCCTTCGACTGGGCGGACACCCCGGCCGTCGGCGAGAGCCGGTCCGGGCGGCCCGGCATCGGGGTGCTCGCGCAGGAGGTGGAGACGGCCTTCCCCGAACTGGTGGAGGAGTTCGGCGACCATCGGTTGAAGAGCGTCGACTACCACGGGCTGGTCGCCGCGCTGCTCACGGCCGCGACCGAGCTCCGCGACGAGGTGGCGGCGCTGCGTGCCCGGATCAGCGTGCTCGAGGCCGCACCCTCGTGAGCCCGCGCCGCCGGGCGGTGCGGTCACGGCGCGGGCCGCCGTACTCCAGGAGAAGACCGGTGGCGGCGGCGGACAGTGCGATGGCGGCGGACAGCAGGAGGAGCGGTCTGCCGGTGGCTGTGGTGGCCGTGACCAGGAGCGGACCCGCTGCCATGCCCGCGGTCTGCGCCAGGCTGGACAGGGCGTGGCAGCGGCCGCGCAGCGGAGCCGGGGCGATCGCGTCGACCAGGGCCGGCAGCGCGCCGGCGATCAGCAGCTCGCCGGCCCCGGTGAGGATCGCGGCGCAGGTCAGGGCCGCTCGGGTGCTCAGCCCGGCACCGAGCACGGTGGGGATGCAGACCGCCCAGGCCAGCGCCCACAGGGTCGCGGTGCCCAGCAACGCGGCGCGGGCGGAGAACCGGCCGGCCAACCGGGTGGCGAGCGGGGCGCCGGCGACGACGGCGACACAGTTGGCGACGCTGACCCAGGACAGGGCGGCCGGGTCGTGCGCGGCGATCGCGAACACCGGCGGGGCGGCACTGAAGATGCCGAAACCGACCGTGGAGAGCAGGGCGGCGGCGCCGAGCAGCCGCACCAGACGCCGGTCGGCGAGGGCGTGCCGGTAGCCGCCGGGTGGCGCCGGGGCGGGTCTCGGTGTGGCGCGCGGGCCACCGGAAACGGTCATGCCGAGGGCGGCCAGGCAGGTCAGGGCGGCGGCGGCCCACAGCAGCGGGATCAGCGGGCGGTGGGCCAGCGCCAGGCCGCCCAGGGCGGCACCGGTCGCCATGCCGATGTTGTAGACCGTGTACTGGAGCGTGTAGATCCGCCGGTGGTCGTGCGCCGGGGTCAGGGTGGCCAGCAGCGTGACCAGGGCCGGGATCGAGACCGCGAAACCGAGGGCGGTGACCGCGATCCCGGCCGCGACCGGGACCACGCCGGTCGCGGCGGCGACGACCGGCAGGCCGGCCACCGCGAGCGCCAGACCCGCGGCCATCATCCGGCGGCCGCCGTACCTGTCGATCAGGGCGCCGGCGAACGGGCTGCCGAGCAGACCGGCGACCGCCGCCAGGGCGAGAACCCCGGTCGCCGCGGTCAGCGACAGGCCGCGCACGTCGTGGAGGAGCACGATCACGTACGGCTCGGTCAGCCCGATCCCGAGCGCCGTCGTCAGCTCGGCGGCGAGCAGCAGCCGGACAGTACGTAGCACCGCCATGCCCCCGCCCGTCCGGATCAGCCGTGCCACCGGCTCGTGGGATGGACCCTATGGGGGCATCCGCGCCGGTCAGAGGCCTCGTTCGGGTGGTCGTGCCCGGTGAGCGCGGGCCGGGCCACCGTTCACCCGGACAGGGTCGGCGGGGTCGTCATCCGCGCCGCCGGATGTCCGGGCCGACCGGCTGAGCGTCGCCTACGTTGGCCTGCCGTCCGGGCTGGACCGGGCGTACCGCGGTCGGCCGGCTGGTGGTGGGGGTTGTGTCAGCGGGGTTGAGGGGACCCTCGGCGCCAGCCGGGGGTCAGGCTGCGGCGAGTTGGTTGCGGCCGGCTCGTTTGGCGACGTAGAGGCGGGCGTCGGCGCGGTCGTACAGGTCGCGGCCCGGTTCGCCGGTGTGGCAGGCGGCCAGGCCCATGCTGAGGGTCACGGTCAGGCCGGGCACGATCGTGCTCCAGTCGCGGGCCTCGATCACCCGGCGGATGCGTTCGGCGACCTGGCGGGCCTCGTCCTCGCCGGTCGACAGGAACAGGGCGAACTCGTCACCGCCGAAGCGGATCGCCACCTCGTCGTGCCGGCAGTGCGAGCGCAGCACCGAGGCGATCTCGCCGAGCACCCGGTCGCCGACGCCGTGCGAGTAGCGGTCGTTGATGTCCTTGAAGTGGTCCACGTCGATGAGCAGCAGGGAGCCGCCGGTGGTGACCGTGTTGATCCGGCGGTCGAACATCCGCCGGTTGCCCAGCCCGGTCAGCGCGTCCGAGGCGGCGGCCAGGTCCGCGGTGGTGCGCTCCGCCTCCAGCTCCACCCGGCGGTACGCCTGGCGCAGCATGGTGCGCCGGTCCAGGCGCAGCTGCCACAGCGCCTCGACGTGACTGCGCAGCGACTCCAGCACCGCCTGGGTGGCGTCGCCCGGGAACTCCTGCGCCGCCGTGATCGCCAGTTCGTACTGGAAGAGCAGACGCTGGGAACGCAGGACCGCGAGTTCCAGGGCGGCCCGGAACTCGCGGCGGGCGGCCCGCCACTCGCCGGTGGACCGCAGGACCAGCCCGTACGCGAGGTGGAACAGCCGGGCCTCGTGGAACTGGCCGGCCTCCCGCATCTTCGGCAGCTGTTCGTCGATCAGGGCGAGTGCCTCCGCGGGCCGGCCGGACTTGGCGTGGCAGAGGGCGAGGATCGCGGTGCTGAGCGGGGAGTCGATGCCCTGTTCGATCCAGTACTGGAGCACGGCCGTGGTCTTGTCGAAGAGGGCCGCCGCGTCCTCGATCCGGCCGACCTGTTCCAGGCGCAGCGCCCACTCGGCCCACAGCTCGGTGTGGGTGAGGTCGGCGGCGGACCGGTACAGGTCGTCCGGGAACTCGAACGACTCGATGCACCGGCGCATGGCCTCGTCGGCGAGTTCGAAGAGCTCGGCGCCGCGGGCCGCCTCGGCCAGCGAGGCCATCGCGGAGAAGTACCGCGGGCCCTTGCGCGGAGCGACGTCCAGCACGGCCATCGCCCGTGCGACGTAGTGCAGGCCGTCGTCGATCCGGCCGAGGTGGATCAGGACCTCGGCGGTGTCCGCCAGGATCTTGGCGTCGGTGGCCTTCGGGCCGCCGAGGCGGGCCTGGTCCTCGACCAGTTCCTCGGCGATCTGCAGCGCCTCGTCGAGGCGGCCGAGCGACGTCAGCGCGTACATCCGGCCCAGCCGGCTGACCCGGTGGGTGCGGTGGTCGCCGAGCATCAGCGTGATCGCCTCGGCCTCGTCCGCGGCCTGCAGTGTCTCGGTGTGGTGACCGCGAATGGTCAGGTCGTGCACGTGCAGCGCGAGGCTGGCGTAGGGGCCGTACGGCGATACCAGCACCGGCAGGCGGTTCATCGGCGCTCCCCGTTTCGCATGGCCCTATGGTCGGCCGATTCGATCCTAATGTGAGGCGTCCGGGCGCTAGGCGGCTTCCGGGGCGGTAACCGTGGGGTGACACGAGCGTCACTCACGTGCGAATGTACTCATCGGTAACTTCGGTAACTTCGGTAACTTCGGTGACGGAGGACAGCGGCATGACGGGCGCGACGGAAACACACCAGCCGGCGACGATCGACCCGGCCCTGGTGCGCCAGGCCTGGCGCTCGGCCGAACCGGTGCACGGCATGATCTATTTCGTGCCCGAGGCGCAGGAACGGTACGCGGCGCTCGGCATCACCGGCCGGGACGGCTACTTCGCCTCCCGGGCGGCCGCCCTGGGCGCGGTCGGCGCCGAGCCGGTCGTCGCGATGTTCTTCAACTTCAACCCGCGCCTGGTCACCGCCGCGCTGCCGGCCTCCTGGGAGCGGGCCACCCCGGCCGCGGTCCTCGCCGCCCGCCGGGAAGCCGCGGGCGCGGCCCTGACCCGTGGCCTGGGCGACGCGGTGCACGGCCCGGAGGTCGCCGAGGCCGCCGGGCTGGCCCGCCGCGCCGCCGAGACCGCGGCCGCGCACCCGCAGGGCCGCCCGCTGTTCGCCGCGCACGCCGCGCTGCCGTGGCCGGAGCAGCCCCACCTGGTCCTCTGGCAGGCGCTCACGGTGCTGCGCGAGTTCCGCGGAGACGGGCACGTCGCCGCGCTGCTGCTCGCCGGCCTGACCGGCCTGGAGGCGCTGGTGCTGCACGCGGCGTCCGGCGAGGTGCCCGGGCCGATCCTGCGCCGCACCCGCGGCTGGAGCGAGGAGCAGTGGGCCGGCACGGTCGACGACCTGCGCGGGCGCGGGCTGATCGAGGGCGACGAGCCGGTGCTCAGCGCCGAGGGGCGGGCTCAGCGCGACGGGATCGAGGCGGACACCGACCGGCTGGCCACCCCGGCGTACGCGGAGATCGGCGCCGAGGGGTGCGCCCGGCTGGCCGAGCTGGCCCGGCCGCTGAGCCGCGCGGTGGTCGCCGCCGGCCTGCTGACCCTCCCGCCCAGGACGTAGGCCGGCGGCCATCGGTGGCTGACCAGCGGGCCGGGGCAGAAGTCGGCGAACGCGGGAGTGTCACCGAGGTTCAGCCGGAGCGCGGCCGCCTGCAGGCCACCGGTGGTCGCGGTGTCGTCCCAGCGGCCGGTGACGGCCCGGTGCTCGGCGGCCTGGATCGCGGCGACATATTCGGACGGGGTGAACGCGCAGTGCCCGCGCCGGGCCACGTACGCCTGGCGCAGCAGCGGCCCGCGCGCCTGCTGCGCGTACCGGTTCTCGAACTCGACCGGGGCGAGCTGGTCGTAGCGGGTGTGCAGGGTCAGCATCGGCACGTCGAGCCGGCCGGTCACGGTCGAGCTGCGGGTCAGGTCGGCCACCGCGGCCGGGTCGGCGTGCACGGCGGCGTGCCGGGTCAGGTCGGTCAGGTCGGCGCGCAGGTCGAGCCCGGCGGTCCGGTACATGGCGCGCACGGTGTCCCGGTACGGCGAGCGGGCCAGCAGCGCGCGGTAGTCCACCCCGGCGTTCCAGGACGCGTTCCCGCCGGCGCTGAGCTCGATGAAGTACCGGGCCGGCATGATGAACGGCAGGCTGGTGACCAGCCACTCGTACTGGGCCTGCGCGATGCCCTCGGGGTCGGCCGGCGGCGACTGCTGCCCGGCCGACCAGGTCGGCATGGTCAGCAGGGCGGTGCCCAGCGCGACCCGGGCCCGTCCGGCCGCCGTGCCGCGTGCCGCGGACGCCAGCGCGCTGAGCCGGCTCGCGGCGGCCGCCCCGTCGGCCGGGCTCGGGTAGTTCACCAGCGGGATGTCCTGGTCCGGCGCGAGCAGGCGGGACAGCGCGAACTCGCCGTCCAGCTGGTAGTTGTTCAGGTCGATCCCGCCGCCGAGCAGCCCGCAGGCGGAGACCACGGCGTCCAGCCCGCCGCGGGCGTGCTCGGCCTCCTGGGTGCTGACCAGGCCGCCCATCGACTGGCCGACCGCGATCGTGGTCCGGGCCGGTCCGGTGATCGCCTCGAGCGCGGCCAGCGCGGCGAACTGGTCGCGGGCCGCGCTCTCCAGCGCCCAGAGTGAGCCGTGCGGGTCGTAGGAGGAGCCGACCAGGGCGTAGCCGCGGTCGAGCAGGGCCTGCCCGGTGGCCGGGTCGGGCGCGTCGGCGGCGGTGAGCGAGCCGAAGCCGTGACTGAACAGGATCAGCGTGCCGTGCCAGTCGGCGGGCACGTCGGCGATCCAGGTGGCGCCGTCGGCGAGCGTGCCGGTGTAGTGGGTGACCGGCGCGGCAGCCTGCGCGGGCCCGGCGAACAGGGCCGGTGCGAGCAGGGCCGGTGCCAGGAACGCGGCGAGCAGACGGTTCACGATGACCTCCGGTGCAAGGTGGCGAGGATGCCCTTCCGAAGGAGGAGGGCGGGGACGATGCCCTTCGGGACGTAGCGGACGACGGCGATCAGCAGCAGGGCGTACACCGCGTAGGACAGGACGCTCGGGGCGTAACTCGGCATGCCGGGCTGGGTGGCCAGGGTGGTGAGGAGCTGGACGGCGAGGGTGATCAGGGTGGCGCCGAGCAGGGCGCCGGCGATGCTGCCGAGGCCGCCGACGACGGCCATCACGACGTACTCGACAGAGAGCAGCACCGGGAACGAACCCGGCGCCAGATAGCCCACGTAGAACGCGTAGATCCCGCCGGCGAAGCCGGCGAAGGCGGCCGAGACCGCGAAGACCAGCAAGCGGTACGCCCCGACCGGCACCCCGCTCGCCCCGGCCGCGACCGGCGCGGTGGCCAGCGCGCGCAGCCCGCGCCCGACCCGGGAGCGGACCAGCGCCGACGCGATCAGCGTGGTCAGCACCACCCCGGCCAGCACGAGACAGGCGTAGTCCCGGTCCTGGTTCAGCTCGAAGCCACCCACCGACAGGTACGGCAGCCCCTGCAACCCGACCGCGCCACCGGCCCAGTCGGCGTCGCCGAGCACCGACAGCAGGATCAGCTGCAGGGCCAGCGTGGCGAACGCCAGCTGATGCCCGCGCAACCGCAGGATCGGCACACCGACCAGCCCCGCCGCGAGCGCCGCGACCAGCGGAGCGGCGAGCAGCCCGAGCAGCGTCGGCGCGCCGTGCACGGCGAGCAGCCCGGCGGTGTACGCCCCGATCGCGGTGAACGACGCCTGCCCGAGCGACACCTGTCCGGCATAGCCCATCAGCAGCGACAGCCCGACGACCGCCATCGCGGAGAGCCCGAGCAGGATGTAGACGGTGAGCTGGCCCGGCGGGAGAAAGAACGGCACGACAGCGGCCGCCGCCAGCGCGATGATCCACTTCACGCCGTCACCTCCTCGACCCGAGCCGAGGAGGAGCGCAGGATCAGCACCCCGAGCATGAAGATCAACGCCACCTCCGTCTGGTACGCCGTGCTCAGATAGCCCCCGACCAGGGCCTGCACCACCCCGAGCAGCAGCCCGCCGGCCAGGGTGAGGCCGGGCCGGGTCAGGTTGCCGAGGATCGCGGCGGAGAACCCGTTCACCACGAGCACCACGTCACTGTCGAAGCTGACCTGCTGGACCGGGGTGACCAGCACACCGGCCAGGCCGCCGAGCGCACCGCCGAGCGCGAAGGCGAGCAGCCCCATCCGGGCCACGTCGATCCCGACGACCCGGGCCGCGTACGGGTCGTCGGCCGTCGCGGTGAGCGCCCGGCCCCGGTCGGTGCGGGCGAACAGCAGCGCGGTCGCGCCGAGGATCACCGCGGTCACCCCGATGATCAGCAGGTAGTGGGTCTGCACCCGGGCGCCGAGCACCGTGGTGGAGCCGGGCAGCCCGGGGAACGAGCGCGGCTGGTCACCCCAGAGGAAGATCTCCACGGCGTACGCGAGAACGCCGAGCCCGAGGGTGATGATCAACGCGGCCTGGGGTGTGGTCCCGGGTCTGCCGATCGCGACGATCCCGGTCAGCAGGCCGATTCCGGTCGCCAGCAGGACCGCCAGCGACTCGGCGAGACCGTGCGGCAGGCCGGCCGTGAGCAGCGTGGTGACCGTGAGCGCGGCCAGCACCGCGAACCCGCCCTGCGCGAAGTTGACCACCCGGGTCACCCGGTGGATGACCACCAGACCGCTGCCGAGCAGGGCATACGCGCAGCCCACCCCGACGCCGGTGATCAGGTAGCCGACGAGTTCCGTCATCACGCCTCCAGGCCCAGGTAGGCGGCGGCGACCTCGGGGCTGCCGGCCAGTTCGCCGGACGGTCCCTCGGCGACGACCCGGCCGGCCTCCAGGACGTAGGCGCGGGCGCACAGGTCCAGGGCGAGCTGCGCGTTCTGCTCGATCAGCAGCACCGCGAGCCCGTCCGTGGTGTTGCGGTCGCGCAGGTGGGCGGCGAGGTCGGCGACGATCTTCGGGGCCAGGCCGAGCGACATCTCGTCGATCACCAGCAGGTCCGGGCAGGCCATCAGCGCCCGCCCGAGCGCGACCATCTGCTGCTCCCCGCCGGAGAGCCGCCCGGCCGGCCGGTTCCGCAGCTTGGTCAGCCCGGGCAGCAGGTCGTAGACGTGGCCGGTGGTGCGTTTCTTCTGCCGCCAGGCGCCGAGGCGCAGGTTGTCGTCGACGCTCAGCGAGGCGAACAGGTGCCGCCCCTCCGGCACCAGAGCCAGATTCCCGTGTACGTCGATCCGCCCGCCCGATGCCTGTTTCACGCCGCACACCGTGTTCACCAGCGTGGTCTTGCCCGCACCGTTCGCGCCGATCAGCGCGACCATCTCGCCCTCGCCCACCGACAGGCTGACCCCGTCCAGGGCGGTGGCCGCGCCGTAGTGGACCACCAGGTCCCGTACCTCGACGATCATGCGGGAGCGCCCAGGTACGCGGAGATCACCACGGGGTCGGTGCGGATCTCGGGGAACGGCCCGGTGGCGAGCACCCGGCCGAGGTCGAGAACGGTCACCCGGTCGGCGAGGCGGGACACGAAGCCGACGTCGTGCTCGACCAGCAGGATCGACAGGCCCTCGGCGCGCAGTTCCTCGATCAGGCCGGCCAGCGCGGTGCGTTCCGGGCCGCGCAGCCCGGACGCCGGCTCGTCGAGCAGCAGCAGCCGTGGCCGGCCGCACAGCGCGCGGGCCATCTGCAGGGCCCGCTGCCGGCCGAGCGGCAGGTCCTCGGCGGGCCGGTCGGCCCACGCGGCCAGCCCGGCGCGGTCGAGGGCGGCGGCCGCGGCCGTACGGATCTCCTTCTCCTCGCGCCGGTGCCGGGGGAGCCGCAGCACCGCGGAGAGCGGCCCGGCCCGGGTGACCGCGTGCGCGCCGACCATCGCGTTCTCGACGACCGTCATCCCGCGGAACACCGGGGCGTCCTGGAACGCGATCGCGATGCCGAGCCGGGCCCGCCGGTGCGGGGGCAGCCGGTCGATGCGCTGCCCGTCGTAGACGATTCCGCCCGCGCTCGCGGTCAGCTGGCCGCCGATCAGCCGGAACAGCGTGGACTTGCCGGCGCCGTTCGGCCCGATCACGGCGTGGGTCTCGCCGGGCGCGACGTCCAGGCAGACGCGGCGCAGGGCGTGCACGCCGCCGAACCGGCGGCTCAGGTTCGTGACGGTGAGCAGCGCTGTCACTTGGCCAGCTTCGACAGGGCCCACTCGGTGGCGACGAACTTTCCGCCCTTCACCGTGTTGATCGAGATGTAGTCGGCGGTGAGTCCGGCGTGGTCGGTCGCGGAGTACCGGTAGGTGCCGTTCGGGGTGGTCAGGTTCAGACCCTCGAACGCGTCGCGGATCTTGCCGGGGTCCGCGCTGTCCGCCGTGGTGATCGCGGCGGCCAGGAGTTTCACGCCGGTGTAGCCGTCCGCGGCGAACTGCGGCGGTGGGTAGCCGTACTGGGTGGTGAACGGCGTGGACAGTTCGTCGATCGCGGTCCGCTGCGGGCCGGCCGGCAGTGCGTCGCCGACCACCGCGATCGAGCTGGCCACGAACACCCCCTCGGCGGCGGCGCCGGTCGGTTTCAGCCACAGGGTGCTGGCCTGCGAGCCGGTGAACATCAGCGGGAGGCCGACACCGGCGGTGGCGTACTGCTTGGCGAAGGCGACCGCGGGCGCGCCGGTGGACCAGACGGTCAGCGCCTGCGCCCCGGCCGCCTTGACGTGGTTGAGCACCGCGCTGAACTCGGTCGTGGTGGTCTGGAACTCCTCGTCGGCGACCAGGGTGATGCCGTACTGCGCGGCTTTGGCCCGCATCCCGGCCGTGCCGGCGTTCGCGTACGAGCTGCGGCTGTCGTGGGCGACGGCGACCTTGGTGTACTTCTGCGCCTGGTAGTACTGCAGGATCCGGTCGGCGTAGGTGGCGGAGGTGGCCGGGACCACGAAGACGTACGGATGAACGGGGTTGACCTGCTCGTCGGCCGGGGTGAGTGAGACGTAGGGGATCTTCGCCCGGTCCACCTGCGGGATCGTGGCCAGCGCCGAGTTGGAGAACGGCGAGCCGATCACCGCGACGACGTCGCCCTTGAGCTCGTTGAAGCCGAGCACGGACTGCTCGGGCTGGGACTTGTCGTCCCGGACGAGCAGCTCGACCTGCCGCCCGAGCAGGCCGCCGGCCGTGTTGATCTGCTGGACGGCGAGTTCGACGGCTTTCTTGTCCTCGCTGCCGAGCGGGGCGTAGTTGCCGGTCAGCGACAGGATCGCGCCGACCTTGAGCGTCCCGGCGCCGTCGGTGCCGTCGTCGCCGCCACCGCAGGCGGCCGGTGCCAGGAGCAGGAGCGCGGCGAGGGATGACAGAAGGCGTTTCATGTCGCCCGCTTTCTTCATATCGATCTTTACCGATGAAGGAATGCGTGCGGCCAAGTTAGGCGCGATTTTGACACTGGTCAATAAACTGCCCGACATCGCTGCACATGCCGCCAACACCGCCGGTAGCGTGCGACCGTGTCCTCGGCCTCCGCGATCACGCTGACCTTCCTCGGTGACCACCTGCTCGACCGCGGTGTCTGCGTCTATTCCGGCAGCGTCATCGAGGTGCTCGGGCGGGCCGGTGTCTCCGCTGAGGCGACCCGGTCCACGCTGACCCGGCTCGCCGCCCGCGGCCTGCTGCGCCGCCAGCGGCACGGCCGCCGGATGTACTTCGGACTGACCGGCCGCTCGACCCGGATCCTGCGCGACGGCTCGGTCCGGCTGTGGCGGACCGGCGCGGTCAACCACGACTGGGACGGCACCTGGACGCTGCTGGCCTTCTCGCTGCCCGCGGAGCGCCGCCGGGAACGCCACGACCTGCGCGCCCAGCTCGCGTGGGCGGGATTCGGCCCGGTGCAGGGCGGTCTGTGGATCGCGCCGGGTCACCCCGAGCTCCAGCCGGTCCTGGCGGACCTCGGTGCCGGACCGCACATCCGGATCTTCCATGCCCAGGCCGACCCGACGACTGACGTCGCCGAGATGATCTCCCATGCGTACGATCTGCCGGCCCTCGCGGCGCGTTACCTCGATTTCGGTACGCGGTGGGAGTCGTCCGTCCCCGGCGATCCGCTCGCCGCCAAGCTGCACCTGGTGACGGACTGGCTGGACGTGATCCGCCGCGATCCCCGGCTGCCGTTGCCGCACCTGCCCCGGGACTGGCCCGCCGCCGCCGCTCAGGAACTCTTCTTCCGGCTCAACAACCGGCTCGCCGCCCCGGCCGCGGAGATCGCCGGCACCCTGCTCGACACGATGGCCCTGGACGACGCCGCCGAGTGAACCGGGCGGCCCGGAGTGATCCGCGCCACGTCCGGCTCCCGTCAGGTTCCTGTCCGGGTTCTGGCAGACGGCCCTGTTGGGATGGATTCATCAGTCTTCGCCGTGCCGTCACGACCTCGAGGAGACCCATGTCCGACAGCACCTCCGCCCCCGACTATCCGGCGGCCCGCGAGCCGGGTTGCCCGTTCGCGCCGGCCGCCGTCGTGCGTGAGATGACCCGGGACACCCCGGTCGGCAAGGTCCGGATCTGGGACGGCAGCACGCCGTGGTTCATCACCCGGCACGCCGACCAGCGGGCGCTGCTCAACGACCCGCGGATCAGCACCGACGAGAAGCGGGCCGGCTATCCGCACATGACCCGGGGCCGGGCGGCCGGCGCGCCGCACCACCCGGACCTGATCACCAACACCGACCCGCCGGAGCACACCCGGCTGCGCCGCACGGTCAACGCCCCGTTCATGGTCAAACGGGTCGAGGCGCTGCGGCCGCGGATCCAGGAGGTCGTGGACCGGCTGGTCGACGAGATGCTGGCCGGCCCGAAACCCGCCGACCTGGTCCAGGCGATCGGCCTGCCGGTGCCGACCCTGGTGATCACGCAGATCCTCGGCGCCCCGTACGAGGACCACGAGTTCTTCCAGACCAACAGCACCGTCGCGATCAGCCACGAGTCGACACCCGAGCAGACCGCTGCGGCCAGCCGGGCCCTCGGCGAGTACCTCGGCGCGCTGCTGCTCAGGAAGATCGACGACCCGGCCGACGACGTGATGTCCGAGATGGGCGGCCGGGTCAAGGCCGGCGAGATGACCCATCAGGAGGCGGTCATCATGAGCTCGGCCATCCTGATCGCCGGGCACGAGACCAGCGCCAGCATGATCTCGCTGGCCACCCTGGCCCTGCTGCGGAACCCGGACCAGCTGGCCCTGCTGCGCGAGCGGAGCGACGACCCGAAGTTCGTCGCGAACGCGGTCGAGGAGTTGCTGCGCTACCTGACCATCGTGCACTCCGGGATCCGCCGGATCGCCGACGCGGACATCGACCTGCACGGCGAGACGATCAGGGCCGGTGACGGCATCATCTTCGACCTGTCCGGCGCGAACTGGGACGAGGAGCAGTTCCCCGACGCGGAGAAGCTGGACCTGACCCGCCCGGCCCGCTCGCACCACGCGTTCGGCTACGGCGTGCACCAGTGCCTGGGCCAGTCCCTCGCCCGGGTCGAGCTGCAGGTCGCCTACGCCACGATCTACCGGCGGATCCCGACGCTGGCGCTCGCGGTGCCGTTCGAGCAGGTCCCGTTCGCGATGGAGGGCGTCGCCTACGGCCTCAAGGCCCTCCCGGTCACCTGGTGACCGCTCGCGGCGGGGCGGGCCCGGGGCGGCGCGTCGGTTAGATTGGCGGCAGTCGATTCGTGGAGGACAGTGTGGTCCAGTTTCATCGATCTCTGACGGTTGCCGCCGCCGCGCTGGTGGCGCTGGTCGTGGTGGCCGCGCCCGCCTCGGCCGCGAGCCGGACCAGCGCCGGCCCGGCCGGTGGTCCGGCAACCGGGCCGACCAGTGGGCCGTGCCAGTACACGCCGACGCCCGACGAGCCCGCCGCCCGGCCGGTGCCGTTGCCGCGCGACCCGAAGCGGACTCCGGACCGGGGCACCGTCTCGGTGCTGCTGAAGACCGACCTGGGGCGGATCCCGCTGGTGCTCGACCGGGCCGCCGCGCCGTGCACGGTGCAGAGTTTCCTGCACCTGGTCCAGCACCGGTTCTACGACCGGACCGTCTGCCACCGGCTCACCGCGTACCCGACGTTGAAGGTGCTGCAGTGCGGCGACCCGAGCGGGACCGGCGAAGGGGGCCCGGGCTACCGCTACCGCGACGAGTTGCCGGCCGATCTGCCGCCGGCGCCGACCGATCCGACCGGGGTGCGCCGGCTCTACGCCCGCGGGGTGCTGGCGATGGCCAACGCCGGTCCGGACACCAACGGCAGTCAGTTCTTCCTGGTGTACGGGGACTCCGCGCTGCGCCCGAACTACTCGATCTTCGGGGCGGTGACGCCGCGCGGCCTGCGCACGCTGGACCGGGTCGCGGCCGGTGGCATCGCGCCGACCGCCGAGGACCCGGCGCCGGTCGACGGGGCGCCTGCCCTGCGTACCGGAATCCGTAAGG
Organism: Actinoplanes awajinensis subsp. mycoplanecinus; assembly: GCF_001509495.1. Classification (NCBI taxonomy): domain Bacteria; kingdom Bacillati; phylum Actinomycetota; class Actinomycetes; order Micromonosporales; family Micromonosporaceae; genus Actinoplanes; species Actinoplanes awajinensis. The sequence goes on along the minus strand of NZ_LLZH01000294.1, from coordinate 65,454 downwards.
CCCGCGTCCAGCGCTGACGCGAGTCGCGACCGCCCGCTGCGCCGAACGGCGCAGCGGGCGGATTTTCGCACTGTCTGATGCCGGGCTGACGAGCGTGGCCGGTGGCGCTAAGTTGCCGGGCATGGCAGGAAGTCCCTATGAGACCGCCATGGGGTTCATCATCGGCCCGTGGCTGGCCCAGGCCGCCCGCGCCGCCGTCGACCTCTCGCTGGCCGAGCATCTGGCGGACGGGCCCCGCACGGCGGCCGAGATCGCCGAGGCCGAGGGCGCGGACCCGGCGGCGACCGCGCGCTTCCTGCGGGCCTGCGCCTCGATCGGCCTGGTGACGTACGCGGAGAAGGGTTTCGCCGGCACCGAGGTCCTCGCGGTCCTGCACCGCGACGCGCCGATGTCGCTGCGGGACCTGGCCGCGTCCCAGTCCAGCCCGGTCCTGTGGCGCACGTGGGCGCGGATCCCCGAGGCGATCCGCAGCGGCGAGGCGCAGACCGCGCAGGCGCTCGGCATGCCGTTCTTCGACTACCTGGCCGCGCACCCGGACGAGGGCGCGCTCTTCGGCGCCGCGATGACGAGCATGTCCGCGCCGGTCATCCAGGCCGCGGTCGAGGTGATCGACGTGGCCGGCGCCGGCACGGTGGTCGACGTCGGCGGCGCGCACGGCTCGTTCGCCCTGGCCCTGCTGGAGCGACATCCCGGCCTGCGGGCGATCGTGCTCGACCTGCCGCACGCGTTGCCCGGCGCACGGGCGGCGGCCGCCGGGCGGGGCCTGGGCGACCGGCTCACCGCGGTGGCCGGCGACTTCTTCGCCGAGGTCCCGGCGGGCGACATCCTGCTGCTGAAGTTCATCCTGCACGACTGGTCCGACGACGAGGGCGTCCGCATCCTGGTGAACTGCCGGGATGCCCTGCGGCCCGGCGGGCGCATCGTGATCACCGAGATCCTCATCGACGACCACGCCGCCGGCATCGCGCCGCTGATGGACATCGCCATGCTCGCCACCGCCGGCAGCCGGGAACGCACCCTGACCGAGTTCGACGACCTGCTGGCCCGGGCCGGTTTGCGCCGTGTCGCGGCCACGCCGGTGACGCCACCGTACGCAGTGATCGAGGCTGTACCTTATTAATTGACGTAAATCAATGGGAATAACGGGTCGACAGGCCCGAACATAGGAAAATATTGTCCGTTCGGACGAGGCCCCGGCGGCGCATTCGCGGGGACCTTCACCGGCGCACGTCGTCGTGCATTTCTCCGGGCGTGTGGACGCCTGCTGACCGCCCGGTGAACACTTTGAGTCATCGCTCGATTGCTTTTAGACTCCTTTAAGGACTGTTTGTTCTTCCTGCGAGAAAGCGTGCTATCGGCAGTTTTTCCGGTGAGACCGGTACCAAAGTGGACGAAATGCGGTCCAGTGACGACCCTCCGGGGGTTGTCACGGCGCTGTTAATGGCGAGTTACCGGCCCGGTACGGAAATCGCACGTCAGGTCACGGATCAGAGGTCTCGCGAGTATTGCTGAACCGTTCACTGCCCTGGCTGAAACGATTCGCTAGCATCGACCGGCACTCGACGTCAACGCTCCGGCGCAGCAAACAAAATGTCCGCTATCAATGGCCGGAAAATCCTTAAATCTTGCTTAGACTCGCCGTCGGCCCATCCCTGAGGAACGACTGAGCCCGGCCCGCGCCCATCGTGGCACCGCTCCCTCGTTTGTTTCGTCCTGGAGGACGCCCGATGACTCCTGCCCCTGTCCCGCGCCGCCGCCCGATGCGTGCACTCCTCGCCGCGCTCGGTGCCGGCCTTCTGGTGGCCGCCCTGCCGGCCCCGGTCGCCGCGCAACCATCCCCGCCCAGGAAACCCGGCGCGATCGCGCCCAGGGTTCCCGGCTACGGCGAGGTCGCCCGCCCGGCGGCGACCCGCCCGGCCCCGCTGCCACGGCGTACCGGCCGGGTGGCCGTGCACGCACCGAGCGCGGCCACCACGAAGCTCGCGGCCGGCACCGACCGGGTGGCGCTGCGCGCGCTCGTGGTCGCCACCACCACCGACGACTTCGGCGTGCCCACGTGGAAGGCCACGCTCGACCGTGTCGGCGCGGCGTACGACGTGCTCTACACCGCCAGCACCCCGCTGACCACCGACACGCTCGCCCGCGCCGACGGCACCGGCAAGTACAACGCGATCCTGCTGACCAACAGCATGCTGGTGTACGCGTCCGGCGGCAGCTACCTCAACGGCCTGGACGGCACCGAGTGGAACATCCTCTGGGCGTACGAGCGCAACTTCGGCGTCCGCCAGGCCGCGCTCTACACCAGCTACGGCACCTGGCCGGAGGACTACTGCCTGACCTCGGCCGGGGAGACCGCGGTCGGCGACACCCCGCTGAACGTCAACCTGACCACGGCCGGGGCGGGTGTCTTCGACTACCTCAAGGCCGGCGTCACCATCCCGGTGGTGCAGTCGTACGTCTACCGCACCCGGATCACCGCCGGGTGCTCGGCCGAGGCGATCGCCACCAGCGGCGCCGACGTGCTGGGGGTGCGGGCCACCTCCACCGACGGCCGGGAGCGGATCGCGCTCACCTTCACCCTGAACCAGTACCTGCTCCAGTCCGACCTGCTGGTCTACGGCCTGTTCCGGTGGACCAGCAAGGGCCTGTTCCTCGGTGAGCAGCGGCACCACCTCAACGTCGACGTCGACGACTGGTTCAACACCTCGGAGCACTACTACGCGGACGGCCACATCGAGTACACGCCCGGCTTCCAGCTGACCGCGCACGACATGGTCAACCTGGACAGCCAGCAGAGCGCACTGCGCACCGCGCATCCGCTGGCCGGCGGGTTCACCTACAACCTCGCGTTCAACGGCAGCGACATCGACCCGTTCGCCGGCAACACGTGCAGCCCGAACGGCGGGACGGCCGAGCTGACCGCGACGACGAAGTGCCTGGCGACGCACTTCCGGTGGCTGAACCACACGTACAACCACCCGGAGCTGAACCAGACCGACTACGCCACCACGTACGCCGAGATCCGGGACAACCGGGTGGCCGGCGCCGCGATCGGCCTGACCGCGCCGGACGACGTGCTGAAGACCCCGGAGTACTCCGGCCTCGGCGTCTACACGGTCGACCCGAACGACGACACCGGCGTCCCGGTGGACCACGGGCTGGCCGGCTCGAACCCGAACCTGCTGCAGGCCGCGAAGGACCTGGGCGTGTCGTACCTGCACGGCAACATGTCGTTCGCCAGCCACCAGCCGCCGCACCTGAACACCAGCCTCACCCACCCGCTGGAGACGAGCCTCTCGGTGGTGGCCGACTGGCCGACGAACATCGCGTACTTCGTCACCACGCCGGCCGAGGAGACCGCGTTCTACAACTCCTTCTACGGGCCGAACGGCCGCTTCCCGTACTGGCCGACCGACCGGACCTACGAGCAGATCGTCGACTACGAGGCGGACGTCGCGCTGCAGCACGTGGCGGCCGGCGGGATCAACACGCACACCTTCCACATCGGCAACGTCTACGACTACGGCAGCGGTGGCTCGCTGCTCGGCGACTGGGTGCAGCGCGTGGTCACCAAGTACGACACGTACTACGCGGTGCCGCTGCTGAACTCCGACTGGTCGGCGATCGGCGCGTACACCCGGGTGCGCAACGCGCACTTCGCGCAGCTCGCCGGCGGCGTCGACGCGGTCTACGACCGGGTCGCCGGGACGGTCACGGTGAGTTCGCCGCTGGCCGGGACGGTCCAGGTGGGCGGGGTCCAGGCGGCCAATTCCACCTCGTACGGCAGTGACGTCACGGCCCCCGTGACGCTGACGGCGAACACCGCCGTGACGCTCACCGCGGCTCCGCGGGTCTGAGCGGCGGACCGGCCGGAAGCGGGTGACACGTGCGGATCGCGCTGGTGTCGGAGGGGACGTACCCCTTCGCGATGGGTGGCGTCAGCATCTGGTGCGAGCAGCTCATCCGCGGTATGCCGGACTACCGGTGGCAGGTCGTCGCGCTGACGGTCGACGGCAGCGAGGAGCCGGTCTTCCCGGTTCCGGAGAACCTGGACCGGGTGCACTCGGTCCCGCTGTGGGGCGGTGGTCCCGAGGACTACCGCCCCCGGCGGGGCAGCCGGGGGCGGCCCGGCGCCGCGTTCACCCAGTCGTACGAGGTCTTCCTCCGTGCCCTGGTGACACCCCTGGAGACCACCACCACGGAGCAGGGCGCGGCCAACCGCAGCCTGTTCCTGCTCGCGCTGCGCGGGCTCTACGAGTACGCGGCCGACGGCGGCGACCTCAGCGCGGCGCTGATGTCCAACCAGGCGCTCGGCATGATGGTCGACGCGTGGCGGGACCTGCGCGTCGGCGAGTCCGGGCCGGCGCCGACGCTGGCCGACGCGCTGCAGGCCACCTGGCTGATCGAGCACATGCTGCGGCCGTTGAGCGCCCCGGTGGTCGAGGCAGACATCGTGCACTGCTCGATGAACGGGCTCTCCACCCTGGTCGCGATGACCGCGAAATGGCGGCACGGCACCCCGTCGGTGATGAGCGAGCACGGCATCTACCTGCGCGAACGCTACATGTCGTACCTGGAGGAGGACGCCTCGCACGCGGTGCGGGTGCTGGTGCTGAGCTTCTTCCGGTCGCTGGCCGGCGCGGCGTACCTGACCTCCGACGTGCTGGCGCCGCACTCGGCGTACAACCGGCGCTGGCAGCTGCACAACGGCGCCGACCCGGAGCGGATGTGGACGATGTACAACGGCGTCGAGCCGGGTGACTTCCCGGCCGCGCTGCAGGAGCCGCAGACACCCACCATCGCGTTCATGGGCCGGATCGACCCGCTGAAGGACCTGCACACCCTGATCCGCGCGTTCGCCCAGGTCCGCGCGGAGATGCCGACCGCCCGGCTGCGCATCTTCGGCGGCACCCCGGCGGTCAACCAGTACTACCTGGACTCCTGCCGGCAGCTGATCGACGAGCTCGGGCTGACCGGCGCGGCGGTGCTCGAGGGCCGGATCGGCAACGCGGTCGACGCCTACCACGCGGGCAACATCGTCGCGTTGACCAGCATCTCCGAGGGGTTCCCGTACACCGTGGTGGAGGCGATGGCCTGCGGCCGGCCCACGGTCTGCACCAACGTCGGCGGGGTGGCCGAAGCGGTCGGCGACACCGGGATCGTGGTGGCGCCGCGTGATCACGCCGCGGTGGCCAAGGCCTGCCTGACCCTGCTGCGCGACGACGAGTTGCGCCTGCGGCTGGGCGCCGCGGCCCGGCAGCGCGTGCTGGACCACTTCACGCTCAGCCAGTCGCTGCAGATGTACCGCAACGTCTACGAGGGACTCGCCGCGCCGCTGAGCGCCGGGCAGCCGCCGCGGCACCTGCGCGGGCAGGCCCGGGGCCGGGTCCGGCCGCCGCAGCAGCGGTCACCCGGCTTCCCGATCAACGAGGGCGCCCGATGAGCGCCCGCGACGTGGACGAGACGGTGGTTCTGGAGGTCGGCGCCGAAACGGTCCGGCTGCGCCCCTCGGCGCCCTCCGGAGAGCCGGCCGAGGAGCCGCGGCGCCCGCCACCGGGGCCGCGGCGCGAGCACCCGGCGGGGCGCCGGTTCGCGGCCGGCGAGCACCCCGCGCCGCCCAGCCACCCGGTGGTGCTGCCGCAGATCTCCACCGACCCGCTCGACGAACTCGTCGACCGGATGCGCCCGCGGCTGCGCAAGGCCGTCGACGGGCTGCAGGTCGCCGCGGCCCTGGAGGCGGACGGCTGCACCGACCGGATCGCCCGGGTCGAGTACGGGTTCACCGACGTGTTCGCCCTGGCCGCCGAGGTCTACAGCCGGCTCGGTCCGCAGATCCCGGACGAGCCGGCGCCGGCCGCCGCGCACCGCGGCCGGTGGGAACGGGTCCGGGTGCTGGCGCACGGCCCGCTCTACGCGCTGCCCAGCGCGGTCTTCCCGGCCGTGCTCGCGGTCTTCGGGCAGCGGTCGCTGGTGCTCGCCCTGGCCCTGGCCGGCGGGCTGGGCTGGATGTACTCCGGCACCGCGGCCTACGCGGCGTACAAGCTGCTCGGCGCCGGCCGGTTACGGGCGACCGCCCGGCTGCTGGCCGGCACCACGCTGGGCGCGCCGCTGGCCGGCGCGGTGGCCGGGGTCGTGGTGGTCGTGTCGGCCGGTGGCGGGGCCGCGCTGATCCTGCTGACCGCGGGCCAGCTCGCGTACCAGATGGCCGGCACCGTCCTGGTCTTCTACCGCCAGGAGGAGCGGCTGGCGGCGACCATGCTGCCCGCGGTCCTCGCCGGCGGCGCGTACCTGCTCGGCGGGCCGTCGCTGCGGCCGATGGCCGTCACGATCGCGGTGGCCGGGCTGATCGCCGCGTTCGTGGTGGCGCTCGTGGCGACCCGGGGCCGTGGCGCGGACGGCGAACCGTCCGGGCGGGCGGTGCTGCGCGCGCACCGCTCCGGCCTGGCCGGGGTGACCTGTTACGGGTTCTGCTCCGCGGTGCTGCTGCTGCACGCGCAGGCGCCGTACCTGCTCACCCGCTTCGACGTGGCGGCGTCGGTGGTGCCGCTGATCATGGTGATGGGCTTCGTCGAGTGGCGGGCCGAACGGTTCCACCGCCTGGTCGTCGGGCTGACCCGCCGGATCGAGCGGCCCGCCGCGTTCCGGGCGGCGGTGTGGCGGCTGATCGCCCGGGACACGATCGCCTGCCTGGCGGTGACCACGGTCCCGGCCCTCGCGCTGGTCGCCTGGTTCGCCGCCACCGGCCGGCTCACCGCGGGCGGCGTGCTGATGACCGCGGCGCACGTGGTGCTCGGCGGCGCGTACCTGGCCGGGTTCCTGCTGGCCGGCTTCGAACGCCACGTCTGGCTCTGCGCGTCGCTGCTGGCCGCGGTCGCGGCACACGTGGGCGTCGGTGCCCTGCTCGGCGTCAGCCCGTTGTTCGGCCCGCCGACCGCGGTCGGCGTCGACGCGGCACTTCATCTCGGCAGCGTCCTCGCGCTGCAGGCCCTGTTCCTGCTGGGTCTCGCCCCGCTCGTGGGGCAGGCCCGGTACTACCGGTAGATCCCGACTGGGAGGTAGATGTGCTATGCACGCGGTGATCCTCGCCGGCGGCAAGGGGGTGCGGCTGCGGCCGTACACCACCACGCTGCCCAAACCGTTGATGCCGATCGGTGACCACCACGCGATCCTGGAGATCGTCCTCAACCAGCTGGCCGACTGCGGGTTCCGGTCGGTGACGCTGGCGATCAACCACCTCGGCCCGCTGATCCGGGCGTTCGTCGGCGACGGCGCGCGCTGGGGGCTGCGCGTCGACTACGTGGAGGAGGACCGGCCACTGTCGACGGTCGGGCCACTGTTCAACATCCGGGACCGGCTGCCCGAGCACTTCCTGGTGATGAACGGCGACGTGCTGACCGACCTCGACTACGGCGACCTGCTGCACCAGCACGAGCTGTCCCGGTGCGGGCTGACCGTGGCGATCGCCGAGCGCACCCACCGGGTCGAGTTCGGGGTGCTCGACGTGGAGTCGAGCCGGATCGTCGGCTTCCGGGAGAAGCCCAGCCTGCGCTACCAGGTCAGCATGGGCGTCTACGGGATGTCCCGGAGCACCCTGGCGCCGTACCAGCCCGGCCGGTCGTTCGGCTTCGACCAGCTGGTGCTGGACCTGCTGGCCCGCGGCGAGCGCCCGGACACCTACCCGTTCACCGGGTTCTGGCTCGACATCGGCCGGCCCGAGGACTACGACCAGGTCAACCGCAGCTTCGCCGAACTCAAACCCGTCTTGTTCCGTCAGCGTCAGGAGGAACCGGTATGACCTCGCGAGTGCTGTTGTTCGGCTCGTCCGGCTTCATCGGGGCGCACGTGCGCGCCGCGCTGGAGGCCGATCCGGACGTGACCGAGCTGATCAGTCCGGGCCGGGACCGGTACGACCTGGTCGACGGCGACCGGGCCGGCCTGATCGCCCTGCTGCGCGAGATCACGCCGGACGCGGTGATCTGCTGCGTCGGCCGGCTCGGCGGTACGAACGAGGAGCTGACCCGCGCCAACACCCTGGTCGCGGCGAAACTGCTGGACGCGGTCGAGGCTGCCGCGCCGGACGCCCGCCTGGTGCGGCTCGGCTCGGCCGGCGAGTACGGCGTGGTCCCGCACGGGCACGCGGTCACCGAGACCGACCCCACCGAGCCGATCAGCGCGTACGGGCTCAGTCACCTGGCCGGCACCCGGCTGTTCGCGCTCGCCGCGGCGGCCGGCCGGGTCGACGCGGTGTCGGTGCGCGTGTTCAACCCGATCGGCCCCGGTCAGTCCGGTGAGAACGTGCTCGGCCGGGCGCAGCTGCGGTTGCGCGAGGCGGCGCAGCTGGGCTCCTCGGAGATCGTGCTCGGGCCGCTCGGCGCGTACCGGGACTTCGTCGACGTGCGGGACCTGGCCGCCGTGCTGCGCTCCGTGGTGCTGGCGTCCGCGCTGCCGAGCCGGATCTACAACGCCGGCAGCGGGCAGGCGGTGACCGTGCGTTCGGCGGTGCAGCTGCTGGCCGAGCAGGCCGGGTTCACCGGGGAGATCCGCGAGCACGGCAGCGGGGCGCAACGCTCCGCGGCGGTGGACTGGATCCGGGCCGACATCGGGCGGGCCGAGGACGAGCTGGGCTGGGTGCCGGCCGTCGACCTGGCCACCTCGATCAAGGACATCTGGTCGACCGGGACGCCGGTGTGAGTCCGGCCCGGGTGTCCTTGCTGGTCGTCACGGCGGTCGCGGTGGTGGCGGTGGTCGTGCTCGGTATCGTGCAGGCCACCCGGCCGGTCGGTAGGTCGGCGGCACCGGTGGCGGCGTCCACCGCCCCGTCCGCCGTGCCATCCCGGTCACCGTCACCGTCACCGTCACCGTCGCTGTCGCCGCAAGGGGGCTCCTGGGCGTACCAGCTGCAGGACTATCCCCGCGGCCGGCTCGACCAGCTCGCCGCCGGCCCGGCCGGCCTCGTCGTGATCGACCTGGCCCGGGACGCGGACACCGGTTACTTCTCGGCCGCCGAGATCGACCGGGTGCGCGCCAACGGCAAACGGGTCCTGGCGTACTTCGAGATCGGCAGCATCGAGGACTTCCGGCCGGAGTACCCGGTGCTGCGGCGCGACGCCGCCGACCTGATCGCCAACGAGTGGGCCGACTGGCCGGGCGAGTACTTCGTCCGCTACTGGGATCAGCGCTGGTGGGACCGGGTGGTCCGGCCCCGGGTGGATCAGGCGTTGCGCGCCGGGTTCGACGGGGTCTACCTGGACACCCCGCTGGCGTACGAGGAGATCGACCTGGCGGCGGCGCAGGGCCGCGACCGGGACGCCCTGGCCCGGGCGATGGCCGGGCTGATCACCCGGATCAGCCGGTACGCCAAGGACCGGAGCCCGGACTTCCTGATCGTCCCGCAGAACTCCCCGGAGCTGCGCCACCAGCCGGGCTACACCGCCGCGATCGACGGCATCGCCATGGAGGAGCTGTTCTTCCAGGCCACCGACCAGCGGTGCACCGAGGACTACTGCGCCGAGAACCTGGCCGAGACCAGGGCGCTGCGCGACGCCGGCAAGTTCGTGCTCAGCGTCGACTACGCCACCCGGCCCGCCGACGTCCGCGCCGCCTGCGCGCGGTACCGGGCCGAGAACTTCACCGGGACGGTCACCGTGGTCGACCTCGACCGCACCGCCCCGCCGTGCCCGTGACCGTCACGGCACCGCACCACCATCCGAAGGGGGACCACATGCCTATGACGATCGGGGTCGTCGGCCTCGGCTACGTCGGGCTCACGCTCACCGCCGCGCTGGCCGGCAAGGGCTTCACGGTGTACGGCGCCGACGTGTCACCGAAGGTCATCGAGACCCTGGCGCAGGGCCGCTCGCACATCTTCGAACCCGGCGTCGAGGAGATCTTCCGGACCGAGGTGGGCCGCCGCGTCCACGTCGCCGCGGAGCTGCCCCGCGACACCGTCGACGTCGCCGTGATCAGCGTGTCCACACCGGTCGACGAGGCCACCCACCGGCCGAACCTGGCCAACCTGGCGGCGGCGGCCCGGGCCGTCGCGGCCACCTGCCGGCCCGGCACGCTCGTGGTGGTGCGCAGCACCGTGCCGGTCGGCACCAGCCGCGCCGTGGTGCTGCCCGAACTGCGCGCCGCGTGGGGCGACGAGGTCCGGCTGGTGATGGCGCCCGAGCGCACCATCCAGGGCCAGGCGCTGCGCGAGCTGGTCGAGCTGCCGCAGGTGATCGGCGGGCTGGACGAGGCGTCGCTGCGGCTCGGCGTGGAGTTCTTCGCCGGGCTGGCGCAGAGCATCGTCGAGGTGTCCACTCTGGAGGCCGCCGAGCTGGTGAAGCTCTCCAACAACTGCCACACCGACCTGATCTACTCGTTCGGCAACGAGGTGGCGCTGATCGCCGAGCAGCACGGGCTGGACCCGCTCGAGGTGCTGCGCGCGACGAACCTGGACTATCCGCGGCCCGACCTGTCCAAGCCCGGGTACGTCGGCGGCGGCTGCCTCTCCAAGGACCCGTACATCATGCTGGAGAGCGCCGGGGACTACCGGCCGTACCTGGTCGGGCGGGCCCGGGAGCTCAACGAGTTCCTGCCGGTGCACGTGGCCGAGACGGTCGTCCGGCTGCTCCGCGAGGCCCGGGGCGAGACGCGCGGGACCCGGCTGGCGGTGCTCGGGTGGGCGTACAAGGGGTGGCCGCCCACCGACGACATGCGCGGCACCCCGATCGCCACCATGATGCCGATCTTCTCGGCCGCCGGTATCACCGTGACCGGCCACGACCCGATGGTCACCCCGGACGTCATCCGCCAGTACGGCGGCGAGCCGGTCAGCCTGGACAAGGCGTTCACCGACAGCGACGCGATCCTGGTGATCAACGACCATCCCGACTACCGGGCCATCGACGTGACCGAGGCGCTCGGCGGCGCCCGCCCGGCGCTGATCTTCGACTCGTGGCGGATCCTGGACGGTGCCGCGGTCCGCGCGTCCGGCATCCGCTACGCCGGTCTCGGCTATCTGCCGCGCGACGAGGAGGTGGCCGCGTGACCGCCCTGCTGCTCGGTGGCGCCGGCTTCATCGGCCTGCACCTGGCCCGGCGGCTGGTCGCCGACGGGCACGAGGTCACCATCGTCGACGACTTCTCCCGTGGCCGGCAGGACGCCGACCTGGACGCGCTGCGGGACCATCCGTCGGTCCGGGTGGTCTCCGCGGATCTGACCGATCCGCAGACGTACGCGGTCCTGCCGCACGGCTGGGACCAGATCTACCTGCTCGCCGCCGTCGTGGGTGTCCGCAACGTCGAACAGGACCCGGCCCGGGTGGTCCGGGTGAACACGCTGGTGGCGATGCACCTGCTGGACTGGGTGGCACCCGGTGAGCGGGTCTTCTTCGCCTCCACCAGCGAGGTCTACGCCGGCGGGGTGGACGCCGGCGTGGTCGGGGTGCCCACCGCCGAGGACGTCCCGGCGATGATCTCGGACATCACCGCGCCCCGGTTCGCGTACGCGGTCAGCAAACTGCTCGGCGAGGCCGCCTTCCTGCACACCGCGCGGGCCCGCGGCTTCGACGTGGTCGTCGGCCGGTTCCACAACGTCTACGGACCCCGGATGGGCGCCGACCACGTCATCCCGGAGATGGCCCTGCGCGCGGCCGGCGGCGAGGACCCGTTCCGGGTGCCGGGCGCCGACCAGTACCGGGCGTTCTGCCACGTCGACGACGCGGTGCAGGCGATGGTGCGGCTGATGGCGACGCCCGCGGCGGCCGGCCAGATCGTGCACATCGGCAACGACCGGGACGAGACCAACATCGGCGACCTCGCCAAGCTGGTCCTGCGGGTGGCGGACGGCAACGCCGCGATCGAGGCGTTGCCGGCCCCGCCCGGCTCGGTGCACCGGCGCTGCCCGGACCTGACCCGGCTGCGCGAGCTGACCGGCTACGAACCGGCCGTCACCCTGGAGGAGGGCGTCCGGTCGACGTTCGCCTGGTACCGCGCGCACGGGCGGCCGTCATGACGTCGCCGGAGCGCAGCGGACGTCCGCCGATCTGGTTCTACTACGGCGCCGGCCGGCTCACCGACCTGGCCGAGTACCCGAAGGTGGTGCTGCAGCCGGAGTTCTACAACTCGGCCGAGCTCGCCTACCTCGCCGAGAAGGGGGTGCAGACCCTCGGCTACCTCTCGCTCTCCGAGGACCAGGGCCCGCCCGCGCCGTGGCAGCGCCCGGAACGCAACCAGGACTGGGGCGGCGCGTTCGTGCACGTCGGTCACCCGCAGTGGGTGGCGCACGTGGTCGAGCAGGCCAAGGCCACTGTGGATGCCGGGTTCTCCGGGCTGTTCCTGGACCAGCTCAACGTCGAGCTGACCTTCCCGGAGGACGTGCCGCACCTGCTCACCCTGATCGCGGCGATCCGCAACGAGGTGAAGCCGGGTTACCTGCTGGCCAACCGCGGGTTCGGCATGCTGCCGCGGCTCGCCGAGCTGGTCGACGGGGTGCTCTTCGAGTCGTTCTCGGCCCGCTGGACCGACGACGGCTACGCGCCGTGGCCCCCGGACGTGCTGGAGTTCCACGCGCAGATCGCCGAGCAGCTGTTGCAGCTGCAACTCGACCTGTACGCGCTCGACTACGCCGACAGCCCCGGCCTGACCGACTTCGCCGTCCGGCGGGCCCGGCAGTTCGGCATGCACTGCGCGGTCAGCGACCGGGCACTGTCCCGGGTCTGACCGACACGCTCCACTGTGGTTCGCCATCGGCTGTCGTACCCGGCGGATAGCATCGCGCGATGCAATCGACCTATGTGACTTTTGCCGCGCAGCCGCCGCCGGCCGCGAACGCCGTCCTGCGCATCGAGCGGGGCGGCGTTCGCGGCGGGCATCTCGCGCTGGGCGCCGACGGGTCGGTGGAGATGACGTTCGACGTCCCGGCGGCGGACGCGGGCGGTGAGGTCACCCTGGGGATCGTGGCGCTGGTGTCGAAGCTGGGTGGCTCGCCCGGGTTCGCGCCGCTGGACATCACGGTCAACGACCGGTGCCTGGTGCACGACTGGCGCATCCCGGGCGGGGGTGACCTGCCCCAGCACATGGACTTCGCCGTCCCGGCCGGCCGGTTGCGGCCGGGGGCCAACAAGCTCCGGCTGGCCACCGCGCCCGAGGCCGCGAGCATGCTGTGGCTCTACCGGATCACCGTCGACGCGGTGTTCGACCGCGGCCGGTCCGCGCGGGCCATCGACCGGCGCGAGGCCGAGGCGCCGGTGCTGCTGTTCGAGACCCACCTGCTGCCGGCCGACGTCGACGACGACGAGGCGTGGCTGCCCGGTCCGGAGGTCATCGCGTACGTGGACCGCGGCGAGCAGAGTTCGCTCGAGCACCTGGCCTGGGCGGACACCACCGGCGCGGAGTACGCGGTCACCCTCACCGCCGAGCTGGACGCGTTCTACGGCTGGTGCCGGCCGGCCGGCGCCGGGGCACCGCACGAGTTCCGCGGCTCGCTGACCGAGCGCCGGCGGGAGTCCGGCGCGGCGCGCCGGTTCGCCACGGAGGAAGGCTGGGGCGGCGGCTGGCACGACTCCAACGGCATCACCGTGGCGATCGGGGCCGGCCCGGCGCCGCTGACCCGGGCGAGCTGGCGTGACAAGCGCGGCAACACCGCCACGGTGGCGTTCACCGACGCCGGCTTCCTCGGCACCTACCAGCGGGTCGGCGAGGGCGCCATCGGCTACCGCGGCCGGCCCGGCAAGTGACGGCCTGAGCCCCGGCCGGCGTCGAGCATCCGCACGCGGCTCGCACCGTACCCGTCACCGGACGGGCACGGTGCGAGGTCGTCATCCCGACGGTCAGCGCGCGGCCTTGGCGGGGAGGCGCCACAGCCGGACCTTGCCGTCCGCGCCCGCGGTGATCAGGCGCTTGTCGTCCGGGCTGATCCGCAGGGCCCAGACCGGCCCCTTGTGCCCGGTCAGCGGCGCGCCCACCGGGCGTCCGGTCGCCGGGTTCCACAGCCGGACGGTCCCGTCGTCGCTCCCGGTGGCCAGCAGCTTCCCGTTCGGGCTGAACCGCATGGCGCGTACCGGTCCGGTGTGGCCGGTGAGCGGCTCCTCGGCCGGCCGGTGCGTCGCGGTGTCCCACAGCCGCACGGAGGCGTCGTCACCGGAGGAGGTGGCCAGCAGCGTCCCGCCGGGGTTGAACGTGATCGCGTACGCGGGCCCGGGGCTCACGGTCAGCGGTGTGCCGGCGGGTTCGCCGGTGGCCGGATCCCACAGTCGTACGGCGTTGCCGGCGTCCGAGGTGGCCAGGAGATCACCGGCGCGGCTGAACGTCATCGCGTACACCGGGCCCCGGCGCGCGGTCAACGGCTCGCCGATCGGCCGGGCGGTGCTCGCGCGCCACAGTCGTACCGTGTCGTCGGCACCGGCGGTCGCGAGGAACCGGCCGTCCGTACTGAAGACGACCTTGCTGACCGCGCCGGTGTGCCCGGTCATGACGTGCAGCAGGTCGCCGGTGCCGGTGTCCCACAGCCGCACGGTGCCGTCGCTGCCGGCGGTGGCCACCTGCCGCCCGCTGGGGCTGAACACCACCGAGCGCACCGGCCCGGTGTGCCCGGTCAGCGGCGGCACGGACCGCTTGCCGGAGGTGGCGTTCCACAGCGACACCTCGCGGTCGCCGGCGACCGCGATCAGCGCCCCGTCCGGGCTGAACTCGATCGAGCGGATGGTCCCGGTACGGGCGGCGAGCCGCGGCCCGGCCCGGTGCCCGGTCGCCATGCTCCACTGCCGCACCGTGCCGCGGCTCATCGTGGCGAACACCTTCCCGTCCGGGCGCACGGTGATCATCCCGGCGGCGCCGGCCACCACGGCGCGGGCGCGGACGCCCGCGACTCCGTGTGGCCCGGCGGCGGCCTCCGTGGCCGGGCTGTGCGCGACGAGCCCGGTGCTCGGTGCGGCTGCCGACGCCGGGCCGGTGTGCGCGACGGTGGTGCCGGCGAGCGCGAGCAGCCCGATCGTGGCCGTGGCGAGGGCCCGGCCGGTAGTCGTCACGTTCTTTCTTCTGGTCATTTCCGCACCGTATAGACCCTTTAGTCCGATTGTTCGACGCCTGGGGTGCGGTTCATCCGGCCGGGTGCGGCAGGTCCGTTCCATCGATGTGTGTCAGCGCATCCGGAGTGGGTACCCGAGATGGTGATGCTGTGCGGAGTGGCGAGAGGAGAGCGCGGTGCGCCCGGGGTGACCCGGCGCGGTGTCCGCCTGCTCGTGGTGCTCGGCTTGGCGGTGGCGGCATATCTCGTGCTGACCCTTTTTGATCACGCGGCGCGGGCCGACGAGGGGCCGGCCGATCGGCTGCCCGGCACAGCGGTTCCGGCCGATGCGGTCAAGGCCGCGACCGCCGACGTCACCAAGGTCATCCGCGAGCCGAAACGGTCCGTCCCGAAGCAAACCGCACCGCAGCAAACCGCGTCGAAGCAAACCGCGCCGACGCGGTCCGTGCCGAAGGCGGCTGTTCCGAAGCCGTCCGCTCCGAAGGTCCACTCGCAGAGCACCCACCGGCCGAGGATCACCACGCCCGAGGTTCACGCACCGAAAGCCCCGGCCGCCAAGAAGATCCACACCCCGAAGATCCACACCCCGAAGGTCCGCGCGCCGGTGACGATCCCGACGGCGGATGCCCGGACCGGTGAGACGGTCCGGCGAGTGCAGGCCGGGACATCGCAGCTCCGCCAGACTCTGTCCGATACGGTCCAGGAGGCGGTCCGAGGCGCGGTGACCCCGGCGCGAACGCTGGTATCCCGGCAGCCGCTGCCGACCCTCGCCCCGCTGCTTCCCTTGCCCGACCTGACCGTGCTGCGCGACCTCGCGCCGATCGAACTCCCCGCGCTGCCGCGGGTCGAAGTCCCCGCGCTGCCCGATCTGCCGCAGGTCGAGCTCACCACCTTGCCGCAGCGCTCTGCCCTGCCGCCGCTGCCGGGCCCGGCGCCGCCCCGGCCGCCCGTGCCCGCACAGTTGCACCTGCTTGCGCAGGCGCCGGCTTCCGGGCCGCCTGGCGTGACCGAACCGCCGGGACGGCAAGCGCCAGTGACCGAGCCGCCGGCACGGCGAACGCCAGTGACCGAGCCGCCGGCTTCGCACCCTCCACTGCGGACATCGCCGCCCCCGGCGACCCCGCTCCCGGTGCAGCCCGCCGGCCACACGACCCCCGGCGGGCAGGCGCGTGACTCCGGCGGCGGCACCGCGCCCGTGATGGGCACCCTCGCCTCCACCTGGTGGCCCGAGCTCGCGGCCGCCGGCCGCCGCGCGGCCATCGATCTCCTCGCGTGCGGACGCACCGTCCGCCACGCGGGGCCTCCCCGCTGACCGACCCTCCCGCAGGAAACCGGCCGGCATCGTCTCCGGCCGCCCCGAAGCTCTGTTCCTGGCTGGGAGGCCATCGTGATCCGCATTCTGCTCGTCGAACCCTTGTCCCTGCTCCGCGGCGCCCTGGCCGTGACGTTGTCCCGGGAGGACGACCTCGACGTGGTCGCCGACCTGGGCGCCCTCGGCCCGGCGCCGGACATGGCCCGCGCGGTGAAGCCCGACGTGGTCGTGGTCAACATCGCGCTGCTGGCCGGCGACGGCCTGGAGACCCTCGCGCGGCTCACCGCCGGGCAACCCGGGTGTGCCACCCTGGCGCTGGCCGGCCCGGACGAGTCGGTGCTGCTCAACCGCGCGGTCGGCCGGCTCGTCGACGGCGTCGCCAGCACCCGGGCCGCCCCGTGTGAGCTGGTCAGTGGCATTCGCCGGCTGGTCCGTGGCGAACGGTCCATCGACGCGGGCCTGGCCGTGGCGATGGTGGCGGCCCCGCGCAGCCCGCTGTCCCCGCGTGAGATGACCGTGCTGAGCGTGGCCGCGTCCGGGGTGCCGTCCGCCGAGATCGCTGCCGAGCTGCACCTGAGCGCCGGCACCGTCCGCAACTACATCTCGGCGATCCTCCACAAGACCGGTGCCCGCAACCGTCTGGAGGCGGTCCGCCTCGCCGAGAGCGCCGGCTGGCTGCCGTGACCGGCCTGGCCGCGACGAGGGCGCAGCCGCACCTGGCGGGGTGCGGCTGCGCCGGTCGGTCCGGTCAGGTCAGAGCCCGCCGAGCTGGCCGAGCAGGGCCAGGATCGCGTTGAGCAGCGCGGCCAGCCCGCCCGCGGTCGGGGTGCCGTCGAGCAGGTGGACGATCGCGCACAGCAGGTTGCCGAGCAGGTTGCCGGGCGCCTGCACCGCGGTGATCAGCAGGTGCACCTGGTTCAGGTCGACCACCAGGCCGAGCAGGTCGAGGTGCAGGGGTCCGAGGACCAGGTTCAACACCTGACACGTCGCTGCCGCGACGGTCACGGGCATGCTGACGGTACGGGAGACCGAGCCGAGCGTGGCGCCGGACGCGTCGGTGACCGTACCGGCCAGCACCCCGGTGGCCAGCAGGGTGCCGTCCTGCGTCGAGAACGCCGCGGGGGTGAAGGTGCCGGCGAAGGCGCCGCCGTTCTCCGCCGTCCCGGTGACCGGGGTGGCGAGGGCGGCCACCGGTCGCGGCGCGGTCGGGGCGCTCGGTGCGGCACTGGCCGTACCCATGCCGGTGAAACTGAGTGCGAGTGCCGCGACGAGTGTTGCTGCGATCATCGAGAGCCGTTGCCGAGTCATCATGGTTCGCTCCTGCCGATAGGGATCCGTTCCGGTGGGACCTGTCATCGACAAGCCTCGTTGCCGGCGCGGGTCCGACCCAGTGATCGCTGTCATCGGGACCGCTGACAATCGTCATGTTTGCCGCGCCGACGTCACCCGGTGGAGCCGCGCGCGTCGGTCCTTCCCGGCGATCGCCGCTGCGTACCGTGTCCTACATGATCGGGAACGTGGCGCGCGGTGTGTTCAGCCGCTGCCTGCCCGTTCTCGTGGTGGTTCTGCTGGCTGTCGCCGGGTTGTGGCGCGGTCTCCCCGCTGAGCGGGTGAGCGGGACCCTGGTCGGCGACGCGGTGACCGCATCGGTGGTCGCCGATCGCACGCGGGTCTTGACGGCGCAGAACACCGCTGCGGCCGGTGCCTCTCGTGCGCCGCCCGTCACCGCCGCCTGAGCGCTTCCGTCGTACCGAAAAAGCTTTTTTGTCGGCCGTGAGTCGGCCGCCCCCCTTTTCTCGTCTCCCGTGAGGATTCCGCCGGTGAACTTTCTGCCGCAGACACTGCTGAGCGAACCGATGACCCTGCTGATGACCTGGATGTTGCTGCTGGTGGCGGCGTTCCCGGCGGTGATGCTGCTGGCGAGCCCGCAGGCGGTGCACCGGCCGGGCCAGCTGGTGATGGCGGTCGTGGACGTGCTGCGTTGCCACCTCGAGGCCCGGGAGCAGGCCCGGCGCGAGGCCGCGGCGGCGGCAAGGTTCGCTGCTGAGGTCAAAGCGTCATCGGTACGAGCGGACGAAGCTGTCCGATTCCGTCAGGACCTCTGGCGTGAGTCCGGGCAGCACGCCGGTGACACCTGGCTGACCTGGCAGGCGGCCGAGGAGCAGGTGGTGCGCGGGCGGGCCGCGGCGGCGTTCACCGCGCCCTGGGCCGTGCGGACCCCGGCCGAGTACGCGGAGCGGAAGCGGTTCCTGCACCGGAGTGTCCGGGACGCCGTGCACCGCGGCGACCTGCCGACCGCCGCGTTGGCCGCCGCGCTGGCGGGCCGGGACGGCTGGGACCCGCAGTTGCACCCGCTCGAGCAGGAACTCGTTGTGCTCCGAGCCGTCGCGGAGCACCGGCGGTGGTGTCACCAGCAGGCCACCGCCGCCGAGGGGACCGCCTGGGACGACATCCAGCGTGCCGTCGTGGTCCGCGACCGGACGCGGGCGGAGGCCGTCGCCGCCGCGCACCGAGCCGCCCAGCACCGGCTGCGCCCGATCCACGAGCACTGGACCCTCCCGGCGCTGCGCCTGACCTGGGGCCATCAGCTGGCCTGAGATCGGCCTTGCCTTGTCCCTCGGCCGTGAGTCTTCCTATCGGCCGGAGCGCCGGGAGTCGGACCGGCGGGAGTCGGGGCGTCCGTTGTTGCGGGACGGGCCGGATTTGCGCGACGCCCGGGACGGCAGCTCGGCCGGTGCGTCCACGGCGCCCGGGCTGGAGAACAGCACCGGAGGCGCCACCGGGCGCGATGCGGTCGGCGGCGGCCAGGTCGACGCCACGATCTCATTCCCGGTGACCGACACCGGCGGCGAGAGATGGTTCAGCATCTGCTGCGCCTGACCCGCGTCGATACCCCGCGCCGGGTCGACCCGGACACCCGCGGCATCCGCCAGGTCCTCGATGTCGTCGCTGGTCACTGTCGTGGATCCGAGAGTGCCGAGCCGGCGGGCGAACTCCTGCACATTGATCATCTGCAACTTCTTTTCCTCGATACGTCGGTGACACAGCGTAGCTGCCCCGGTGGTCACCCTGATCCGCGAGGCGGCCTTCTCCTGGTCGGGGCCTGGCGGGGGAGTCGGTGGCCGGTGTTGCCCCTCCAGAATGACGAGTCGGTGCCAGCGGCCTGCTGGCAGGGTGCGATTGTCCCTATTGCCGAGCGGGGTTGCACGGGCTTACCAAAATCAGACACGCTGGTGCTCATCGATGACCGGGGGTAGCGGCGTGGCTGAGCGTTCGGCCAACAGGCCGCCGATGAACGGACTGGCCCTCTTGTTGTTCGGCCTGCCCGGTGTGATCGAGCCGGCCGTGGTCGCCTTCGCGGCCACGGGCTTCCCGGAAGTCGCGGATGCCTCGCCGTTCGGGCGGGAGGGCACCGTCATCGTGGGCGTAGTGGCAGCGGTGGCAGCGGCGGTTGGAGCGATCGTCGCCTGGCGGGGTGTTTCCGGGCCGTTCCGGGCAGCGACCGCGATCCTGCTCGGGATCGTCGCCGCACTCGTGGCGCTGATGGCCTTCGCCTTCCTGGTCAGCGGCACGGTCGTTTTCGTTCTCGGCGTGCTGATGATCCATACGGCGATCGCGGTCTGCGTGATCGGTCGCGAGGTTCTCCGGCCGGTGCCGGCACGAGGGGGGCACTGAGAAGATGCAGCCGGAATCCATGCGAGAGCTACAGCAGCGCGCGACACACCTCGGGCAACTGGCGAGCGGATTGGCGAATGCCACTCCGCAGCGGTCCGAGGGTAGCGATGCGACGGGTCGGGTGATCGTTGTCCTCGCCCACGACGGGTTGCCTGTGGAGTTGCGGGTCCGGGACGGGTGGCAGCACCGTCTGGAGCCGGAACAGCTCGGCTCAGCCGTGATGGAAGCCCACCATGACGCTGTTCGACAGGCAACGCGGGCTTTCGCGGAGCGACTCGACGACGGCGACTGGTGGCGGCAGCGCGACGCGGACGAACCGTTCCCTGGCGAGCCGATTCCGCCGGATGCTGCGCGACCCCCGCTTCCGGGCCGAGCGCACAACGACGTCGAGTACGGCGAGCACATTCTGAAGGCCCTGCAGAACGCACAGCGCCAGGTGGACGAGCACCCTCGGTCGCTTCAGGGAGCAGACGACGGACGCCACGTCGTCGTCCGGCTCGGCGCGGGTGGCCTGACCAGTTGCGAGATCGAGCCGCGATGGGCGCGTGACCGGAGCAGCGCGACGATCACGACGGCACTCGCCGCAGCACTCGAGCGGGCGAAGCGCACCGCAGCCGCTCCGGGCGACGAGCATCGCGGCGACCTTGACGCCCTCCTGAGCGACGCGCTGGCCACACTCGCATCCTTCACCGACCAGTACATGACACGAGGTGGCGAGCGTTGAGTCTGCCGAGCCCGGATGAGGTGAGGGTCGCGACGGACGCGCTGCGGCGCGAGGCGAATCAGTGGGACACCCAGTCCGGCAGGCTCAGCGCGTTGAGCGGCACGTCGTCCGGCATGGAGTTCGGCCGTCTGGAAGCCGGCCTGTTCCAGATGATGGTGACCCCTTACAACGACGTCCTGCACGGTGTCTCCGCGCGTTGTGCCGAGGGCGCGACTGCCATGACGGAAATGGCCCAAACCCTCCGCACGGCTGTTCAGACCTACCAGTCCGAAGACGAGGCCGGGGCGCATCGGATGAAGAACATCTACTAACGGGGAGTCTGTCGGGTGTTCAGCCAGGCGCAGTTTGAAGCCACCATCAAGGAGATCGAAACCGGGACCCAGAGGCTTCAGGCGCAGCTCGCTGAGGTGAAACCAGCGGCTCAGAAGGCCACGAATCACTGGTGGGTCGACCCGCTCTCTGCTGAAGCGATCAACTACGTCGCGGACAAGACCGTTGAGTTCGGTATCGCGATGTTCGACTGGTTCATCGACGTACTCAAGGGCGCGACCGCCCCGATCTGGATGTTCGTCGACGCGTACAATTGGATGGAGATCAAGGGCGCGGCGAACGCCGTCTCGACCGACCTCGCCACGCAGAACCTCGTCATCGACGACTCGGACTGGTCCGGCAAGGCGCGTGACGCGTACCTGGCCGCTGCCGGTGCTCAGGCCAGTGCCGCTGCCCGGGTGGGATCGGTTGCCGGGGCCACGTCGATCACGCTCGCGGCGTGTGCAGGTGCCGGGCTGCTCTTCTACATCGCGGTGGCTGCCGTGCTGGCCAAGCTGATCGTCGCGATGACTGCGGCCATCGCGGCTTTCGGCTCGGCAGTCTTCTCGTGGGTCGGTGCGGCGATCGTCCTGGAAGAGGCCGGCTTCACCACGGCCGTGCTGGCCGGTGCTGCCGCGACTCTCGCCACGTTCCTCACCGCGCAGGCGGGGGCCATGATCGCGCTGCACGGCGACGCCGTCGACCCGACGAGTTTCCCGAACGGCGCCTGGCCGCTGGCGAACAGCTCCCAGTACAACGACGCAACCGTCAAGGACGGCGACGCCGACTGGTCTCTCAAGAGGGACTAGCGGCGGGTTGGACGATCAGGGCCTCTGGGCACGGCCTCCGTCGTTCATCGGTTGAGCGTCTGGATATGGCCTATCTCCGCCACATACAGAAGGAGCGCGATGACGACCGAGCGTCTGTCCCCGGAACCGCAGCAGCTGCGCCGACTGGAGCTACCAGAGGGCGCCGACGCGGACACGGCGGCACCGACTTTCTCGCCGAACTGCACCCGAACCTCGAACGGCGGCTCCAGGCCGCTTTTCAGGTGCGTGGTCCGGGCGGCCAGTTCGCCGGCGGATTCATCACGCCCGGCACGGCGATGAGTACATCGTTGCAGGACTGGCGTCCCTACGCCGGCGCTGCGGTCAAAGGCATCACCACCGCGATCCAAGAAGGAAAGCGGGTGTACGACGCTCGCGGGGGCGACGACCCCGAGGAGACCCGACGGAACCTGGACCCGAACCGATGACGGATATCGAGCACCCGCAAGCGACCGTGACCGTGCTCGGTGAGGGGGCGGCCCTGCCGGACGGCAGCGCCGGGATCCTCGTCGACGTGCGCGAGACCAGCCGCAAGGAGTTCGCCGCGCAGATCGGTGTCGACGGGGAACCGGCGATCTACGGGTTCGGGCGGGCGCTGATCCCGGTCGCGCCGGGCCGGCACGTGGTCGAGGCGCAGAAGCTGGGCGGCCAGGAGGGTTCGTTCGCGCTGACGGTCCGGGCCGGTGAGGTGGCCCGGCTGGTCTACGAGCGCCTGATTTTCCGTACCGAGGACACCCCGCCGGCTCGGAGGCGCCTCCGTTGCTGCGGATCGCTCCGCGCCTGGCGGTCGGGCTGGTGACGCTGACTACCCTGTGGGGGCAATCGTTGTCTTCCCGACCCGGTCGGGGGCGCCGCTACCGCTGGTCATGGTGCCCGGCACCGCACTGTATCTGGCCGGGCTCTGCTGGCTCCTTTTCGATCTCAACCGTCGGCACGAGGCCATGTACACCCCGGTCTGGAATCAGAACCGGGGTCTGCGCTCGGGTCCCGGCCGCGGTCCGCTGCGGATCAGCGACGACGCCCCGGTCCCGACGCCACCGGCTGACCGGGGTGCGGTGCTGCTGGAGCTCCGCTTCACCGGTTCCGCCGTGGATGCTGAAGGCGCTGTGGACTTCGACTACGACGGGTGGGTGGCGGCGCCGCAGGTCCGCATCGACGGGCGCACGGTCGCGGCCGGCTGGGGCCGCTGCTGGTATCCGCTGTCACCCGGGCCGCACGACATCGACCTGACCGCCCCGGCGACCGCGACGGCGCGGGTGGAGGTCACCACGGGGGAGATGAAAACACTCCGCTGTCAGGCGTCCGTGGTCCATCGAGGCGTCTCCACCGCGACCTTGACCCCAGGTTGAGCCGCCACCCCGCCCAGCGCCGCCAATGATTTCTCGGAGAGTCGGATCAGCGGGGCAGCCGCCGGTCCCGGGACACGGCGTCCTCCAGGGTGTCGGCGAAGGCGTCGGGATCACGGGTGCGCACATACGTCGACACCGCGTCGTAGAAACCCTCCTGGAACTGCGGATCCATCGCCTCGCCGTGAGTGACGGACAGCAGCACCGGCGAGTTCCACAGGCTCCGCGACGCCTCCCGCTGGTACGGGGGAAGGGCCGCGACATCGACGTCGCGGACCACCGGCACGGATCCCTTGGCCCGGCTGAACGCCAGCTGGGTCGCCGGGTCGCTGATCCCGTCGAGGAACGCCAGGGCGTTCTTGGCGTTGTCCGCCTCGGTCGCCGCCACGAAGACGTCGATGACCGCGAGGTAGTTGTCGCGGGTGCCGGGGAACGGCACGGCCCCGAAGTCGGCGCCCTCCCGGGCCCCGTCCGCGAGCAGCTCGCCGTACGCCGAGTCGTTCATGGATTCGAACGCGCACCCACCCCCGGCCAGCTTCTTCGTGGCCGCGTCCCAGGTCATGCCGTCGGCCTGGGGGTCGGCGTAGGCCAGCAGGTCGCCGAACGAGCGCAGCGCGGTGTGCACCGCGTCGCCCCGCCAGTCGAGCCGGTCGTCGACCATGTCGTGCCAGCCGGCCGCACCGATCGTGCCCAGCAGCACGTTCTCGAAGAGCTCGACGGTGGTGAACGGATCCCCGGCGCCCAGGCAGAGCGGCGTGGCCCCGGACTCCTCGACCTTGCGCAGATCGGCCAGGAACTGGGCGGGCGAGTAGACCCCGGAGGGCGCCGTCACCCCGGCGCGGGCGAGCAGCGGAGCGTTGAACCACAAGACGTTGCCGCGATGCGATCCGGTCGGGACGCCGTACGGTTTGCCGTCGTGCCTCAGCGACCGGAGGATCGTCGGATGCATCCGGGCGTCCAGGTCGCCGGTGCTGAACACGGACGAGACCTCGCGGACCACGCCACGCTCCGCGTATCCCTGCACCGACTCGCCGGCGAAGGTCTGCCACACGTCCGGCGGGTCGCGGCGCCGCAGCCGGTCCGCCAGCTCGACGATCGCCTCGGAGCCGGCCCCACCGGCGACCGCGGCGTTGACCGCCTCGACTCCCGGATGCGCCTGGCGGAAGCCGGCCAGGAGCGTGTCCAGGGCGACCGCCTCCGAACCGGAGGTCCACCACGACACCACCTCGAGGTCACCGGTGTCCTTGGTGGCATCCGACGGGTCCGGCCCGCCGCAGGCGCTCACGGCCAGGGTCAGCACCACAACGGCCGCCACCGCGCGGCGCGCGGCTCTCATGTCAGGCTCCCGATGTGCTCGCTCGGCGCCGCCCGCAGGTCGTAGACGGCGTAGAGGCCGACCACCGCGAAGCAGGCGGCCGGGACGATGAACGAGAAGGCAGCGCTGGTGCTGTCCACGAGACGGCCCTGCACGAGTGGCATGATCGCGCCGCCGACGATGGCCATGACCAGGCCGGCGGCACCGAACTTGGTCGCCGGTCCCAGTCCGCTCAGGGCGACGCCGTAGATGGTCGGGAACATCAGCGACAGACAGAAGGAGAGCGAGACAACGGCGATGACGCCCGCCATGTTGGGACTGGCCATGGCGAAGAAGCACAGCAGCACGGCCAGCGCGGCGAGTGCGGCCAGCACCTTGGTGGCCCGGACCCGGCCGATCACCCAGGTCATCAGGAAGCGCGAGCCGAGGAACACCAGGAGACTGATCAGCAGGTAGAACCCGCCCTTCTGCAAGCTCCCGCCGAGGGCCTGCTGCGTGTACTGGATCAGATAGGTCCAGGTGCACACCTGCGCCGCGACGTTCGCGAACTGGGCGATCACCCCGAAGCGGTACCGCTTGGTGCGCCACAGGACGCGAAAGAGATGCCCGGTGCCGCCGGTGTGCGACCCGGCGTCGGGGAACTCCTCGATGATCGTCGGCGCCTTCTGGACGGCGATGGTGACGGCAATGATCAACAACAGGAAGGCGAGACCGAGGTACGGCCCCATCACGGCGCCCAGCTCACCCGCGCGGATGGTGTGCACCTGTTCCGGTGTCAGCGTCGCAACGTCCACGGGGTCGACCAGCTTGGGCAGGATCAGCGTGGAGGCGAGCAGAACGCCGATGACCGTCCCCAGCGGGTTGAAGGCCTGTGCGAGGTTCAGCCGCCGGGTCGCGGTCCCCTCCGGTCCGAGCGACATCACGTACGGATTGGCGGACGTCTCCAGGATCGAGCAGCCGGCGGCCATCGCGAACAACGCGACGAGGAAGGCCTCGTACGTCATGATCTTGCTGGCCGGGTAGAAGAGGAAGGCGCCGAGCGCCGCCAGTCCGAGGCCGGTAAGAATCCCGGTCTTGTAACCGAACCGCTGGTTGATCAGCGCAGCGGGCAGCGCCAGCAGGAAGTACGCCCCGAAATAGGCGAGCTGGACGAGCGACGCCTGGAACGTGCTCATGTCGAAGATCCGCTGGAAGCCGGCCACCATCGGCGTGGTGAGGTCCTGCGCGATGCCCCAAGCCGTGAAACAGCCGATCAGGGCAATGAAGAGGGGGATCATCCCCCTGCCCACCAGGGGCTCGGCCCGCGGCCGCTCGACGTCGTCCCTCGGGGGCGCAGGTGTGATTCCGGCCATACCCCAGACGGTAAGCCCGTCACGTCTTCTGGAAGTACGGAGCGGGCGCTTTCGCCCACAACGGCACGAAATACATTCAGGCCATCAACGACAAAAGCACCCGCATCGTCACCACATCACCGAGTCGACCGGCCGTAGCGGCGGCGTAGCCGTTGCCGCGAGCCGGCTACGTCGCTGCGACCGTGCCGCCGTGCCGCCGTGCCGCCATGCCGCCTCATCTGCGGGTCGCAGTCCACATCGGCCGGTTCGTGGAAACGGGCACCTCGGCGCTTCGGGCAAGTGCACTTGGATGTAGAGGTTCCCGGCGTAACCCGCCGGAGCGTATTTGTGCTCATCAAAGTGACGGCCTTCTCGTCCGGTCTTCCCAACTGCCCACAACCTGGCAAGACTGGCATCGACACATCAACCTACGTGACTATTTCCGCACGTGGGTGTATGCCTTCATCGGTGAAGGAGACCCATGTTCAGGACTCGCCTCCTGGTGGCCGCCACCGCGCTCGCCACCGCGCTCGCCTGGCTCGCAGTCCCCGGGAACGCTTCAGCGGCTCCCGCGGCGGACACGCGCCACGTGCAGAAGGTCGGCACCGGCTCATACCAGGTGACCGGTACCGGCAGCGGACTGCCCGCATCGCTCGACACCGAGATTCGCCGCGACGCGGAACCGGATGCCGGTCTTACCGCCGCCACGGGGCCGTCCGGCGCGCATCGCAGCCTGGCGCCGCTTCGCCGTGCACCGGGCACGGCGAAGGGCGCGGCCGGCCCGGTACACACCAATCCACGGCTGTTGCGCAGCTTCGACGGGCTCAACCACCGTGACCAGCGCACCGCCAACAACGGCAACCAGTTCAGCCTGGAGCCGCCGGACCAGGCGCTGTGTGTGGGCAACGGCTACGTCGTCGAGGCCGTCAACGACGCCTTCCGGGTGTACAACCCGGACGGCAGCGGGCGTACCGGTGTGGTCGACCTCAACACGTTCTACGGGTACCCGCCGGCGATCAACCGCACCACCGGCGTCTTCGGACCGGAGATCACCGATCCGACCTGCCTCTACGATCCCACCACGCGGCACTTCTTCCTGGTCGTGCTCACTCTCGAGGCGACGGCGGAGGGCGACCTGACCGGCGCCAACCACCTCGACATCGCGGTGACCCCGGACCCGGCCGGCACCTGGGACATCTACCGGCTCGACGTGACCGACGACGGCAGCAACGGCAGCCCCGTGCACCCGAACTGCCCGTGCATCGGCGACTACCCGCACATCGGCGTGGACGCGCACGGGTTCTACATCACGACCAACGAGTACTCGTTCTTCGGTACCGAGTACAACAGCGCGCAGATCTACGCGTTCAGCAAGCGGGCGCTGGCCCGCGGGGACGCCGACGTGCTGGTCACCCAGCTCGACACGACCGCGGCCGACCAGGGCCGCAACGGCTTCACGATCTGGCCGGCGCAGTCGCCCTCGACCCGCGATTACGACGAGGCCCGCCACGGTACGGCGTACTTCCTGTCGTCCAACGCCGCCGAGGAGGCCACCGGCACCCAGGAGTACGTCTCCACCAGCATCGTCACCTGGTCGCTGACGAACACGAGATCTCTCGACACGGCCCGGCCGGACGTTCAGCTGCAGAACACCCGGGTCGGCGTACGCCGCTATTCGCTGCCGCCGCTCTCCGACCAGAAGCCCGGCCCCGTCCCGCTGGCCGAGTGCCTCAACGACGACCCCTGCGCCACGGTGCTCCTGGGTGAGCCCGACCCGGCCAAGCCGGAGGTCGAGTCGCCGCTGGACAGCAACGACACCCGCATGCAGCAGGTGACGTACGTGAACGGCAAGCTGTACGGCGCGCTGGACACGGCGGTCACCGTCGGCGGCGCGACCAAGGCGGGCATCGGCTGGTACATCGTGCGGCCACGGATCCAGCACGAAACGCTCCGGGCCGACCTGGTCGCGCAGGGCCAACTCGGCCTCGCCGGAAACAACCTGATCTATCCGGCGATCGGCATCAACGCGGCCGGCGACGGCGTCATGTCGTTCACCTTGGTCGGCACCGGGTACCACCCGTCCGCGGCGTACTCGGCGTTCGACGGGCGCACCGGGGCGGGAGCCATCTATCTGGCCAAGGCCGGCGTCGGGCCGCAGGACGGCTTCAGTGGCTACAAGGCGTTCGGCAATCCGCCGCGCCCTCGCTGGGGCGATTACGGCGCCACCGCGGTGGACGGGGCGACCATCTGGGTCGCCGCCGAGTACGTCGCGCAGAGCTGCACCCTGATGGAGTACGAGGCCGCTCCTTTCGGCAGTTGCGGTGGCACCCGTACCGCACTGGCCAACTGGGCCACCCGGATCAGCCAGATCAAGCCGTGAACCGATGAGGTCCGGGCCGCCCCGCCAACCTGGGCGGCCCGGACCCGCCGGAACCGGCCATCCGTCCGGAACCATCCAACCGGAATGCCACACACATCGCTCCGTGCCTTCGCCGCGGCGCTCGCCGCAGTCCTCGCCATGGCGCCGGCCGCCTGCGGGTCCGGCGCGCCCTCGGCTGGCCCGCCCACCCGCGGCCCGTCGCAGCGGCCGGTCCCGTCCGCCTCCGCCACCCCGTCTACCTCGGCGACCCCGTCCACCTGGGCCACCCCGTCCTCCTCGGCCACCCGGTCCGCCTCGGCAAGCAGCCGACCGCCGGCGGGTGGCGGCCTGCGTGGCCACACTGTCGTGGTGAACTGCCCGGTCGACCGCGCCGACCCGCCCTGCCCCGGCACTCCGGTCCGGGCCCGCGTCGTCATCCTGGACCGGACCGGCCAGACCACCCTCACCGCCGTCGAGACCGACACCGACGGCTGGTTCACGGTCGCGTTGGCGCCGGGCAGCTACGTGATCCGAGCGACCCCGATCGACGGCGTTACGGCGCGGCACGCGACGATCCGGCGGGTCACGGTCTCGGCCGGGCACCACGCGACGGTCACCATCAGGCTCATCACCGGCCTGCGTGGCGGCTCGGCGCCGGCCACGCCGATGCCAGAGCCGCACGGACCGAGCGCCGGCTGACGGCGGCCTTGACGATCAATCGCTGGTCGTGATGCGCGACCCGGAGGGCAACGAATTCCGCCTGATACACCGGGAACCCGGCGAGTCACGACACTGCGGCTGCGACGATCGACCCCCGGCCGGCACCATGGCGGAGCGACCACGCCATGCCTGCTCGCTCCGCCGCAGACAAGGGGGCTTTTCAGCTCGCGAGGATGGCGATGTCGGACGGGAACCTCGGAATGATCTCGTAGTGCGTGTCGAACTGGCTGCCGAACCCGGTGATCTTGACGGTCTTGCCCACCGTGAGCTGGGACAGGTCGATGTCGGGCTGGATGCTGACGAAGATGGTGAGTTCGCCGGTGCCGTCGTCGACGAGGAACTTGTAGCCGTACGGCAGGTCTGATGCCGGTGCCTGGGTGATGGTGGCGACCACGTAGACGAGGCGTCCCTCGCTGGCTTCGCCGACGGCGCCGGTAGCCAGCCGCACCGGGCGGATCGCGGGGCCGGTTCCGCCGACCTTGACCTGAGTAGGATCGGCCGGGACGAGGATGAGCAGGCCGTAGCTTTCCCGCAGTTGTCCGGTCACCCGGACTCTGTCTCGGGGAACGATGTTCGGATCCACCGCGGTGCTGACGTAAATTCCGGCGCTGTGGTCCTGCAGCCCGAAACCTTTGTCGAAGGAGCTGGACTCGAGCCAGCCCGAGGGGGTTGTCGCCGTTCCGCTGACCGTGACGACACTACCCAGCGGCAGCGTCCGCGCGTGGGCGATGGACATCGGGCGGGGCCGGACGGTAGCCGCGGATCCGGGTGCGGCGACGCCCACGGAGCCGAGCATCAAGACAAGCATCAAGGTGCAGCGCTGGAGTACGGACATGATCGCTCACTTCCGTCAGGGCCGAGGCTGACCGGCCCGGTAATACAGCGGTCTTTGGCGACGCCTATGCATCCGATGGCGTGGCAGCGAACCGGATGCGCCCCGGCAGCAGCGCATCGGCTGGCGCTGGGGGAGAAGGCGAAGAGGGCAGCGGCTCCGGAAATTCAGCCGCGCCAAGCTCCCTCCAGCTCTTTTGTCGTGTCGATTGCGTATCTCCTGACCAGCGGGCCGAACCCGGTAGTCGTCATGCCAAGAACCATTGTCGTCAAGATTTCATACAACGTATCGGCTTTCAGATCCTTGACCTTGTCGTTCCATTTGCCGAGGTCTTCGTCCTTGTCCTTGGTATCGAAGGTGGCCCTGATCGTGTTATTCCACAGCTTCTGGGTCTCGGCCGTGGCGCTGACATCCGGATCGAATCCGATGAACCATTTTTTCCCGTCTCCGTCCTCGATCACCTGCAGCAGAACGAAGGCGTGAAATCCCGTGCTTTTCGCGAACTTGCTCTGGTCTCCGCTGATCTCGGTGCCTCTGCCTTCGATGACGAGTGCCTGTCCCTTGTTCAAGGCAGCCTCGACCCCTTCCCATCTCTGAGGAATGGTCTTCGTCGGCGCCTTCATCATGGTTTTGAGCCAGCCGGACTTCTGCTCGGCTTTGGTCAGCATGGGCGCCAATGCCTCGGCCCGCACGAGGCACTTGCCAAGAAGCTGGCCGCCGGTATCGACATAGGCCTGCAGCCACTGTGTCAATTTGTCGAAAGTGCAGTCACTCGCCGACCCCAAGTTCGCGACGAACCTCTCTCACCCCGGTCAGGGCTCGTTCCATGGCACTACCCGATTCTATGTATTTCTGTTCGATTCTCGGCATGGCCACTCCAGGTACGAATCGCGCTGATGGGTTTGGCGAGAAAGGGTAGGGCACCACATCACCGTGCACAGTCGAGTGTCCGACAGGCCCGTTACTCACCCCCGGCACTCTGTCGTCGGCGCTGACGGGTCGCGTGTCCGGACGCCTGAGTTTGCGGCACGAGTGGTGCGCGGCTATGCCCCAGACGCGAATTCGGGCCGGCATCGGCATACGTCACCCCATCCGTACGCGGCCTGCCTGAGTAACTCGCCTCTTTGGACACGCGCGGATCCGTCGGCGACGGATGCGCCTTCGACCGCGGTGAGGTAGAGGTAGGGCAAGCCGGAGCGGTCGCAGAGTTCCTGGACCAGGCGCGACCTGCCGCCGGCCGCGGATCGCGACGGCGAGCCCCGTCCCGGTGCGGGTGATGTGGTCGATCCGCTTGGTCAACCTCCGCTAGGTAGACAGGTCGTGCGCCCGAGTGTGACCTTGACGGCTGAGGCATCTGCGGCTGTCGCGTCTCGCTGCTGCCACTGGCTCGTGAACTGGTAAAACGACCAAGAGGCGGGTTGCCGGCGACGGTCGCCGGGTGGCTCGCATGGTGCAACGTCCGCCGAGGAAGCGGTTGTTGAGGTGAGGTCGAACGGCTTCGCCACTTCGGTGGCAACACCACAGGTTCGGAGCGAGCGATCTTCGAGACACCCGACGTCAGCTCCCCAGCCGGGCCGGTACGGGTACCCGCACGGCGAACGTGCTGCCCACGCCCAGGGCGCTGACGGCGGTGATGTCGCCGCCGTGTGCCTGGGCCAGCTTGCGGGCGATCGACAGGCCCAGCCCGCTGCCGCCGGTGGCTCGGGTGCGGGCCTTGTCAGCCCGCCAGAAGCGGTCGAAGACGTGGGGCAGGTCCGCCACGGCGATGCCTTCGCCGGTGTCGGCGACCTCGACGACCAGGTGGCCGGCCTCGACGCGGGCCCGGACGCTGACGTGGCCGCCGCCGGGGGTGTGCCGGATCGCATTGGCGAGCAGGTTCCCCACGATCTGCCGGAAGCGAGCAGAGTCGACGACCGCCTCCGGGTCGGCGGTGACGGTGTGGTGCAGCGTGACGCCGCAGCGCTCGGCAGCGCCCCGATGCGCCTCGATCACCTGCACCAGCAGGCCGGCGACGAAGTAACGGTCCGGGTGCAGGGCGAGCGTGCCGGCGTCGGCCTCGGCGAGGTCGGCGAGGTCGGCGACGATGTGCTGGAGCAGGCCGGACTCCTCGAGCAGCAGGGTGACCAGATCCTGGTCGAGGTCTGCCAGTCCGTCCTGGCCGGCGGTCAGCCAGTTGCGGATGTTCGTCAGCGGGCTGCGGAGTTCGTGGGCGATGTCGTTGACCATGGTGCGTCGCTGGACCTCGCTGCGTTCGCTGCGTGCGGCAAGGTCGTTGAAGGCGCCGGCCAGGCGGCCGATCTCGTCGTTGCGGGCGATCGTCACCGGGGCCGGGCGAAGGGCGGCCCCATCGGCGGCGGCGGTGAGGGTGCGCAGCGGCCGGACCAGGCGCATGCCCACGACCAGGGTCGCGGTGACGGCGGCGAGCAGGACGAAGGCCGTGGCCCCGGCGATGCGCAGGGTGCTCGCGGCGGACAGTTCGAACACCGGTGTCGGCGGCCGGACGGAGCTACTCAGATACAAGTGGGCCGGCGGTGCGACGTACGGGCGGAGCTGGTCACGCCGGGCTGCGCTGACGCAGTCCTGGATGTCCTGGCTGCTGCCGCGCTGTTCAGTGTCTTTGTACCACCAGGAGAAGTCGACGTTGATCTCCACCGGGTTCAGGTGCCGGTAAGACAGACAGTCGGCCGTTTTGCGCCAGAGGGCCTTGAGCGCGAACGCCTCGACCGTGGTGGGTTCGTTCTCCCCGGACGTGCAGTCCATGCGCAGCCGGGGGATCCGTGCGGCCAGCCGGACGACCGAGCGCCCGCTCGGCTGCTCGACGAGTGTCGCCGGAGTGCCCTGTTTGAGCAGGCAGTCCATGCGCTTCTCGGCCCGGGCCCGTTGTAGGGCCTGGTCCTGCGGGCTCAGTCGGTACGGGCCGACCGCGCGGGGGTCGATGATGCCGGTGGTGGTGTCGAGCGGGTCGAGAATCGCGGCGGGCCGGCCGGGAAGCGTGCCGCCCGGGTGGGTGGTGGCGATCGGCTCACCCTGCATGGTGGTCAGGGTGATCTGCCGGCCGGTCTCCTCGCCGAGGTGCCGGACGGTCAGCTCGACGCCGTCCCAGCCGGGGTGCGTCGCCGCGAAGCCGAGCAGCGTGTCGTAGATCTGGGAGTCGCCTGCCAGCGACTGGCTGCGTTCCTCCTGGACCGCGCGGGTCGCAGTCTTTGCGGCCAGCCAGGCGGCGGTGCCGACCGACAGGACGACGATCAGGACCGAGGTGCCCAGCAGCCGCACGACGAGGCTGCGGTGCGGCGGGACGGGGCGGCTCATCCGGCGGAGCCGTCGGTGAGTTTGTATCCGACGCCGTGGACGGTCAGCAGGTACGCCGGGTTGCGCGGGTCGCGTTCCAGTTTGCGGCGCAGGTTCACCACGTGCATGTCGATGCCCCGGTCGGTGGCGTTGCGGTCCAGGCCGCTGATCCGGTCGACGAGCTGGCGGCGGGTGAACACCCGTCCCGGCTCGGCGGCCAGGACCGCGAGCACGGCGAACTCACCACGGGTGCAGGGCACGTCGCGCTCGCCGGCGCGGACGACATGACCGGCCGTGTCGACGGTGAGCGCGCCGACCCGCAGCGTCGTGTCGGCCGTGGGCCTCGGTGCCGCCCGGCGCAGCAGGGCGCGGACCCGGGCGACCAGCTCGCGGGGGTCGTATGGCTTGGCCAGGTAGTCGTCCGCGCCGAGTTCGAGGCCGAGTACCCGGTCGTCGGCGCTGGAGCGGGCGGTGAGCATCAGGATCGGCAGGTCGTGGTCGACCCGCAGGACCCGGCACACGTCCCGGCCGTCGATCTCGGGCATCAGCACATCGAGGATGAGCAGGTCGGGCACCCGTCGACGGATCGCGGTGATCGCGGCGCGGCCGTCGCCGACGACCACCGGGTCCCAGCCGGCCGCTTGCAGGTAGCGCCGGATGATCTCGGCCTGCCGGGGGTCGTCCTCCGCGATCAGGATTCTGGCGAGCACGGCCCGACTGTAGGCCAACCAGCCACGGCCGCCGGAAATCTGACAATCGCTCGACAAATCGCTGACCGGGCGGCGACGAACCTCCGGCACGGTGATCGACATGCGATCGACGGAACAGGATGACGGATGAGGCGGCAGGTGGGATCGTTCGCCGCCGCGGTGGCCGCTGCGGCAGGCGTGATTGCGGGAGTCAAGTGGTACGCCACTGCCGGCCCGCCGGCGCCGGTCCCGCGGGCCACCGTTGAGGTGGCGACCGTGGCCGTCGAGCGTACCGACCTGTCGACGGCCAAGACGATGCCCGGCAATCTCGGTTACGGCGTACCGCGGGCGGTCAAGGCGACCAGCGGAACAGTGACCTGGTTGCCGTCGGTCGGAGCAGCCGTCAAGCGCGGTGGGGTGCTCTATCGCAACGACGACCATCCGGTCGTCGTGCTCTACGGGACGACACCGTTGTTCCGCGAGCTCAATGGCCCCGATCTGACCGGCCGTGACGTCCGGGTGGTGCTGGACAACCTGCGCGCCCTCGGCTACCCGGTCAGCGACCAGCCGCAGCAGACCAAGCCGAAACCTCCGAAACCTCCGGTACGCCCGGGCGACGGCGTTCTCACCCCGCAGGCGATCCTGGCGATCAAGGCGTGGCAGCTCGACGCCGGACTGCCGGTGACCGGCGTGATCAAACCGGCGGACGTCGTCGTGCTGCCCGGCCCCACCCGGGTCAGCCGGGTCACCGCGCAGGTCGGCGACCCGGCGTCCGGCGAGATCCTCGCCGTCACCGGCAGCAAGAAAGCGGTCACCGTTCCGGTCCGGGTGAGCGAACTCGGCTCGATCAAGACCGGCGTCGCGGTACAGGTGGAACTGCCGGGAGGCAGTACGACGCCCGGCAAGGTCTCCCGGATCGACCGGAACGCCCGCCCCGCCGAGGCGGACGGGCAGGATGCCACTGCGGCCGAGGTCGATGTCACGGTCACCGTCCAGGACGCCAAGGCGGTCAAGAACCTCGACTCCGCGCCCGTCCAGGTGTCCTTCGCGGGGGAGTCGCGTAAGGACATCCTCGCGGTGCCGGTGGCGGCGCTGCTGGCGTTGCGCGAGGGCGGGCACGCCGTCCAGGTGGCCGGCGGGCGGCTGGTCGCGGTCGAGACCGGAATGTTCGCGATGGGCCTGGTCGAGGTCAGCGGCGACGGCCTGGCCGAGGGCACCCGGGTGGTCACCGTCTCATGACACCCACCCTGGCGACACCCGCCGTCCTGGCCGTGCACGACGTCAGCATGGTCTACGGCGGCGCCGTCACCGCCCTGGACCGGGTCTCGCTCACCGTGGCCGCCGGGGAGCTGCTGGCCATCGTCGGCGCGTCCGGATCCGGCAAGTCGACCCTGCTCAACCTCATGGGCACGCTCGACCGGCCCACCCGCGGCACCGTCACCGTGCTGGGGCACGACGTGGGTGAGCTGTCCGACCGACGGCTGTCCGCGCTGCGCGGGCGCGCCATCGGCTTCGTCTTCCAGCAATTCCACCTCACCGACGGGTTCACCGCCACCGAGAACGTGGGCACCGGCCTGCTCTACGCCGGGGTGCCCCGCCGGAAGCGACGCGCCACCGCCCGCGAGGCCCTCGACCGGGTCGGTCTCGGCCACCGGCTGGAACACCTGCCGCACCAGCTCTCCGGCGGGGAGAAGCAGCGGGTGGCGATCGCCCGCGCCCTGGCCACCCGGCCCGCCCTGGTGCTGGCCGACGAGCCGACCGGCGCCCTGGACACCGCCACCGGCCACGCCGTGCTCGACCTGCTGAGCCGGCTCAACGCGGAGGGGACCACCATCGCGGTGATCACCCACGACCGGGACATCGCCGCCATGCTGCCGCGCCGCGTCGAACTGCGTGACGGCCGGATCGTCGCTGATCTGAGGCAGTCGTGAGAACCGCCCGGCTGTCGCCGCTCGACGTCGTCTCGCTCGGGCTGATCGGCCTGAGGGTACGCCGGATGCGCGCGGTCCTCTCCGCACTCGGCATCGCCATCGGCATCGCCACCATGGTCGTGGTGATGGGCATCCCGGCCTCCAGCCAGCGGGCCCTGATGCGTGACCTGGCCGGGCTCGGCACCAACTTGTTGCAGGCCAGTGCCCTGCCCGACCAGCAACCGCCGGTAGCACTCGACGAGCACGCCGCCGCGATGGCCACCCGGATAGCCCCGGTCACCGCCGCCGCCGCCGTGGCGAACACGCACAGCATCATCGCCCGCAACGAACGTGCCGACAACGCTGCGGCCACCACGGTGCTCGCCGCCCAGCCGGGCATCCTCGCGCTGCTCGACGGCACGGTCCACGCCGGCCGCTGGTTCGACCCCGTCACCGCGAACTTTCCCACCGTCGTCCTGGGTTCGGAGGCGGCCGGCCGGCTCGGCATCCAGGACACGGCCGGCGGCCCGCAGCTGTTCATCGGCGGCCGCTGGTTCACCGTCACCGGCATCCTCGACCCGATCCCGCTCGCACCCGAGATCGACCGGTCGGCGCTGGTCGGCTGGCCCGCCGCCCGCCGCGAACTGGGCTTCGACGGCCGTCCGACCGTGGTCTACGTCCGCAGTGCCGAGCCCGCCGTCGAGGCGGTCCGCGACGTGTTGCCGGCCACCGTGCTGCCCGGCGCGCCCGGCATGGTGCGGGTCACCCGCCCGTCGGACGCGCTCGCGGCCAAACGCACCACCGAAACCACCTTCAGCGCACTCTTCCTCGGCCTGGCCGCAGTGGCCCTGCTCGTCGGGGGCATCGGGGTGGCCAACACGATGGTCATCTCGGTGCTGGAACGCCGCCGGGAGATCGGGCTGCGCCGCGCCCTTGGTGCACACCGCGGCCAGATCCGCACCCAGTTCCTCGTCGAGTCGGTAGCCCTGTCCGTCCTCGGCGGCGTCGCCGGGAGCGTGCTGGGCGCGGCCGCGACCGTCGGCTATGCGGTGCACCAGCACTGGCCGCCGGTGATCCCCATGTCCGCGCTCGGTGCCGGTACCGGCGGCGCCCTGCTCATCGGGGTGATCGCGGGTGTCTACCCCTCAGTGCGTGCTGCTCGTCTCACCCCGACCGAAGCCCTTGCCACCACCTGACGAAAGGTCCGCCATGCCCAAGAAGTTCACGCTCGCCTGCGCCTTGGCCCTCGGTCTCCTCTCCGGTTGTTCCGGCAACGCGCCGGATTCGGCACCGGAAGTGGTGTCGCTGCAATCCCCGGGCGGCCCGGTGACCGTGTCCTCGGCCGCGACGCAGGCCGCACCGGTGATCCGGCCCGACACCACGTTCGCGGAGGAGGCTCGGATGCAGCAGCCCTGGATGCAGTGTCTGAAGAGTCGGGGCGTGCCGATGCGGACGACCGAGGACGGACTGCTGGACCTCGGCGGTTCCGGGAACTCGGAAGAGACCAACGGGCGCCTCATCGCGAGGAAACCGGAGAACGAGAAGGCCTGCGGGAAGCTCCGGCCGGTTCTCGCCCCGGAGCTGGACGAGGAGAAGAACCCGTACTACGCCGACGACGACGACAACTACCACAA
The DNA here is from genome assembly GCF_001509495.1 of Actinoplanes awajinensis subsp. mycoplanecinus. Taxonomy (NCBI): domain Bacteria; kingdom Bacillati; phylum Actinomycetota; class Actinomycetes; order Micromonosporales; family Micromonosporaceae; genus Actinoplanes; species Actinoplanes awajinensis. Next base: position 28,171 of record NZ_LLZH01000294.1, on the reverse strand, counting down.
GTGCCTCGTCGCGCACGGCGAACCGCTGATCAAGAAGGACGGCAAGTGGCAGCCCGGACCCGGCTGGAACGATTGGACTCCCGACGAGGCCATGGGACTCGCCTGCCAGGCCGCAGCGTTCGACGGAAAGCGGGGCTGACTCTCCATCAAACCCCGGGGCTTGCCACCACCGCTCCGTCAAAGCGGGGGAACTCATAGGAGCCGCCCGCGCCGCGGCGCAGTCGTACGAAGGCTTGATCGGCGTCGGCTATCGCCTCGGATTGCACATCCTGTGCGGGCCGTCCGTCAGCGATTTTCTGCCAGTTGGTCCGGGCGAGTACGCGATGAACAGCGGGTCACGTCCGCTGGCATTTCAGGAAACTGCGGTGCTGGGTGTGTCGATCAGGGTGGGGCCGACAGGTAAAGGGTGTGAGCGAGGAAAACGACTGATGAGTTCCGACGAGCGGCGCTTCCGGGCCTTGCACGCCGAGGCGTACGACGACCTGGTGCGGTTCGTCCGCCGGCGGGTGCCGGCTGACGACGTCGAGGACATCGTTGCGACGGTGTTCATGACCGTGTGGCGACGCCTCGGCGATGTGCCCGCCGACGCACGGCCGTGGCTGTTCGCCGTCGCCCGCAATGTCATGGCCAACCAGGCGCGGGTACGGCTGCGTCATGGCGTCGTCGACGTCCGCATGGTCACCGCCGCAGAGTCGTGGCAGCCCGACGCTGACGGCCGGTACCGCCACCCGCATCGACCTGGTCCGCGCCTGGTGGACGCTGACCGCCGCCGACCGGGAGGTGCTGGCGCTGGTTGCGTTCGACGGACTGGCCCCCGCGCAGGCGGCGGTCGTGCTCGGATGCCGCCGGTCCACGTTCACGATGCGCCTCACCCGCGCCCGGCGGCGGCGAGCCGCCCTCGACGCGGGACGAGGCCCGGCACCTATCGACGACGTACGGGGAAGGCAAGACTCATGGAGCGAAGCATGACCGGTGACCTCGCCGCCGTCGCGAGGCCCCGGCCTGCATTCGCAGCTTTCTATTTCGCGTTGTGGTGTGACAACGGCACCGACCAGGTGATTCACGATCTGCTGCGCTGCCAGACACGGGAGAAGGCCGGCCGGGCCGTGGACCCGTCCGCAGTCGCGATCGACATCCAGTCGCTCCGGGCGGCAAATCATGGTCCAGGCCGGCAGCGACCCGCAGGACACCGGCGCCGACCTCCGCGGCCGGTCGGCGGCCGCACCCAGAGGCGCATCAGCGCACCGCGGTGTCCTCCCCGGCGGTCAACCACTCGCTTGTGGTGGGCGGGGAGGCGGCCGGAAGGCCGACCTGAAGCAGCGCGCCACCGCGTGCGGAGCGGGCGACGCCGGCCCGGCCGCCGTGGGCATCGACGACCCGCTGCACGATCGACAGTCCGAGACCAGATCCCGGCAACGCCCGGGCGCTGTCGGCACGGTAGAACCGGTCGAAAACCCGCGGTACGTCGGCGGCGTCGATACCCGGGCCGGCGTCGTCGACCTCGAGCACCGCCCACGCGCCCTCGGTGAAGAGCCGGACCTGGACCGGCTGGTCCGCGGGGGACCACTTGCCGGCGTTGTCGATGAGGTTGAGCACAGCCCGCTGCAGCGCCGCGGGCCGCCCACTCACCCACACGGAGCTCACGTCGAGCGCGACCTCGATGTCGGGCATGCGCGAACGGGCCCGGGTCGCGGCGGCCACCACCACGTCGGCGAGGTCGATCAGCTCGGTGCTCTCGTCGCTGACATCGCCGCGGGCCACCTCGGTCAACTCGGCGGCGAGGGTGCTCAGCTCGGCCAGCTGGGCGCCGAGATCGTGGAGCAGCCGGGTCCGGCTCTCCGCCGGCAGCGCGCTGTCCAGGGTACCGCGCCGATCGAGCCGGATCAGCAGCTCGACGTTGAGGCGCAGGCTGGTGAGCGGGGTCCTGAGCTCGTGCGCGGCGTCCTCGGCGAGCAGCCGCTGGGCCTGCCGGGAGTCCCGCAGCGCGGTGAGCATGTTGTTGATCGACTGGGTCAGCCGCCGGATCTCCCCGCCGCCCTCGTCCGGGATGTCGGCGTCGAGATCCCGGGTCTGCGCGACATGTACCGCGGCGGCGGTCAGCCGGTCGATCGGTGCCAGCCCGGTCCGGGCCACGGCCCGCCCGACCAGGGCGCCACCGGCCACGCAGAACAGCCCGATCAACAGCATGCCGAACCCGAACTCGTTTATCGGGCTGTCGTCGGCAAGGTCGGCCACCTGAACCGCGCCGTCGCCCGACCGCAGCGTGTAGACGCGGTAGCCGTCGTTCCAGTCGGTCGACTCCAGCAGGTCGGTAGCCGCGCCTTGCGCCACGCGCCGGGCGTCCTCGCTGACCGGGGGCAGCGCCGGCTGGCCGACCGGCGTCCGGGTCGAACCGTCGGGCAGGATGACCCGCACCAACCTGCCGGATCCCGGGTACGGCGGCAGCGGGACCTGCGCCAGACCGGCGCGCTCCGCGTTGGCTGCCAGGACGCGGGAGTCGGCGTGCAGCTGATCTGCGGCGGTGGCCCGTAGCTTGCGGTCCATCAGCTCGCTGGCCACTTGGAAGGACACGAACACGCTGACCGCGATGGCGGTCGCTGCGATCACCGTCATCCTGGTTCGCAAGGACTGTCGGCGCCACCACCGGATCCACCGACGCGGCCCCCGGCCCCCGGACCTGGTCACGGAGGAGTCTCCCGCAACGTGTATCCCAGTCCGCGCAGCGTGTAGATCAATCGGGGCTCACCCTCGGCCTCCATCTTGCGGCGCAGATAGCTCACGTACACCTGGAGGTTGTTGGCGGTGGTGCTCATGTCGAAACCCCAGATCGCCTCGAACAGCGCGTCGCGGCTCAGCACCCGGGTCGCGTTGCGCACCAGGACCTCCAGGAGGGAGAACTCGGTCCGGGTCAGGCGCAGCGACCGCCCGCCACGCCACGCCTCGAACCGGTCGGGATCGAGCCGCACGTCGGCGAACGACAGGACCGGCGACTCCCCGCCGGCCGGCGCGCGCCGGCGCAGCAGGGCCCGCACCCGGGCCAGCAACTCCTCGGTGGCGAACGGCTTGGGCAGATAGTCGTCCGCGCCCGCGTCCAGGCCCGCGACCCGGTCGGAGACCTGATCCCGGGCAGTCAGCATCAACACGGGCAGATCCCGGCCCGCCGCCCGCAACCGCCGGCAGGTCTCCAACCCGCCGAGGCGGGGCATCATCACGTCCAGGATCAGCAGATCCAGCGTGTCGCCGCCGGCCCCGGCGACCCCGTCGAGTACGGCGAGACCGTTGGCGACGGTGCTGGTGTCATACCCCTCGACCTGGAGCACGCGCTCCAGCGACTCACGGATGGCCGCCTCATCATCCGCGATCATGATCCGCACGCCCGCCCACCCCTCTGATCGATGTCTTCGACGCTCATCCTCCCCGACCAACCTGAGGTCAGTATTAAAGATGCCGCCGCTTTGCCGTGCTCACGGATGCACGACGGCTGGACCTTGGCCGAGCGGGCCGGCGACCTGTCACCAGACGGGATGCACCCCGCTGGGGTGGCCCGGCAGTATTCCGGTGCCGCGGGGCGGATCGAGAACTGCCAGATCGGCGTCTTTCTGGCCTGCCGCTCCATGCGGGGACTCGCGTTGATCGACCGGCGGTTGTATCTGCCCGCGGCCTGGACCGATGACCGCGAGCGCTGCCGGGCTGCTGGGATCCCGACGAGGTGGGCTTCGCCACGAAGACCGAGATGGCCCTGCAGACGCTGGCCCGGGCTTTCGCCGCGGAGTGCCGGCTGCGCGGGCGACGCGTTGCAACGACGACGTGGTCACCACCAGCAGGGGCCGCGTCCGTGTGGCCGAGCTGATCGCCGGTTTGCCAGGTCGGGCCTGGTCGCGGATTTCGGTCGATCCAGATGCTCACGGACCACGCGAGTATTGGTGGGCGCGGGTCTCTCTGGCGGCCCGGCCGTGGGCACTGTCTGCTCGCCCGGCGCGTTCACCGTTGCAGTACGGGCTCCTGGTCGTCGGCGAGCGAGTGCCGTGCTGTCGGCGGCGTCTCCGCCGCTGGCCGGGACAGCCGGCTGGGCCACCAGATCCGGCGGCCGATCAGCAGGGTGAGGGCGGGCACCAGGACCGACCGCACCAGCAGGGCGTCGAGCAGCACACCGAAGGCGACCAGGAATCCGAGCTCGACCAGCATCACCAGCGGAAGTGAGACGAGGACCGCGAACGTGGCCGCCAGGACCAGGCCGGCCGAGGTGATGACGCCGCCGGTGGCGGAGAGTGCCTTGAGGATGCCGTCTCTGGTGCCAAGGCGCACGGTCTCCTCCCGGGCCCGGTGGGTCAGGAAGATGTTGTAGTCGACGCCGAGCGCCACTAGGAACATGAAGGCCAGCAGAGGCACCGAGTAGTCGATGCCCTTGAACCCGAGGATCATCTCGAAGATGAACACGCTGCCGCCGAAGGCTGCGGCGAAGGAGACGATCACGGTGGCCATCAGCATCAGCGGGGCCACGATTGCGCGCAGTAGTAGCCCGAGGATGATCAGGACGACGGCGAGGACCAGCGGGATCACCACCTTCTGATCGCGCCTGGTGGTCACGTCAGTGTCGAGGTGCTCTGCGCTCGGCCCGCCAACGAGCGCTTCCGCCCCGTTCACCGTGTGCACGGCGGCGCGCACCCGCCTGATCGTGTCGTACTCCGCAGTGGTGTCCGGCGCGTCCTTCGGGAACACGGAGATGTCGACCCAGCCCTCCTTGGTCTCACCCGTTTCGACCTGTGCCACACCGGGGGTGTGCTTGACGACGTCGAGAACCTGCTCCTGGTATGCCGCCCGCGTGAAGACCGTCATCGGCTGGCCCCCGAGCTCCGGGAAGTGCTCGCGCAGAACGGTGAAGCCGGTGACCGATTCCGGCGTGGACAGGAACTGATCCTGCTCCCGCAGGATGCTGGTGTTGCCCGTCAGCCCGATGGTGAGCACGCCGAGGACTCCCAGCGAAGCGAGCGTCGCCACCCAACGGCGGCGGCTGATGGCGGCGCCGAGGCGTCCCCACAGCCCGGGCTTCTGCTGCATGGCCGTGCCGAACCGTGGGATGGCTGGCCAGAAGATCCGCCGGCCGAGCACCACGAGCACCGCCGGGAACAGGGTCAGCATGGCCACCAGGGCGCACAGGATGCCGGCCGCACCGATCGGGCCCAGCCCGCGGGTTTCGTTCAGGTCCGCGGCGAGCAGGCAGAGCAGGCCGCCGATGACGGTGGCCGCAGATGCGACGATGGCCGGTGCCGCGCCGCGTAGTGCGTGGAGCATCGCGACTCGGACGTTTTCGTGCTGGTGCAGTGCCTCCCGATATCGGGCGATGAGCAACAGCGCGTAGTCCGTGCCGACGCCGAACACCAGAATCGTCAGCAGCGCCGAGTTCTGGCTGTTGATCACGAGGCCGAAGCCCTTGACGAGCAGGTAGACGGTCGCCATCGAGGTCAGCGCGGCCACACCCACCGCCACCAGCGGAATGAACCACAACACCGGGCTGCGGTAGGTGAGGATGAGCAGGATGGTGACGACGATGACGGTGGTAAGGAAGACCTGCACGTCGATGCCGTCGAAGACAGCGTCCATATCGGCGTCGATCCCTGCCGGTCCGGTCACGTCGAGGTCCAGCCCGGCGGGGCGGTCCTTCGCGATGTCACGCATCGGGCCGGTGAGGACCGCCGGTTCGCCGTAGCTCGTGCTCACGTTGAGGGTGAACATCATCGCCTTGCCGTCGTTGGAGATTTGCGTCGGCGGGCCCTCGTCGTTCTCGCCAGCCGGCGGCGTCACCTTCGGCGGGTACCGCGTGGCCATGGTGTTGTAATGACGCTCGACCGACGCACGGTCGTCGGCGGTGACACCGCCGGCACGGTGGTACACGAAGACGAACGTGTTTTCCTCACCACCGGGCAGCTTGTCCTCCAGTGCCGCCACCTTGGTGGAGTCGGCACTGGCGGGCAGGGCGTCCACGGCCCTGTCTTTGGTCACCGAGCTCAGCTTCCCGCTCAGCGGCACCATGACCGCCGCCAGCGCCACCCACAAGCCGATCACCAGCCACGGTACCCACCGGCTCGGCACCGGGCCGGGCGGCGTTTCCTTGGTCGGCGCTACGTTGACTGCCATCTTTCCTCCTACGCCAGCGTTACATCGCTTGTCCGACGCCGACTTCGTACCGAGTGAGTCTGAGACGATCATTAATGTGCTGGTCGGACCGGTTGGCAGCCGTTGGGTCGGATGAGGAAGACGTCAACCGGTCCGTGCGGGCGGTGACCGTGTTGACCCGTGCGGTCGGCGCGGGCGCGTGGTCGACGAGGCCCAGCAGGAGTGCGCGCACCTTCCGCAGCAGGTCCGCCGACCGGGTGGCCGCAGTCACGACGTCCGGGTCGGACAGCATCAGGGCGACGTGGTCCCGAGTGGGCCGCAGCAGGCGCGCCGCGACTGCGTGTCGTTGGCGTCCAGGCGCAGCCGGGCACTGACGTCCACGGTCAGGACCAGCCGCCCGCGCGCCGCGGTAGCGGCAGCCCACCCCATCGGTGAGCTCGAACAGCCATCTGGGCCGATCACCGCGCACCATCGCGACTCACCGGTTCGCAGAGCGAGAACGCAACGGCCCGTACTCGCGCGGTCGGGCAGGCGCAGAAGTCCAACACGCGGACGCATGCGCCGGGGCGCCCCGGCCGGCTCGGACGACCGACCTGAGCACTTCTAAAGTTCGTCTCAGATTCACCAGGTACGAATTCGGCGTCAGACGGGCGAGGTGATCCGTCGACAAGACGCTGGTGATGACAGTGGATGCAGCGGCGTCAGGGAAAACGCCGCCCGGTCTATCCAGATTCGGAGCGTTCACCGTGGCTCTGGCGACGGCGTACCCGGTCGCCGCCTGTGGGTCCCGGCCGGCACCGCTTCAGTGTGACCGGGCGCCGAGGTCGTCGTGGGGCACGGCTCGGGTGGAGACCTGGGCGACGAAGGCTCGATCTGACGCATCTCGCCGACGGATGCCGTACGGACACCGCACCACACAAAAACCGGAAGAGAGACTGACATGAACTCCATGGGACGCCGTAGCTTCCTGGCCGCAGCCACAGCACTCGGTATCGGCGCCGGCGTGTCCACGCATGCCATCGCCTCGGCAGTGAGCGACGACAAGAATCCGAAAAAGGCTCCGGACCAGAACGCGGACAGTACCGCGGACATCTACCAGCGAGACCGGGACCTGCCCTTCATCGGCGCGGAGGAGACATTTTCAACTCCCGAGTTGTTGAAGCTGAACTCCATCAATGCGGATCATATCGCGTTCCTTACGGAGATTGGTCTTGCGGATCTAGGGCAACGCCGCATCGACGACATGGACACGGGGGGACTCAACGTTCAAATCCTCTCTGCCCATACACCGTCAGTGCAAAATGTCCCGGGGAAGAAGGGCGTCGACTTTGCCTATCGTCTCAACCGGCTACTTGTAGAAGGGCCGATCGCCAAACATCCGGGCCGCTTCAAGGCTTTCGCCACCCTGCCCTTGCAGAGCCCGGAGGCGGCGGCGGACGAACTGGAACGCTCGGTTAAGGAAGATGGCTTCTTGGGCGCACTGACCAACGGACACATCACGAAGAAGTATCTCGATCATCCCGATTTCGAGCCGGTGTTGGCACGTGCCGTTGCTCTCGATGTGCCGATCTACCTGCACCCCGGCTATCCAGCTGACGAGATATTCAAGATCCTTTACGACACCACGCGCTCTCAGTACACGAAAGAGTTCCAACCCTACATTTTCAGTGGATCCGGATATGGCTGGCACCAGGAGGTGCTGACCCAGTGCATTCGGATGATCACGTACGGGGTCTTCGACAGATTCCCCAAACTGAAGATCATCATCGGCCACATGGGCGAAGGTCTTCCCTTCTACTACGAGCGGATCGTCAATGACATGGGCGAGCCGACCGAAAGCTCGCTCAAGAAGCCCTTCGCGCAATACTTCCAGGACAACTTCTGGATCACCACCAGCGCATTCCCCCAGACTCATCTGCTCACTCTCCTGCTGAAGCACATAAGCGTGGATCGAGTGATGTTCGCAACCGACTATCCGTTCGCGGACATAAAGGAGCAGACCGACTGGTTCCGCGGAGTCGATCTGCCACGCGAAGACAAGGAAAAGATTGCTTTCCGAAACGCGGAGAAACTATTCAAATTGAAAGTACCCGTGAAGTGATGCGCCGGCATCGGCAGCAGTAGCGACTCTCCTGAGATCTCCAGCGCGCCGACCCGCTCGGTCATCGACAGCGCGATTCACGAGGGCCTGTCGCGGATCCCTGGCCGGGAGCTGGCCACAACGCCCTCGGCGTGCCACCGATCGATGGCAGTTTGCCCGTGTCGGCGCGATACCTCCGTGCGGGGTGACTCCGACAAGCACGAGTTCGCCGGCCCGGGTGCTCGACCCGGTCACGACAGCGCGGAGCGACGTCGAACGGTGTCCGAAGCCATGGACACAACCCCTCTGGAGGAATCGTGCCGAATAGCAGTGAGCGTTTTTCATCCTGAGTAGGCGGGGTTCTCGACGTGGTGCAGGACGAGGATGCCTGGACGATCGGGGTTGCCCGGTGCGGGCTGCAGCGGAGTTTCGTCAGGATCCTCCACGTCTTGAGGGTGGCGTTGACGCGTTCGCCGATGGCGCGGATCCGGGCGTGAGCCCGGTTGACCTTCTCCTACCAGGCGGAGAGTTTCGGCCGGTAGCGGTGCCGTGTGAACGAAGTCCGGATGCTGCCGCGGGCACCTTGGTAGGCCTTGTCGGCGAATGTCATCACCTTCGCGCTGGTCGAGGCCTCGATGATGGCGCGGGTGCGGGCCGCCGTGAGGTCGTGGACGGCACCGGGCAACGCTGCTGATACCCAGACGAGCCGGCCTGCCGCATCGGCTATGACCTGCACGTTCACGCCGTAGTAGGGCTTCCGGTGTCGAATTCGGGGCTCTGCCCCTGCCCTGACCTGCACCGTCACGATGAAAAGGGCTCCATGATCACCAGCAGGCCGCATCCGTCCTGCATGGACCCCGGCTCCCGTCAGCTCCCGCACGAAACCCCAGCTCAAGCACCCCTCAACCGACTACGCAATCGCCCTGCCCGGAGGGATTCTCGGCGGACTCGGATCCGCCATTCAGGTGATCCTGAGCGGGCGCGGCTGTCTGGCACCCAAATGATAGACCGAGGTAATTGGCTACCAATCGGCAGGCACTGTGGATGATGGCACAGAAGCGGGATATCGCGGACTGTGCCGGTGGCCGAGGATTCATCTCGCCGCCGCGCGCCTGTCGCGATTCTGAGGAGCCTGAAATGTTTGTACGTCACCGTCAGGTGCTGCCCGTTGCCGTTGTTCTGTTCGCGCTTTCCGCTTGCGCCACCCCGGCTTCGTCCGCCCCGGAGCGGCTGCTCCCGCGCCGTCGACTGACGTTGCCGGGATAGCCGCCTGCCCTGAGCCGAAGGACCTCGAAGGGCTGGTTGACCTGCCCAAGGGCTGGTCGCTCGGTTCGGTGGAGTGTGCCGAGGGGTGGGCGGCGGCCTCCCCGGTGGGCACAACCACCACCGTTGGTGACGGCTGGTGCCTGTTTCAGTTCATTGGCAAGGGCTGGATGTATCGCGGCGAAGGTAGCGGCTACGACCGCAAGGACCTCGGCATCGAAGGGTCCGCGCCGTTCGGTATCTCCTGACCTTCGTCAGTCGAGACGGTATTACGCAATACCTATCGGTTTCGTAGGCCGAAGCCTCCTTGATGATGTGCGCCAGCGTCTGCCTCTCGAAGAGGGCGACGCGGCTGAGGTCCATTTTGTGTACCGCGATGGTGATGACATTCGTCATCTTGCTGCTTCTGTGGCTCTCCTCCACAGTGGCGGTCTGTTCGCGGCCTTGAAGATCGTCGTACTTGTCAACGGCGCCGGGGTCCCGGGCGCCCATCCGAGGAGGCCGTTGTGAGCGATCCGTGGACGTTGCCGGAGATGTTCGCCGCGCAGGTGGAGCGCGGCGCCGAAGAGACCGCCGTGGTGTGTGACGACGCGATGGTCTCGTTCGCGGAGCTGGACGAGCGATCCAACCGATTAGCCCGGCTGCTGATCGACCAGGGGGTCGGCCCCGAGGTGGTGGTGGCGCTGCGGATGCCCCGCGGAGTCGAGTTCGTGGTGGCCGCCCTCGCGGTGTCGAAGGCCGGCGGGGCGTACGTGCCGGTGGACGTGGCCTACCCGGCAGTGCGGGCCGAGTTCATGATGGCCGACGCGCGGGCCCGATGCGTGGTCACGACCGCCGGCGCACGCCTGGAAGCTTCTTCCGCGATCACCGAGGTGGTGCTCGACGACCCGAAGACCGCGGGCGAGCTTTCCGGGTTGGACGGTGGCGCCGTGACGGACGCCGACCGGCATGAGGCGCTGCTGCCGGACCACGCCGCCTACCTGATTTACACGTCAGGGTCGACGGGCGTACCGAAAGGCGTCGTAGTGACCCATGCGAGTGCTCGGAACCTGGTGCGGTCGCAGACGGAGATCTTCGGGCTGGGGCCGGGCTGCCGGCGGCTGCAGTTCGCGTCGGTCAGTTTCGACGCTTCGGTGTCCGAGGTGTGGACGACGCTGTTGTCCGGTGCGGCCCTGGTGGTGACGGACCGGTCCCGGCTGGTGCCCGGCCCGGAACTGGTGGAGCTGGTACGCAGCCGTGGGGTCACCCACGTGACGCTGCCGCCGTCGCTGCTGTCCGTGGTGGAGGATGCCGGAGGACTGCCGGAGTCGGTGACGCTGATCGTGGCGGGGGAGGCGTGCCCGCCGGCGGTGGCGGCTCGCTGGAGTCGCAAACGGCGCATGTTCAACGCGTACGGGCCGACCGAGGGCACCGTGGCGGCGACCGTGAGTGACCCGCTGGCCGGTGACGGTGTGCCGCCGATCGGGCGGCCGTTGCCCAACGTGCGGGCGTACGTGCTGGACGACCTGCTGCGGGAACAGACAACTGGTGAGCTGTACCTGGCGGGGGCCGGGGTGGCCCGTGGGTATGCCGGGCAGACCGGGCTGACCGCCCATCGTTTCGTCGCGGACCCGTTCGGGGCGCCCGGTGAGCGGATGTACCGCACCGGTGACGTGGTGATGCGGCGGCCCGACGGGCAGCTGGAGTACCGGGGCCGCGCCGACGACCAGGTCAAGATCCGGGGTGTCCGGGTGGAACCGGGTGAGATCGAGTCGGCGCTGATGAGCCTGCCGGGAGTGGACCAGGCGGTGGTCGTGCCGCACGGCGACGGCGCGGACCGCAGGCTGGTCGCCTACGTGGTGACCGACGACGGCGGTCCGGAACCGGCCGCACTGCGCCGGGATCTGGCCGGGCTGGTGCCGGAGCATCTGGTGCCGTCGGTGCTGGTGAAACTCGACGTGCTGCCGGTGACGGTGAACGGCAAGGTCGACCGGAAGGCGCTGCCGGATCCGGGGGCCGAGTCGGGGCAGCGCGACTACGTCGCTCCGGTCGGCGCGGTGGAGCAGAGCCTGGCCCGGTTGTGGGAGGAGATCCTCGGGGTGACCCGGGTCGGCCGTACCGACGAGTTCTACCGGCTCGGCGGTCATTCGCTGCTGGCGACGCAGCTGGTGAACCGGGTCCGGTCGGTGATGAACGTGGAGTTGCCGGTCCGGGACCTGTTCGAGACGTCGACGCTGGCTGACCTGGCCCGGCGGGTGTCGGTGTTGAAGACCGGTGTCCGGCCGGTGCTGCGGCGTCAGGTGCGTTCGGAACGGGTGCCGCTGTCGTACCCGCAGCAGCGGATGTGGTTGACCGCGCAGTTGCGTGGTGGCGACGGGGCGTATCACATCCCGGTGGTGGTCCGGCTCGCCGACGGTCTGGACGAGGCTGCTCTGCGGGCTGCGGTGACCGATGTGGTCCGGCGGCACGAGCCGTTGCGTACCCGGTTCCCGGTGCTGGACGGGCAGCCGTACCAGCAGGTGGTGCCGATGGCCGAGCTGGGTGAGCTGCTGGTTCGCGAGTCGATCGCGGAGACCGGCTGGCAGGACACCGTCAAGCGCATGGTCCGCGAGAGCTTCGACCTGACGGCGCGGATCCCGCTGCGGGTGCGACTGCTGGAGGTCGGGCCGGAGGACTTCGTCCTGGTTCTGGTCGTGCACCACGTCGCCGCTGACGGTGGGTCGATGAAACCGCTGATGCGTGACCTGTCCGAGGCGTACGAGCAACGCCGGGCCGGGCATCCACCGCGGTGGACCGAGCTGCCGGTGCAGTACGCCGACTTCGCGGTCTGGCAGCGTGACCTGGTTCGGCTGGCGCGGCCGCAGATCGCGTACTGGCAGGAGCTGCTCGGCGGTGTTCCCGACGAGATCGCGTTGCCCGTCGACCGGGGCAGGCCTGCCGAACCGACGTATCGCGGCCGGTCGGTGCCGGTGTCGCTGCCCGCTGAGACGCACGAGCGGGTAGCCGAGGCGGCGCGGCAGCACGGTGCCACCACTTTCATGGTGTTGCAGTCGGCGGTGGCCGCGGTGCTGTTCCGTCTCGGTGCCGGTACCGACATCCCGCTCGGGTGGCCGGTGTCCGGCCGGGTCGACGAGGCCCTGGAGGATCTGGTCGGCTTCTTCGTCAACACCCTGGTGCTGCGGGCCGACCTGTCCGGGGATCCGTCGTTCGACCAGCTCATCGACCGGGTACGGGAGCAGGATCTGCTGGCGTTCAGCAACCAGGACGTGCCCTTCGAGAGTGTCGTCGAGGAGCTGAACCCGCCCCGTGTACCGGGTCGGCATCCGCTGTTCCAGGTGATGGTCGCCTCGCAGGTCGGCAAGTCGGCGCGATTCGGTCTGGACGGGGTGCGTTCGGAGCGGGTCGGTGTGGGATCCGGGTCGGCGAAGTTCGACCTGAGCATCCAGTTCGTCGAGTTCCTCGATGAGGCCGGTCGGCCGGTCGGTATCGGCGGTGAGGTGATGTACGCCGGTGACCTGTTCGACCACGACACCGCCGAGCGGATGGTCGCCATGCTCGGCCGGCTGCTGACCGAGGCGGTGGCGCGACCCGGCGTACCGATCAGTGTCCTGCCGTTGATGAGCGGGCCGGAACGGCTCGCCGTCGAGGCGATGAGCGCCGGAGAGGTCCGCGACCGGGGCGACCGGCGCTGGCCGCACGAGCTGATCCGGGAACAGGCCCGCCGGAAACCGTACGCGACAGCGGTACGTTTCGAGGGCGCCGGCCTGTCGTACCGGGAACTGAACCGCCGCGCCAACCGGCTGGCGCATCGCCTGATCGCGCTGGGCGTGGGCCGTGACGTGCTGGTCGGTGTGAGCGTGGAGCGGAGTTTCGACCTGGTCGTGGCGGTCCTCGCGATCGGTAAGTCGGGTGGTGCGTTCGTCCCGCTCGACCCGGACCTGCCGCCCGCCCGTCTGACCTCGATGATCGCCGACACCGGCGTCCAGGTCGTCGTGACACACGCTGCCACCCGGGACCGGCTGTCCGGTCACGACCACCTGCTGCTCGACGTCGGCGATGCCGCGAACGAGCCGGTGTACGACCCCGGTGTGGCGGTGGACGGCGAGGACGCGATGTACGCGATCTACACCTCCGGGTCGACGGGCACCCCGAAGGGCGTGGTGAACGTCCACGCGGCGGTCAGCAACCGGATCGCCTGGATGGACGACAGGTTCACCCTCGGCGCCGAGGGCCGGGTGCTGCAGAAGTCGCCTGTCACCTTCGACACCTCGGTGTGGGAGCTGCTCTGGGCGCTGACCAACGGGGCGACCCTGGTGATGGCCCGGCCCGACGGGCACCGCGACCCCCGCTACCTGGTCGACCTCATCCAGCGCGAACAGGTCACCTTCGTCGACTTCGTCCCGTCGATGCTGGAGATGTTCCTGCGCGAACCCGGCGCCGTCGGCTGCACCAGCCTGCGCCACATCATCGCCGGTGGCGAGACCCTGACCCACAGCCTGCGCCGCCGCTTCGCCGAGGCGCTGCCCGAGACGCTGATCCACAACCTGTACGGGCCGACCGAGGCTGCCATCGGGGTGACCAGCTGGCTGTGCGGTGACGACGACGAGGGCCGCAGCGCGCCGATCGGCGTCCCGATCGCCAACGCACGGGTCTACCTGCTCGGCCCGGACCTGGACCATGTGCCGCTCGGCATGCCCGGCGAGATCTACATCGCCGGGCGCCCGCTGGCCCGCGGCTACCTGAACCGACCGGCCCTGACCGCGCAGCGGTTCGTCGCCGACCCGTTCACGCCAGGCGAGCGGATGTACCGCACCGGTGACCGGGCCCGCCGCCGGTCCGACGGGGCGATCGAGTTCCTCGGCCGCGACGACGAACAGGTCAAGATCCGTGGCGTACGGGTCGAACTAGGCGAGGTGGAGGCCGCGCTGCTCGGACTGCACGGTGTCGAGCAGGCGGTCGCGATGGTGCACGGTGACGGTGTGGACAAACGCCTCGTCGCGTATGTCACCGGCTTCGACCCCGACCCGGTCCGGCTGCGGCGGCAGATGCCCGCGGTCGTGCCCGCACACCTGGTGCCGTCGGCGTTCGTGGCCATGGACGCCTTCCCGGTCACCGTCAACGGCAAGGTCGACCGCCGCCGGCTGCCCGACCCCGGCACGGCCGACCGCGAACGGGCCCACGTGCCGCCGGCCGGCCCGGTCGAGGAGTCCCTGGCCGAGGTGTGGCGCAGCCTGCTCGGCGTCGACCGGGTGGGCCGTGACGACAACTTCTTCGCACTCGGCGGCCACTCGCTGCTGGCGATGCAGGTGGTCAACGAGGTCCGGACGCTGATGCGGGTGGAACTGCCCTTCCGGTACGTCTTCGAGAGCCTGACACTCGCCGATCTGGCCGACCGTGTCGGTGAGCTGCCCCCGTTGCCGGACGTGTCTCCGGAACGGACCTCGGCCGAGGACCGGATGCGTGCCCTGGTCGCGCAGGCCCTGGGCGTCGACTCGGTGGCCGCCGAGGACAACCTCTTCGACCTCGGCGGCGGCCGGGAGACCGTCGAGGCGCTCACCAGGGCGATCGAGGTCGAGTTCGGGGTGGCCGTCAACCCGCTGGTGGTCTCCGCGGTGCCGACCGCGAAGGACCTGGCGACGTGGCTCGCCGACGAGCCCGAGGAGGCGACCCTCGACGTGGTGGTGCCGCTGCGCACCGGGTCGAGCCCCGTCTCGCTGTTCTGCGTCCACCCGCTGGGCGGGCTCAGCTGGCTCTACTATCCGCTGGTCAACGCCATTCCGAAGACCTTCGGCGTGTACGGGGTTCAAGCCCGCGGACTGGACCCGGGAGAGGAACTGCCCGCGACCATGGCCGCGCTGGCCGCCGACTACGTCCAGCAGATCCGCCTCGTCCAGCCGGAGGGGCCCTACCACCTGCTCGGCCTGAGCACCGGCGGGGAGATCGCCCACGAGATGGGTGTGCAGCTGCAGCGTGCCGGTCACGAGGTGGCCCTGGTCGCGATGCTCGACGCCCGTCCGACGCCGCATCGCCCGGTGACCCTGGTCGAGCGGCTGAACGCCCTCGCACACCACTTCGACCTCAACCTTCCCGCTTCTGAGCGCCCGCACCTGACCGGCGACATCCTGTACGAGCACCTGCGTGAGCGGCAGGGGCCCTATTCGTTCCTGATGCGGCAGAAGGGCCGGGCCACCGTCGACTTCTACGAGAACCTGATCAAGATCGCCGACAGTCACCGGTTCTCGGTCTTCCAGGGCGACATCCTGTTCGTCGAGGCGGTCGCGGCCCGGCCGCAGGAGCACCACTTCGCACCGATGTGGCTCCCGTACGTCTCCGGCGCGGTCGACGTGATGGCCCTCGACTACAAGCACCGGCAGCTCGCTCGGGCCGAGGTGCTGCAGATCATCGGCGCGCGGGTGTCCGAGCACCTGCGCCTCACTCCTACCGAAGGGCCGACGGCATGACCAATCCGTTCGAACGTACCGACATCGAGTTCTTCGTGCTCGTCAACGATGAGGGACAGCACTCGCTGTGGCCGGAGGTGATCGACGTACCGGCTGGCTGGCGCAAGGTCTTCGGGCCGCAGAGCCGCGACGAGTGCCTGGCCTACGTCGAGGAGTCCTGGTGGGACATCCGCCCGGCGAGCCTGATCGGGCGGACGGCGTGACGGGCCCGGACCTGCTGTTCCTCTGGGGTACCCCGCGGTCGATGTCGACGGCGTTCCTGCGGATGATGCTGGAACGCGGTGACCACGAGGTCTTCCACGAACCGTTCTCCAGCATCGTCGTGCAGGGCCGGATCGAGGTCGGCGACCACACCGTGACCAGCCACGACGAGCTGCTGAAACATCTCGAGGACCGGGCCATGGACCATCCGGTGTTCGTCAAGGAGACCACCGAGTACGACTATCTCGGCAACGGTGGGGAGCGGATCCCGCAGGTGGGGCGGCACACCTTCATCATCCGTGATCCGCGGCGGGTCATCCCGTCGCACTACGCGATGAACGCGGACATGGTCTGCGAGGAGATCGGTTACGGACATCAGGTGGAGATGGCGCGGCGGGTCCGGGAGGTGACCGGGGAACAGCCGTACGTGGTGGAGGCCGAGGAGTTGCTGACCGACGCCGCGGGTGCGATCGAACGGTACTGCCGGGGCGCCGGTATCCCGTTCCTGGCGTCGTCGCTGTCCTGGCAGGCCGGCGATCAGAAGGTCTGGAGCCGTACCTCGCAGTGGCACCGGGACGCGGCCGGCAGCACCGGCTTCACCCGTTCCGAGCGTGCCTACCGGTCCACCACCGAGAACGACAGGTTCCTGTACGACTGCTACTGGCATCATCGGCCGGACTACAACGTACTGCGCAAGTGGGCCCGCAGTGTCGTCTAGCTCCACCGACGTCTCGCCGCGCCGTATCGCGCGGCTGTTCAAACCGCACTGGCGGCGGCTGAGTGCGGTCATGGCCATCATCGTCGCGTCGTCGCTGACGAACATGGCCACCCCGTTCCTGGTACGGGAGATCATCGACCGTGCGTTGCCCACCGGGAACGTGCGGCTGCTCGGCTGGCTGGTCGGCGGCCTGATCATGGTCGCCGTCCTGACGGCGGTGTTCGGCATCACCCAGACCTGGATCGCCACCGGGACCGGCCAGCGGGTCATGCACACGCTGCGGGTGGACGTCTTCACCCACCTGCACCGCCAGTCGGTGGCGTTCTTCACCCGCACCCGGGCCGGTGAGATCCAGTCACGCATCACCAACGACATCGGCGGCATGCAGGCGGTGGTCACCTCGACAGCCACCTCGATCGCGTCGAACGTGACCACCGCTGTCGCCACGTCGATAGCGATGCTCGCCCTGAACTGGCAGCTGTTCCTGGTGTCGATGCTGGCGCTGCCGCCCGCGCTGCTGCTGGCCCGCCGGATGGCCCGGCTGCGCAAGGAGATCACCGGCAAACGCCAGCGGGAACTCGCCGACCTCAACGTGATCGTCGAGGAGAGCCTGTCGATCAGCGGCGTGCAGCTCAGCAAGATCATGGGAACCGGCCCGGCCCTGATCGAACGCTTCGCCGGGTCGTCGTCTCGTCTCGTCGAGCTGCAACTGCGTTCGCAGCTCGCCGGGCGCTGGCGGGGCGCCACGATGAACATCATGTTCGCCACCATTCCGGCGCTCATCTACCTGAGCGCGGGGATCGTGCCGAGTGCCGCCGACCTGACCATCGGCACGGTGGTGGCCTTCACCGCCCTGCAGGGCCGGCTGTTCCAGCCGATGACCAGCCTGCTCGACGTCGGTGTCACCTGGAGCAGTTCGACAGCGCTGTTCGCGCGGATCTTCGAATACCTGGACCTGCCGGTCGAGGTCGACGACCCGATCCTGCCGGTCAGCCTGCCCCTGCCGGTGCGCGGCCACCTGCGGTTCGAGCACGTCGGTTTCACCTATCCGGACAACGAGAAGCCCGCGATCAGTGACATCACCCTGGACGTGCCGCCCGGTTCGTCGCTGGCCCTGGTCGGCGAGACCGGTTCGGGTAAGAGCACGGTGGCCGCGTTGATCATGCGGCTCTACGACCCGACCGCGGGCCGGATCACCGTCGACGGGTTCGACCTGCGGGCGCTGCGGCTCAACGAACTGGTCGGGGTGATCAGCATGGTCGGGCAGGAGACGTACCTGCTGCACACCTCGGTCCGGGAGAATCTGCGGTACGCGCGGCCGGACGCCACCGACGAGCAGGTGGAGTGGGCCGCCCGGACGGCACAGGTGCACGACGTGATCATGGCGCTGCCGAAGGGCTACGACACGATGGTGGGCTCGCGTGGTCACCGGTTCTCCGGCGGGGAGAAACAGCGGATCGCGATCGCCCGGACACTGCTGCGCGACCCGCCGATCCTGGTGCTGGACGAGGCGACCAGCGCGCTGGACAACTCGACGGAGCGGGCGGTGCAGACCGCCTTGGACGCCCTCGCTCGCGGCCGTACCACTGTCACCATCGCCCACAGGCTGTCCACGATCCGCAACGCCCACCAGATCGTCGTCATGGGCGACGGCCGGATCCTGGAGGTCGGCACCCACGACCGCCTGATGATGATCGGCGGCCACTACGCCACGCTGACGTCCTGAGAAGCCGGGCTCTGCCGCAGACCGATGGCCGCTGCCCGGAGGCGGGAGAGGTGGTCGAGCATCTTCTCAGGGTCGAGGGGTTCGCGTAGTTCGTTGATGATCACGCGGCCTGCTCGACCATGCCGCCGAGGGCGATCGCTGTCAGGTCGAGGTCGGGGTTGGCCAGGCCGGCCGTCTGCAGGCGGCGGATGCTCTCCTCGCTGCTGCGGACGTAGAACTCGCGGATCTCCAGGAGCAGGCCGCGGAGGTTACCGTCCTGGTGGGCGCCGTGTTCGACCATCCGCAGCACCTTCGCGGGCTCGCCGGTGGCGGCCAGGTAGCGGCGGTTCGCCTCGACGATCCGGGCGTACGGGTCGTCGAGGTCCGGGATCCGGCTCGCGGCGATCATCTCGTCGGCTGCGGCCTTGACGATCCGGCGCAGCAGGTCGTCCTTGGACTCGAAGTAGGTGTAGAAGGTCCCGTGCGACACGCTGGCCGCCTGGGTGACGGCTTCGGGCGTGAACCCGCCCCACCCGTACTCCTCGACGATCTCGCGGCCGGCGGCGATCAGCGCGTCGTGGGTGAGGCGGCCCCGGGCGGTGGTCGGCGCCGTGGGTGCGGGGTTCGTTCGAGCACGTCCCATCGGGCACCCCTCCTCGGGGCTGCGCTGCTCGCGAGACATGACGGCGCTGGTGGGTGACGTACCGGGGAAAGCGCTGCCTGCCATCACGGGCATCTTCGGGAACAGCGCCGGCGATGGGGCCGGTGTGATCGAGAACGCATGAGGACTTTCGCCGGGAAACCAGAGCTCTGGGCAGCAAAGATATGCTCGCGCTACAAAAAGTAAACCTCGCCGCTTAACGGCGAGGTTGATTCCTGCGCGAAACCCAGAGTGATTTTTTAGGGTTTTACGTGTCCGATGGTCAACACAAAGGAAGACCCCATGCGCCGATTCTGCTGCGCATGGGGTCTTCGTTTGTGTCCGGAGATCGGGTACAAGTCATTGTTCCTGCCAAGCTGTCGACATTTATCGTATTGCAGTAGGCAGCCGCAAGCGCGTCCGAGCGGAACCTCTCGGACGGCGCTTGCCTGACCTGCAGTGCGCACCTCCACAGCGGGCTTGGCGCGAGCCCGGCCGGCCGCGGCAGCACCGACGGATCACATGGGTGGGCGCTGTTCGTGGCTCGCGCAGGCACTGAGTTGGACCCGGCGGAAGTTTGTGCGGTCGTTCTCTGATCCCTTCGTCTCCGTCTTGGCGATGGGGGTAATAGGTCAGGTTCGCCAGGCGCCAACGACATCGTCGGGGCCCCAGATGACGTCAACTACATCGGTGGGTAACGCCGCCCCGGAGCGAGTGACAACGATCAGGCCGGTGTGCGACGCGTCGAAGCCGGGAATCTGGCGAGCGCCCTCCTGGAGGGTGTGCAGGTCGCGAGTGTCGAACGCTGTTCCCAGCCACTTCAATGACCCGCAGAAGTAGATGTGCGCGGCGACAGGTGTCCGGTCGGCGCCGACGAGGTCGATCTCCGGGTTGAACTGCCGGTTCCACCAGCCGCCGACGGCGTGGGCTTCGGGCCAGGGCAGGGATCCGTTGATGGCGGCTTGTTCGAGCGAGGTGCGGATGAGCGGTTCCACGGCCCGGCCGCGCCAGCTGGTCCATCGATTCTGGAACAGGGTGTAGCCGGCGTCGGGCCGGCCGCGCTGGGTCAGGTTGTGCACATCGCGGAGGATGGCGAGGTAGAGGCGCAAGTTACTGTCGGCGACCCGGTAGAGGGCGGGTTTGCCGCTTTTGGTCGAGAGTGGCTGGTCGGCGGTCAAGGCCTGTTTGTCGTCGGTGAGTTGCCGCATCAGCGGGGACAGGGTGCCCGAGGGGATCGTTCCGTCGCGGCTTCCAGCGGTGCTGGCGATGTTGGCGAAAGTGCGGGCGTCGCCGCCGATGGTCTCCAGGACGCGGCGGGCGGTGTCGGGGTTGGGGAATTCCGAGGCGAGGGACTGCTCGGGAACAGTGAACAGTGGTGACGCGGGGTCGGTGCACTCGTCGCGGAGGTAGTCGTCGGCGCCGGTTCCGGACGGCCAGCGCAGCAGGATCCCGGGTAGGCCCCCGGTGATCAGGTGCGCGTCGATGGCATCGGAGCCGGTCAGCCCGGTCGCCGTGGCGGTCTCGGCGAGGTTCAGCGGGCCGAGGACGAGGTTGTCCGCGCGGCCGTAGAACGGCCGGTCGTATGCGGTCAGGCGTTGCATCATGTGCAGGTCGCTGCCGAGGAGCAGCAGCAGGACGGGCCGGAGTGACAGCAGGCGGTCCCAGACGACCTGCAGTTGGCCGTCGAAGGTGTCGTCCTGCTCGGTGAGCCAGGGCACTTCGTCGAGCACGACGATGCAGGGCTGGTCCGGCAGCGTGCCGGCCAGCAGGCGCAGCATGTCACCCCAGCCGCCGGCCGGCGGCGTCCCGGGTAGCAACGCGGGGTCGTTCGGCAGGGCCGATTCGGTCAGGTCGGTGAGGAACTGGGTCGTCGACTCGGTGACTGACGCCCCTTTGACGGCGGTGTAGTAGAGGTACGGCAGGCCGGAGCGGTCACAGAGCTCTTGGACCAGACGTGACTTGCCCACCTGGCGGCGGCCACGGATCGCGACGGAGAGACCTGTCCCGGCTCGCTTGATGTGGTCGATCCGCTTGGTCAGCAGTGACAACTCGGTACGTCTGCCGATGAACAAAGCCAACCCCCGCTAGACGAATGACATCACGTAGATTCAATCTACGTAGATTCAGCCTACCTTCCTTGAGGTGAGGGCATGTGCATCGAGGAGGCTCCGCAGTCGATGGGCAGGCCGTGGCCATGGATCCTGTCCAACGCTGAAGGTGGACGGCAACCCATCACGTCGAGGGCCATGGGTTAGCCAGAAGCGGATACCTGACCGGTGCAAGTTGTCCGCGCACACCAACCGCGCGTACCGGCGCCAGGTCGGCGCGTACACCAGCTGGCTGGGCGAGCACGCCGGCGTGCACCCGGACGCCTACACCGACCTGGTCGGCGCCGAAGCCGCCGTCACCGCCTGGCGCCGCGACCTGCTGCAGCTGCGCCGGGCCCCGTCGACCATCAAACAGGCCCTGGCCGCGGTCGACCTGCTCTCTACGAGCACGGCGCCGGCCTGCGCCTGGACGTCGACCGGAAGTCGTCCCGCAAGTGGCCGTTCCGGAATCGGCGGTGTCGGTCGAGTTCTGGTACGGCGCCGACGACCTTGACGAGTCTGATTTCGCCGCGCCAATCACACGGCGTCTGCAGACGCGGAAGACCAGCCGGCCGCCCGGGGTGGTGGTGTCGAGGGGCTTCGTGCAGGCTCTTTGAAGCCGAGGCCGAAGCCGAAGCCGAAGCCGAAGCCGAAGCCGAAGCCGAAGCCGAAGCCGAAGCCGAAGCCGAAGCCGAAGCCGCGACGGCGCAGCTCGACGGTCAGGGTGATCAGGGGTGTCAAAGCCCCGGGTTTCATGGAGAGTCTGGTGCGCAAGGACAGCGGCGGATCGGCCGTCGGAGCCGGTGTGCCGTGCGGCGGTGCCACAGGCCGGTCAGCAGGGCGCAGACGATCGCGCAAGCCGCGCTGAGTCCGCCCAGCAGCATGAGTGCTCCGACCCCGAACAGGCCGGTTTCGTCGGTGGCCGCGGCCTGGACGGTCCATGCCGCGGTGAAGCCGAGGGGCAGAGCAGCCGAGGCGGACAGCGCCCGGACGCCGCCGATTTCATCCTGCGTAGCGGTTGGCTTCGACGTGTTGCAAGACGAGGATGGCCTGCACGATCGTGGTGGCCCGCCGCGGGCAACAACGCAGTTTGGCCAGGATTTTCCAGGTCTTGAGCGTGGCGATCGCTCGCTCGCCGCGGGCGCGGACCTTCGCGTGCGCCCGGTTGACCGCCTTCTGCCGGCGTGACAGCTTCGGCCGGAAGCGGCGCCGCTTGAACGGGGTGCGCACGCTGCCGCGGGCCCCTTGATAGCCCTTGTCGGCAAACGTCATCACGTCTGCACTGGTCAGCGCGTCGATGATGCCGTGGATCCGGGCGGCGCTCAGATCGTGGGCCGAGCCCGGCAACGCCGGCGAGGCCCACACAAGCCGCCCGGCCGCGTCGGCGATGACCTGCACGTTCACGCCGTGCCGCTTGTGCTTGCCGGAGTAGTACGGCCGCTGGTCAGCGACCCGGTCGATCGGGATCAGCGTGCCGTCGAGGATCGCGTACGCCAGCTGCCGGATACGCCGCATCGCGCTGGCGAGGTCATCGGCGGCGGCGCTGAGCAGCGCAATCGCTTCCTGCACGTAGCGCCAGGCGGTGGCGATCCCGATCTCGAAGCCTGCGGCGAGGCGGGTGTAGGTGTCGCCGTTGCGCAGATGGGCCAGGGTGAGCAGGGCCTGGCGGCCCGGGTCCAGCTTGCGCCATCGGGATTTGCGCTGCTGGCGGTGGCCGCGGATGCGCTCGGCCAGGTGGTTCAGGGTGCGCCTGGACAACGAGATCGTGGCAGGGTAGGACAGCATGGCGAGGCTCCCGGTCGGGGCATCGGGTTTTGGTCGATTTGCTGTCCTACCTGGAGCCTCGCCCTCTTCGACTACCGCCCCGGCCTACCCGCCCTGACCTGCAAGATCAGGTTGGAAAAGGCTCTCTGATACGGCTGGTCTCGGCAGAGAGTGTTGGGGCCTGAACCGGCGGGCCGCCCGACCCGAATGCGTTTCTACGGGGATGATCACCTTGCGCTTCAAGACGGTCAGTGAAGGCCCCGACGGATAGGAGCAGGATGACCCACCCCATGATCGAGGGCTTGGCCCTCGCCGCCTGCGGCCTGCTCGTGCTCGTTGCCGCCTTTCAACTGGGGCTCAGCGCCGGTGCCCCGTGGGCGGACGCCGCCTACGGCGGCCGCGCGACGCTGCCCGACGGACGGCTGCCGACCAGGTACCGGGCCGCCAGCCTGATCACCGCCGTGGTTCTGATCGCGATCGGTTGTCTGCTCCTTCTTCGCGGTGGAGTGGTCGGCTCCGCGTCGGAGAACTCGGCGCTGACGTGGACGTGCTGGGGGTTCGCCTTGCTCTTCGCGGTGAACACCGTGGGAAACGTCGCCGGCCGACACCCGGTGGAACGCTGGGGCATGGGAGCGCTGACTGCGTGCCTGACGGTGCTGTGCGTCCTCCTCGCAATCGGCTGACCTACGCAGACGGTGCCGGTCTGGATGGTTATGACGGACGAACTGGGCTCCAGCAGGGCAGGATGGATTCTGGGGAATCGTCACAACACGCCCCAATCGACGACTGCTGAAGGCACCCTGACGAAAGCTGGCTGGAGGCTCTTCCTGGCGTGGTGAGCGCCGCTACCCACGCCCGGATCGCGGCTAGATCCGGGCACCTTACCAACCCTCGTGACCTGAACACGGTAGTAATCGCCGCCGTATCCGGATAGCCTGCCCAAGCAGAGCGCGGCCGAGGTCGTGGAGGCGCTTCATGGCATTGGCCAGCCGAGGGTCCAGGCGCATTGCCGTCGATGGTGTCGTATTTCGCTGGCTGGTCAGACGCAGGCCGACCTATTGCCAGGCACTCGGATGGTCACCGTTGACGTTCGTCGTCGAACTCGCCGATGACTCGGGTGCACGGCTCGTGGTGACGCTTCCATACGCCCACCCCAGGAACTGGCTTGGCCTACCGAGCGGACCCTGTTCGCCCGGCCATCGTCGCTGCGGGCATCCGTCAGGCGCTGTCCGCCGACTGGCAGCCGGGTAGACCCGGACCTGCATTCACGATGGCACTCGACGTAGCGTAGCGGCGCCCTCCGCCCATCGAGCGTTATCGGCGGCAGATCAGTGTGTTCGTCGCCCCCGACGATACGGCCGTTTCGGCAGCTATGGTGAAACTGCGATGAGAATGCCAGAGCTGGGAGAGATTCGAAGTCCGTGGGGGCTTCAGATGTATGGAGCTCTCTGCGCAGTGCGCCTGGCAAGGGTAGGCGCACTTGGTGATTTCAAATATCAGGAGGCGCTTGATCGCTATCTTGACGGATTGTTCGACCCATCACATATGAGCGCTGATGACCGCAGGCTTCTGATTCGTTCCAGGAAGTTCTTCTACGGCGATGACGTCGCGCTGATCAAGTATTATCAAAGCGAGTCCATCGAGATTGCGTTGATGGTTGGCGGTGACGATCCGTCCCGCCCGCTGAACGCCCGTGGAATAACCTTCGCAATCTCCAACGCGTGGTCAAACATTGATTCACTTTGCAGCGAGTCCAATTCGGTGAATTACGAGGAAAATCACTTCGCGAAGCAGGAGATGCGGCTACAGGGCGAAGATGTCATGGATATCGCCCGCTCCTCCGATGGGGCAGAAGGTTGGATCGCCTTACGGGACAGGGCTCGACTGGCTGGGGAACGGGCAGCGGCATCGCTAACCGGCCTCGCCCGCGATCTGAGCTGGGAAAGCGAACTCGGGATACCCGGTTTCCGTGTCAAAAGCGCCGAAGAAGAGGAAGAGGAGCGGTTCGCCTCGCTTGTCGAACGCGACGCACCTACCGACGACTGGGGGAGCCTGTAGTCGAATGCCTTGTTATGAATATGCGGAACGCACTCAATTCGGCAGTAGAGTCAAGTTGCATGCCAGGTCGTCCCCGACGTCGATGGAGGCGACTAGGCGGCAGAATGCGCCGCGGGCGAAGAAGCGCTGGATCGGATCGTCCTGGGGCGCAAGCCGCGGTAGTCGGCGGTGGCCGGGTCACGATAGGCGGCCTGGACCATGAGGTGCACGGTCGGCTCGACAGCTTCTTTGGTGTACTTCTGCCGGAGGATGCCTGCGTGAATCCTGAGCGCGGTCAGGGTGACTTGTCGGGCTCGGGCCTGGTTGCTGGAAAGACTGTGGTGCTAGAGATAAATGGCGGTTAATCACCTGAGATTGCGGTGATCGATATGCCATCATCTGCGCCGCCATATTCGGCGACTTACTCACTTGACTCTTGGCTGCAGGCGCCCGTGACGTCGTCGCGGCATCGGGGTCGCACTGGTCCGCCGCGTCCGGGTCCTTTGCGGTTCGCGTTCTACGGTCGTTTCTCGACGGTTGGTTATCAGGATCCCGCCACGTCGCGGGCGTGGCAGCTGGAGTCTGCTGGACGGCTGATCGCCGGCCGGGGTCGGGTGGTGGCCGAGTTCTTCGACGAGGGCTGGTCGCGGAGTCTGCCGTGGACGCGGCGTCCACAGGCGGCGGCGCTGCTCGCAGCAGCCGCGAATCCTGCGTGTGAGTTCGACGCGGTGGTAGTGGCGGAGTTCGAGCGGGCGTTCACCGCGGGTCAGGCGCAGTCGGTCATCGCGCAGTTGAATGCGTACGGGGTGCAGCTGTGGCTGCCCGAGCTCGAGGGGCCGGTGGATCTGGCCGAGCCGGAGCATCGGGCGATGTTGAAGATGCTCGGGCATCAGTCGCAGCGGGAGGTGTTGCGGAACAGGTTCCGGACGTCGGCGGCGATGGCCGCGCAGGTGCGGGAGCAGGGCCGAAATCTGGGCGGCCGGCCACCGTACGGCTATCTACTGGTGGACGCAGGGCCGCATCCGAACAAGGTGCACGCGAAGTGGGGCCGGCGGCTGCACCGCCTGGACATCGATCCGGTCGCGGCTCCGCACGTGCGGTGGATCTTCGCGTGCCGGTTGCAGGGGTGCAGCGTGTCGAGCATTGCCCGGGCGCTCAACGAGCGCGGGGTGCCGTCCCCGAGTGCGCATGATCCGGAGCGGAATCCGCACAGGCGTAGAACGGTGTGGACGTTGCGGACGGTGGCGGCGATCCTGGCGAATCCGCGGTACACCGGCCAGCAGGTGTGGAATCGACAGTTCACCGATCATCGTGAGGCGGTGCCGGGGGACAAACGGTCGAGCATGGGGCCGGTGCGGGTCTGGAATCCGCGGTCGGACTGGGTGGTCTCGGCGGAGCAGACGCACCCGGAGCTGGTGTCGGCTGCCGACTACCTGGCAGCTCAGGGGATCACTGCTGTTGCGGAGCCCGACAGTGGGCAGGTGCGCCGGTATGCGCTGACCGGGTTGCTGATCTGCGCGGTGTGCGGGCGACGGATGTCGGCGCACTGGTTGAACCGGAAGCCGGGCTACCGGTGCCGGCACGGTCACACGAGTGCCCAGCTGGCCGCTGAGGGAATGCCGCCGTGGGTGTACTGGCCGCAGGAACGGCTTTTCAGCACCCTGCAAGCTCTGGACGCCGAGCTCGCGGATCTGGGGGATGCTGAGGATCTGGGTGCGTATCTGCGGGCGAATGACCTGGTAGTGGTCTGCGGGTCGGGCACCCTCGAAATTGAGGATGCCATCGTCGAATCGGCAGACGAGTTTGATCCGGTGACACCGGCTGATCCCGGTGCCGACGGTTACACCGCGACCGTCGCCGACCAGAGCCCGGTGCCGGCGCAGCGCGGTCCGGCACAGCTGGCGTTGCCGTTCACCGTCGGCGGCAGGCGGCGAGGCCGTGGTCCGGTAGTGCCGGATGCCGTGGCGATCCGGAAGGCCTGGACAGCAGAAAACCCCGGCAGGAATCGCGTGAAACGCGAATAACCTACAGGGGTTTAACGTGTCCGGGCGCTATAAAGCAGACATTGGTAACCGAACTGGACTAGAACACTCGGCCGTAGCGTCGATGCTTCACCGTTCCATCCGACGTTTCGGCTGGTGGTGGCCGTGGTGAGATCGATTCCGCTGCCACCGCTTGTCCCTCGGCTGACGCTGCCGGATCGGCAAGGTCAGCGTCGTGAAGCTGGTCGGGGCCAGCTGTTGCGTAAGCCGTTGCCGCTGCCGAAGGTTCCGGAGTTGCCGCGCCGCGATGTCGTCTTCGGGCTGTCGGCTATGGACCGGGCTGGGCGGATCAATGACAAGCTCGTCATGGCCAGCCTCGGTTGGAAGCCTGGACTGCAGGTCGGCTTCGCTATCCGTGCAGGCGTGATCGTGATCGCCCCGGGCGCCGGGCAGCGCATGCGCACGCTGGATCAACTGTGTCAGGTGAACGTTCCGGCGCGGGTGCGGCAGGCGTGCCGTATCGACGGCCCGGAGCGGGTGCTCCTCGCCGGGCTGCCGGGCCTGCAGTTGCTGCTCGTGCACCCGGCTGCTTTGCTCGGCCATCTCACCGCGGACCTGCACGCGGCCGTGCTGGGTGGTGGCGCATGACTGCGGTGGGCAAGCCCGAGGTGATGAAGGCGGCCATGATGTTGTTGCAGCAGATGGGGATCACGGCCGAGGATCTGTTGAATACGACCGTATCCGGTGTTCCGGTGCCGACGTTCGCCGAGTACGTGCCGATCGTCGCCGCGGCGGTCTCGCCCGGCTCCCAGCGCATGTACAGCACGTATTGGGCCAAGGCTGTCGAGCGGTGGGCGGATCGGCGGATCGATTCGGTGATCCCGTCCGAGATCGAGGTCGCGATGCGCGAGATCCAGGCGAACGCTTTACGCCGTCGGAACAATCGGGGCGGGCGCAGCGCGGCGGAGCATTTCATTTCCGCGATGCGCTGCTTCTACAAGCGGGCGGTCGCTGACGGGCACATCGCGGAGGGCAGTAACCCAGGGCCATTGCGTAGTCCGACGGTAAGGCTCTGAACTGGGGTTTCGTGGCTTGAGTGGCCTCTGTGGAGGCGAAGGTGGCGGGTGAGATCACGTCGGT